>NZ_WJIE01000007.1:0-300000 GCF_009649845.1 Polyangium spumosum
GTGGGTGGTCCCCCCGAACTCGGGCCCTGCGGGCCCTCGAACAGCAGGACCCCCCACCCACGCCCCGTTTTCTTCGCCCCTACCCCCGCGTCGTTCCGGGAGGGACTCCCGCGACTTCTGGGGGTTTTGGGGGAAGAGGGAGAGGCCGAGTTGACGGGTGGGGGCGAGGGCGGAAGGTAGGAGGCAGAGGCCGGGATGAAGCTCGTTGTCGAGAAGGTCGGGCGGATCGAGCGGGCGGAGATCGAGGTCCGGCCGCTGACGGTGTTCATCGGGGAGAACGGGACGGGGAAGACGTGGACGGCGATGGGGCTGTTTGCGTTGCTGAAGAACTCGTACGGCCGAGGGCGTAACGAGAAGCGGTCGACGGGGGATGTCGAACGGTTGCTCGTGGACCGCGCGAACGAGATCGTCGAGCAGGTAGAGAAGACGCCGGGGGAGAGCCTGTTCGAGGTTCGACGTTCGGAGCTACTCCGGATGTTGCCCGAGCAGGTCGAGGTCCGGCTGGATCGGATCGATGGGGAGAAGCTCGTAGGGGCGACGCTCGACGAACGAGCGCAGTTACGCCTCGCGCTCACGCAGCAGGCGCTGGTCCGGTATCCGGTGGATCTGCTCCTTCGGTTGAAGCTCTCGCCCCGACAGCTCTCGGCAACGCTCCTCGAAGGGGACGCCGAGCCCTTAGTCAGCACGAACTTCAGCAGTCCCGATCTGCGAGAGGCGGTTCAAAAGCAACTCGCGATCCTTCTCTTCGCCTGGATACGGCGCCTGCGCGTGCTGCCCGTGGAGCGGGATTTCTTGTCGCAGAAATTTGTGCAGCTCCTCCTCCACGGCCAAAGCATGCGGTTGTCCGTGGGGCAGCAGGCGTTCTGTGAGCTTCTGGGATTCGCCCAGGCACGAAGTGCGTCCTCGTCACGGGAGGATCCGGAGCTCGTGCGTCTCACGGGACAAGTGCTCGGGGGACGATTCAGGTTCGAATACCCCAGCGCCTCGCTCGTCTTCACGCCCCAAGAAGCGAACGCCCCGAGCACGATTCCGATCGCCGGATGCGCTTCGATGCAAAAGTCACTCGCCGGCCTCCAGTTCTTCCTCGAAACGGCCGAACGTGGTGACTTCTTGATCATCGACGAACCCGAGCTCAGCGCGCACCCGGAAGCCCAGGTGAAGCTCGTCGAGCTCTTCGCGCTGATGATCCGCCAAGGGATCCAGCTCGTGCTCATCACGCACTCGCCGTACATCATCGACCGCCTGTCCACGCTCATCGAGCTCGCGCGCCTCGACGAGGCGAAGCGGGCGCGTGTGGCGGACGCGCTCGCGTTGAAAAACGCAGGTGCTTACGTGAAACCGGACGAAGTGGCCGTCTGGCAGTTCAACAAGGATGGGAGCGTCACCAGCGTCTACGACGAGGAGAGCGGCTCCATCAACTGGTCGACGTTCACGCGGGTGACCAACCAGGAGAGCGTCACGGTCAACCGGATCCTCGACGAGGCTGACGACGGAGCTGGCGAGAGTGCTTGAAGCGCTGCTCTGGGACTGCTTCGAAGGTCCAAGCAAGTGCGAAGCCGATGGGCTCGCTGCCGCGATCCAAAGACTGCCCGCCCACACGGTCGCGCTCGGGTTCCGCCTCGACGGCTCGGCTTTCCGCAAAGCCGTAGGGCTCGCGGGTGATCGGTGCTGTGATCGCCTGCTCCTCGTTCTGCAAAGGCCTCCCGCGAAGGAGACGCGAGCAACGCTGCTCCTGATCGAGATGAAGGGAAGGAAACACGCGGATGCCCTCGAACAGCTGGAGACGACGCTCGACGCCCTGCGTAGCTACCTGCGGGATCGGCTCACGTCACACGCCTTCAGCCGAACGGACTTCATCGCGGTCGTGATCTCCGATCGCGCCTCCCAATCGGAAGAACGGACCGTCGAGGAGAAACACTTTCGACGTAAGCACGGGGCGCGTCTGTACACGCTTCGCGGACAGAGAGTCCGTCAAGGGCACCCGGCCCCGAGCGTCGACCTGACGGAGCTCCTCCGTCCCGTGACGGCGACCAGCTCCTGAGCGTCACTTTCCCACTGCACGACATGCCTCGAACGCGTTCGAGGAGCTCCCCACACTCTGTAGAGGGTGTCTCGAACGCATTCGAGGAGCTCCCCACACTCTGTGGAAGGTGTCTCGAACACGTTCGAGGAGCTCCCCACACATGGCCCGGGGTGGCTTCCACGCGTTCGAGGGACACCATCAGGTGTGCGAGACCGCTCTCGCACGCGCGCAAGACCATCCCCGCACGCTGCATCGGGTGTCTCGAACACGTTCGAGGAGCTCCCCACACATGGCCGGGGGTGGCTTCCACGCGTTCAAGGAGGATCGTGACACGCGGGCGGCCCCTCTTGCGCCCGTCCCCGCGCCTCGAGCGGCCTACTCCGTCGCGTGTTTCCCGAGCCCCTCCGGCGAGCCCGCGCGACGCGGCGCGAGCGCGAGCACGAGCAACGTCGCGACGTAGGGCAAGGTCTGGATGAGGTCGCCGATCGCCGTCTTGCGCGCGTCGTCCTGGAGGACGATCTGCAGCGCTTCGAGCACGCCAAACGCGAGGCACGCGAGCGCCGCGCGGCCAGCTCGCCAGCCAGAGACGACGACCGCGGCGAGCGCGATGAAGCCGCGGCCCGCAGACATGCCCGACTCGAAGCGCTGCTGGTCATACGCGAGGTGCGCGCCGCCAAGCGCGCAGATCGCGCCGGAGACCACGAGCGCGGAGAGGCGGACACGCGTGACCGAGATGCCCACACTCGCAGCCGCGACAGGGTTCTCGCCCGCCGCGCGCACGCGCAAGCCGAAGCGGGTGTTGCGGAGGAGGAACGGGGTCGCGGCGACCGCGGCGAGCGCGCAGAAGAAGACGGGATCGAGGAGGACGCGAAGGAGCATCGCTCCACCCGTCGCGCCCGTGGGGCCAAAGCGGAAGGCCTCGATGCCAGGAGAGTTCGAGGCGCTGTCGTAGAGGGCGCGAAGGCCCATGCGGGTCGCCGCGAGCGCGAGGAGGTTCAAGGCGATGCCGCTGATGACCGCGTGGATTCGCGCGCGCTCGGTGAGCTGGCCATGGCCGAGCGAGAGGAGGACGCCCGCGCCGATCGCCGCGACGAGGCCAAGCGTGGGGCTCTGCGTGGCGTGCGTGACGGCGACCGCAGTAAACGCCCCCGTGAGGAGGATGCCCTCGAGGCCAATCTGGATGACGCCCGCGCGCTCGGCCCAGACGCCGCCGATCGCAGCACAGGTGTAAGGCACGGCGATGCGGAGCGACTCGGCGAGCATGCCGAGGGAGAGGATCGAGCTCACGAGCGGGCCTCCTCCGAAGCTGGCGTGGAGACGGGTTTGTCGTTCGGGGACTCGGGCTCGTCCTTCGCGACGGGCACGCGCCTCGATGCGACGCGGCTCGCGACCGCGACGAGGACGATGAGCGTCGCCTCGAGGACGTCCATGGCCTCCTTCGGGACACGCGCGTTCACCACGAGGCCGGCTTGCTCGAGCGTGCCGAGGAAGATCGCCGCGAGCACGATGCCGATCGCCTTGCCACGGCCGAGCATGGCGACCGCGATGCCACTCCAGCCCGCGCCCGCGCCAAGGCCGAGCTCGTAATACCCCTTGTACCCGAGCGCGGTGGAGGAGACGGCGAGCGCAGCGATGGCGCCGGAGAGGAGCATCGCGAGCAGCAAGCGCCGCTCGACGTCGATGCCCTCGGCACGGCAAGCCTCGGGGCGAAGGCCGACCCAGCGGATCTCACGGCCAGGCCGCGTGCGCTCGAGCAAGGCCATGCCGACGAAGACGGTGACGACCGCGAGAGGGAAAGCAAAACTCGCAGCGCTGCCCGCGAGCGAGGGAGCGACACGATCGAGGCGCGGGAGAGCCGCACCAGGCGCGATGTCCGCGGTGCGGAGCGACGCAGAGCCGAGCACCGTGGAGAAGGTCCACGGCAAGACCGCGTCCACGATGCGGTTGACCATGATCGCCGTGATGATCTCGTGCACGCCGCGGCGCGCGCGCAGGATCGCAGGGACAAACGCGACGAGCGCGCCGACCGCGGCAGCCGAGGCGAGCGCGATCGGCAAGGCGATCGGCATGGGAAGCGAGGCAGGCAGCCTCGACGCGACGAGCGCGCCGACGAGGCTCGCGAGCGCGAGCTGGCCCTCGGCGCCGATGTTGAAGAGGCCAGCGCGCAGCGCGATCTCGAACGCGAGGCCCGTGAAGAGCAGCGGCGTCGCCTTGAAGAGGACCTGTCCAAGGCCATACGGCGTGCCCCACGTGCCCTCGAACGCGAGGCGGAGCGCCGCGGCCGGCGCTTGTCCGAACGCGAAGGCGATGAGGTTGAAGAGGAGGACGCCGCCCGCAATCGAGAGGACGATCGGGAGGAGCACGCGCGCACGAAGGCCCTTCACGTGTCCTCCATGCCGAGCATGGCCCGGCCGATGACGTCGTCGGAGGTCTGGGGCGGGAGGTCGGCGACGATGCGGCCGCGGTGCAAGACGAGGATGCGATGCGAGAGGCGCCGGAGCTCGTGCAGGTCCGCGCTCACGACGAGCACGCCGAGGCCCATCCCGGCAGCCTTGACGACGTGGCCATGGATCGTCGACGCCGCGCCGACGTCGACGCCGCGGGTCGGCTGTCCAAGGACGACGAGCGCGCGCTCGGGGCTCGCCTCGATCCGATCGAGCGCGCGCGCCACGACGACCTTCTGCTGGTTGCCGCCGGAGAGATCACCGACGCGCCGCGCAGGATCGGGAGGGCTCACGCCGAAGCGCTCGATGCGCCGCGTGACGAGCGCAGCCTCCGCGACGGGGCCGTCGATCTCGCCGAGCTCACCGAGCACGAGGTTGTCCCCCGTGGACGCGTCGAGCATGAGCCCGTCCGCGTGGCGATCCTCGTGCACCACGGCGATGGCGCGGCGACGCGCGCGGAGCTCCTCCGCGGATCGAGCGGCCAAGAGGCGCGCGCCGCCGAGGACGATCGACCCCGCCGCGCCCGGCTCGAGCCCCGCGATGGCGCGGACGAGCTCGCGTTGCCCGTTGCCCTCGATGCCCGCGACGCCCACGATCTCGCCCTTCTTCACGGTGAACGAGAGGCCGTCGAGCACACGCTTGCCCGCGGCGTCGACGAGCACGAGGTCCTCGAGGGAGAGCGCGACCTCGGCCTCGTCCGAGAGCGCAGGCGGGCTCGCCTCGGGCGGCGGCTCTCCGCCCATGATCGCCCGCGTGAGCTCGTCTTCGAGCCGCTGCGGATCCTCACGCTCGTCCACGAGGATCGGCCGCGTGAGCACGGTCCTGCCGCGCCGCATGATGGTCACGTGGCCAGCGAAGCGGAGGACCTCGTCCATACGATGCGTGACCACCGCGATCGTCGCGCCTCCTTCGGCGAGGGCGCCGAGCGTCGTGTAGAGCTCCTCCGCTTCGAGCGGCGAGAGCACCGCGGTCGGCTCGTCGAGCAGGATCGCGCGGGCGCCGCGGTAGAGCACGCGCAGGATCTCCAGGCGCTGGCGCTCGCCGACCGCGAGGTCGGAGGTGCACGCGTCGAGGTCCACCCGGAGGCCCGTCTTTTCCATGAGCGCGCTCGCCTCAAGCCGCGCACGAGCGAGGTCGAGCCGACCGAACGAGCGCGTAGGTTCATGCCCGAGGACGAGGTTCTCCAGCGCCGTGAACGCGGAGACGAGCATGAAGTGCTGGTGCACCATGCCAATCGCCGCGGCACTTCCTTCGATCCGCACGTCCCCCGAGACACGCGGGGCGAGGCCCACCGCCGCCTTGAGCAGCGTGGATTTGCCGGCCCCGTTCTCCCCGAGGATCGCGTGGATCACGCCGGGCTCGAGCTTGACCGTGGCGGATCGGACGGCCCAGCAGTCGCCGTAACGGACGGCGACGTTCTCGAGCTCGATCACGGGGCCACGCATCGCGCCGAGGATACCCCGGGCCACGCGCGCCGGGATCCACGCCGATGCGTTTTTCGCGCCGTGCGCTCCCGGCCCCTTCGACTATCGTCCGCGGCGTGCGCCCTCGGTTTTCCCTCGTCGTGACGCTCTTCCTCGTCTCCGGCTCGACCGGGCTGCTCTACGAGGTCGCGTTCGGCAAGCTGCTCGGTTACGTCTTCGGCGCGACCGCGTACGCCGTGAGCACGGTGCTCGCCGCGTTCATGGCAGGCCTCGCGCTCGGCGCGCACCTCGGCGGAAAACGCGCGAGCCGGATCGAGCGCCCGCTCGTCGCCTACGGGGTGCTGGAGATCGTCGTCGGCCTCGTCGTCGCCGCCTCGCCCGCCGCGCTCGAGGCGCTCACCGCGGCGTACGTCCACGTGGCGCAGCGGGCCCCGGGCTCACTCGCGATCCTCACCGCGGCGCGCGGCGCGCTCACCGCGCTCGTGGTGATCGTTCCGACGGTGGCGATGGGCGCGACGCTCCCGATCCTCTCACGCGTCGTCGCCGGCGAGGTGGGCGCCGAGAGCCGGCGCCGCCTCTCGTTCCTCTACGCCATCAACACGGCCGGCGGCGCGATGGGCGCGCTGACGAGCGCCTACCTCGTGCTGCCCGCGCTCGGCGTACGAGGCACGATCTGGGCTGCAGCGCTCGCGAACGTGACGATCGGCGTGACCGCGATCGTCGTGGGCCGACGTGGCCCCGCGGCCGCGCAGAGCGAGACGAACGAGACGAACGAAGCCAAGGCGGAGCGCACGAAGGAGCCGGCACCCGCCGCGGAGCACGGTGCTTACCGCGAGGGGACGGCGCTCGTGTTCGCGTTCGCTTCGGGCTTCATCGTGTTCGCGGCCGAGGTCGTGGAGACGCACCTGCTCGCGTTGCTCATCGGCAACAGCGCGTATGCGTTTGGCCTGATGCTCGCCGTCTTCCTCGTCTGCCTGGCGATCGGCGCGGCGCGCTCCCCTGCCCTCGCCGAGAAGCGCGGCGATCGCGCGCTCGCGCTTGGCCTCGGCGCCGCCGCGATCTCGCTCGCCGTCACGATGCCGCTCTGGGCCGAGCTGCCGCGCCTCTTCCTCTTCGCCGGCAAACACGTGCACTCGTGGGCCGGACGCGAGATCGTCCGCGCCCTCGCCGCGCTCCTGATCCTCGTGGTGCCGACGGTCTTCCTCGGGACGACGTTCCCCCTGCTGCTCCACCGCGTCGCGTCGATGCGCGACGTCGGCGCGCGTGTCGGGCGGTTGACCGTGGTGAACACGGTCGGCACGATCTTCGGCTCGATCGTCACGGGTTATTTCATCCTGCCGGCGCTCGGCTCGCAGGGCACGCTGATCGGCGTGGTCGTGGCGCTCGCGATGGCCTCGGTGCTCGCGTCACGCGTGGCGGGCGGGGAGAAGGGGTCGCCAGCGTCGCGGTTCGCGCTGCCCGCGGCCGCGATCGTCGTCGTCGTCGTGCTGCCGCGCTGGGACATGGCGCGGATGACGAACGGCGCGAACGTGTACTTCTCCGCGGGCCCGCCGCCCGATCGGATCGAGATGGTGCGCGAGGACGTGCACGGCGGCGTGACCACGGTCGCGCGGCGCGGCGAGGTGCTCACGCTCTACACGAACGGCAAGTTCCAGGGCGACGACGGGCCGGAGATGGCCGCGCAGCGCAGGTTCGCGCACTTCCCCTCGATGTTCCTCCGCGGCACGGAGAAGCGCGTGCTCGTCATCGGCCTCGGCACGGGCACGACGCTCGGCACGATCGCCGGCTACCCGTGGGAGCGCATCGAGGTGGCCGAGATCTCGCCGGCGATCGTGGACGCGTCGCGGAAGTATTTCTCGGGCCCGGCGCGAGGCGCGCTCGACGATCCGCGCACCGTGCTCGCGCTCGAGGACGGCCGCAACCACCTGCTCGTCTCGCCGGGCGGCTACGACCTCGTGACGATGGAGCTCACGAGCGTGTGGTTCGCGGGCGCCGCGAGCCTCTACAGCCGCGAGTTCTACGAGCTCGTACGATCCCGCCTCGCCGAGGGCGGCATCCTCCAGCAGTGGGTGCAGCTCCACCACATCCGCAGGCGCGAGCTCGCCGCCATCGTGCGCACGTTGCGCGAGGTCTTCCCGCACGTCGCGCTCTTCGTCGGCGGATCACAGGGCATCCTCGTCGCGAGCGAGCGGCCCCTCGTCGCGTCGCGCGCCGAGCTCGATCGCCTCGCGAAGCTGCCCGCCATCCAGGAGACGCTCGGCGGCGCCACGCTGCCGGGGCTGCTCGACGAGCTCGTGGCCTCGGGCGAGGACCTCGACAGGTTCGTCGCCGAGACGGAAGGCGAGCCGATCGTCTCCACCGACGACAACCTCTTCCTCGAGTACGCGACGCCGAAGGGCAACGTGCTCGACTACTGGCAGTCGCTGCGCGAGACGCAGGCGCTGCTGGACAGGTACCGCACGAAGGATCCGGCCGCGCGGCACCTGGGGCCTTGAGCCTCACCCCCAACCCCTCTCCACTCCGTGGAGAGGGGAGCGCGATCTACTTCTTGTCCCCGTCCTTCTTCTGGGTCGGGTCGAGCGAGATCTGCTTCTTGTCGACCTTCTTCACTTCGTTGCCCGTGGGCTTCCACTTCAAGGTCGGCACGGTGGCGACGACCGGCTTCCTGCGCGCCTCTTCCTCGGCCTTGCGCTCTTCGAGGCTCGGCACGTCGAGCACCATGCCGCCGGCGGTCGGGTCCTTGCCGAGGAAGGCCTTGCCGTCGACCTCGGCGACGTGGAACTCGGTGCGGCGGTTCTCCGCGCGGCCCATCTCGAGCTCGTTCGGCGCGATCGGCTTCGTCTCGCCGAAGCCCACGGCGATCAGGCGCAGGTGGTTCACGCCGTTGTCGACGAGCCAGTTGCACACGGCGAGCGCGCGTCGGGCGGAGAGCTCCGCGTTCTTGTCCTCCTCGCCCTTGTCGTCCGTATGCCCCTCGATGCGCAGGCGCGTGACCTCGGGGTGATCGTTGACGAACGCGAGCAACGTCTTCAGGACCTTCTCGCTCTCGCCGAACTTGCGGATGGTGGCGCTGCCCGTCTCGAAGACGATCTTGCCCTCGATGTAGATCTGGCTCTGGCCTTCCTTCGCGGTCCAGGCCTTCTCGGGGTACCACTTCGGTAGCTGGCTCTTCATCTCCGCCTTCGGCACGGGGACGGGCGGCAGGCGGTTGTCCGAGCAACCAGCGAGGGCGACGGACGCCCCCAGAGCAGCGACGAGCGCCACGGACCTTCCAAGCGAGGTGCGGTTCATGAGAGGCCCCAAGCGTCGCCCGATCCGGGCTTCTGCCGCAAGTACGTCGGTGCGAGGCGAGCACGACTTGTATTCCGGCCCCGATTTGGGCACCGTCCCGGGGCGTGGAGGCTCGTATGGCGCTCGTCGGCAAGCTCGAGGTCACCATCAAGATCAACCGACTCCCCACCGAGGTCACCACGGACAAGAACGGTTGGAAGGAGTTCAACGTCGATTTCGGCAAACGAGGCGCACGCGTGAGCCTGAGGCCACGCATGTGGAACCGCCTCGAGCAGGCCGCGAACACGCACCCCCACTGGATCGCGGTGATCACCGGCCAGATGGGCGACGACGTGCAGAAGGGCGTCTTCAAGCTGCTCGAACCGAACCTGCAGGTGTTCGAGTACACACCGAAGGCGCCCTCGGCCGAGGCCAAACCCGACGGCGCGAAGGCGGAAGCCGGGGCGGCGGCCGAGCCTGCCGCGGCCGGCGCGCCGGAGAAGGCCGAAGAAAAGCAGGCCCCGTCCCCTCCCGGCGATTGACGGCGTGGTACACCCCCTCGGCATGGCTGAAACACCTGCCATCGAGGACAAGCTCGCTCGCCTGCGGGCGCGGCTCGTCGAGCTCGGCTCGGTCCTCGTCTGTTACTCCGGCGGCGTCGACAGCGCGTTCGTGCTCGCGGCCGCGCACGCCGCGCTCGGGCCTCGGGCCATCGGCATGACGGCCGTCTCGCCGAGCCTCGCGCCGGGCGAGCACGACGAGGCGATCGCGGTCGCTCGCTCGATCGGCGCGGATCATCGCCTCGTCAGCTCGAACGAGATCGAGGACCCCGGCTACGTCGCGAACAACCCGGACCGCTGCTTCCACTGCAAGTCCGAGCTCTACCGCATCGCCTCGCAGAAGAGGGCCGAGTGGGGCCTCGCGGCGATCCTGAACGGGACGAACGTCGACGATCTCGGCGATTACCGCCCGGGGCTCGAGGCGGCGCGGCTCGCCGGGGTCGTGAGCCCGCTCGTCGATCTCGGCTTCACGAAGGCCGACGTGCGCGCGGGCGCGGCCGCGATGGGGCTGCCGATATGGGACAAACCCGCGGCGGCCTGCCTGTCGAGCCGCATCCCCTACGGCACGAGCGTGACGCGCGAGCGGCTCTCGCAGATCGGCGGCTTCGAGGCCGCGCTGAAGGAGCTCGGCTTCCGCCAGGTGCGCGTGCGTTACCACGGCGAGATCGCGCGGATCGAGCTCGCGCTCGCCGAGCTGCCCCGCGCGGCCGAGCCCGCGATCCGCGACGCGATCGTCGCGGCGGGCAAGCAGCACGGGTTCAAGTACGTCACGCTCGATCTCGCCGGCTACCGCGTGGGCAGCCACAACGAGCTCCTCGTCGGCAAGAGCCTGCGTATCGTGAACTGAGACGGACGAAGAAGGGGAGGTCCCGTGGGCCGCTTCGATCACCTCGCCACCCAGCCTCGCCGCGGCCCCGCCGAGCTCTTCCGCTGGCGCGTCCTCGATCCGCTGAAGGGCAAAAGAATCAAGGACCCGGGCGGGTTCGTCACGCCGAGCCGCGCTCCCGACGCCGATCTCGTGCGGAGCCCCGCGCCGAGCCTGTGCTGGATCGGGCACGCGAGCTTCCTGCTCACGCTGGGCAAGAAGAACATCCTCTTCGACCCGGTGCTCGGCGAGCGGATCGGCCCGATGAAGCGCCTCGTCGCGCCGGGCATCCCCTGGCAGGATTTGCCGCCGATCGACATCGTCGTGATCACGCACAACCACCGCGATCACCTCGACCCGTGGAGCATCGAGCGGCTCGGCGATCGGCCGACGTACGTGGCGCCGCTCGGCAATACACGATTCCTGAAGGCGGCGGGGGCGTCGGCGAAGGTCGTGGAGCTCGACTGGTGGGAGACGACGGGGATCGGCGGTCTCGAAATCACGCTCGTGCCGGCGCGACACTGGTCGATGCATTTTCCCTGGGATCGGAATGACGCGCTCTGGGGCGGATACGTGATCCGGGGGCCCGAAGGGAGCGCGTATCATTCGGGGGACACCGCGTACTGGGATACGTTCGAGGAGATCGGGCGCCGGGCGGGGCCGATCGACTGGGCGATGTTGCCCATCGGGGCCTACGAGCCGCGCTGGTTCATGGAGCCGCAGCACATGGGGCCCGAGGAGGCCGCGTCGGCCGCGCGATTGCTCGGCGCGAAGCATTTCGTGGCCATGCATTGGGGGACGTTCAAGCTGACGGACGAGCCTGTCGGCGAGCCGCCCGAGCGCGCGCGCGCAGCCTGGCAGGCCGAGGGGGGCGCCGAGGAGAAGCTCTGGATCCTCGACGTCGGCGAGACGCGATACCTCGGTCGTTAACCAACTCAAAGCGGGATGAACTCGACGCGGTCGATGATGACCTCGAGCTGCGTCCGCACCCCGCTCGGCTTCCGGCCGTCCTTGAGCCAGAAATTGATACGCGGGAACGTCGTCGCCCGCGGCGTCGGCACGCCCGTGGTGAAGCGCGAGGTGACCACGCTCCCGCCGCCGCCGAGGGGGACACTCGAGAAATCCACCCTGCCCGGCGACCAGACGAACGTGTGCTCGCTCCGGGACCAGGCGCTGCCCCCCAGGTTGAAGGAGCGGGTGGTCGGCTGCACCGTGTGGAACAGGTTGTTGCCGGTGTTCCCGAACTCGGCGATCTCGATATCCATCTCGTTGTAGAGCGGCTCGGCGGCGTCGTCCCACGTGAAGAAGCCGAGCACCGATTGCGAGTGGAAATTGTCGAGCGGGGTCCCGAGGACCATCCTGTACGTGCCATATCCGATGGATTCACGCATGATGATCTCGGAGCAGGTCCAGACGCCGCCGATGCGGCGGATCAACATGTGAAGTCGCCCCTGCGCGTCGACGGAGACGTTGCTCGCTTCGAACGTGTTGGGGCCGGGGCCGACCCGCGAGCTGCCGCTGTCCTTGAGGTCCCACTCGTATCCAGAGAATTCGAGCGCCCGCGCGTCTCCCGGGGTCGTCAGCACGCAAAGAAGGAGAGCCGAGGAAAAACCGAGCGAGAGCGCCTTGGAGATACTCTTCATGCCCGGGGCCACTGCCATCGTCGTGCCACGAGGCAGCCTCGAATGACGCGTGATCTCACGAAAGATGCGGGGAGCTTTGTCCCCGCATGCCCTTCGCCTCTCGCTGTCCACGAATTCAATTGGGCAACGCTTGCCCAGCGGGCGGGCCCCCGCAGACGCGGGTGCGCCCGCTCAGCGGGGCCCGCTCGAGCGCCGGCGCGCGCGACGGAAGAGGCCGCCTAGGCCGAGCCCGAGCGCCACCACGAGGGCGGACGCGCCGGGCGCGTGGCCCGAGGCGCCGCAGCCGCCGAATGTGGTGGGGCCGGACGGCGTGGCCGCGGCGCCGGGAGGCAAAATCACGGGCGGATCGATATGCGTGGGGCGACCTTCGTCATCGAGGGAAACCACGAGCGAGGCGAGCGCGAGGTTTCCGCCCGAGTCGAGCACCGAGATATGAAGGACGACGTCCTCGCCATGAAGCTCGGGGGGCGCCGCGACGTCGAGCTCGGCCTTGCCCGCGGGGCCGTCGAAGAGGCCTTCGCCGACGACGAGCGCCTCGTCGTTCGCCGCGCCTGCCTCGGACATCCGGACGATCCAATGGTCGAGCGCGAGGTCGTCCTTCGCTTCGAGAGAGAGGTGCAGGGCCGCGCCCACGGCCGTCGCCGCGGCCCCGAGCGTGGGCCCATTCGCGTCCGCGACCACGAGGGGACGGCTGAAGACGTCGGGGCTCGCGCCGTTCGGGCCGATCGCGCGCACGGCCACGCGGTACGGGCGCGCGGCGAGGATCCCCGTGAGGTCGATCGAAGCCGAGCTCCCCGGAGCGGGCCTGTAGGCCGGGGACCAGAGGGGCTGTTCGTCCGGGCCGACGAGGGCGTATTCGTAACTCACGGCCTCGGAGACCTTCGCGAACGTGATCGTGACCGGCTCCCCGGGCTTGATCACGTGCGGGGCGTCCGGCGGGCCGTCGTCTGTCTCGCCAAACGAGATCCAGGGCGGCGACGCGCAGCCGGGCACGTCGATGTGGTGGACGTAGCCGTCCGCGACGCCGACGAGGATCTCGTCCGCGCCGTCGCCGTCGGTGTCGCCCACGACGGGCTCGGCGACCGAGCCGCCGAGGAACTTCGACCAGCGCAAATCGAGGGTGCAGGCGTCGAGGGCATAGAGGTATCCATCCGTGGATCCGGCGAGGATGGCCGGGCCGCCCGCGCCGAGCGAGGCGACGGAGGTCGCATTCGAGAGCACACCCGGGCGCTCTCCCGCGGCGATCGCCGCGTCCGCGGAGGGGAAGGTGCCCCCGCCGGCGAGCGCGCGCGCGCCGAGCAGCGCGCCGGTCGCGCCGTCGAAGGCGCGCAGCGTGGGGGAGAGGACGGCCGGGGTGACGAAGCGGGGCGCGTCGCCGCAGACCACGCGGGCGCCGGCCATTCCATTGACCTGCTCGGGGCTCTCCGATTGCCACGCAATGCCGAGGTCGGCCTGGAGGAGCCGCGGCGAGGACGCGCCCGCCTGGAGCAGGAGCTCGGGCCCGGGCCCGCCCTGGAACGAGGCGAGCATGGGGAGCGAATACCACATGCCATCGCCGGGCGTCGTCTGGACGGCGCCGCTCGCCGCGTCACGCGTGTTCAGGCCGTCGTTCATCGAATACCACGCGTCCGTCCCGTCGCCGTCGAGATCACCGACGCTCGAGCCGAAGAAGCCGCCGAAGGGCAATGGATTGCCCTGCCAAACGAGGCTGCCGGTGCCGAAATCGACCGCGGACTGGACGATCTGCACGCCCGAGGTCCGCCAGTCGAGGCCGACGCGCGGGGCCGCCTGGCCCGCCACGCGCAGCGGCAGCGGCGTGCCGTGGGGGGCGCCGGGGCCGAGGTCGACGGCGCCGAGGGGGGCGCCATTCTGCGAGCGGCGCGCCACGAGGTTGTTTCCTTCGACGCCGACGACGGCCGTCCCCAGCGAGCCGAGGTCGAGGATACTCGCCGCGTGCATGCCCGGCTGCACGAAACGCGGCAGCGGCGGGACGACGAGCGAGGCGAAGCGTGTCTCCCCGACGAAGAGGCCGAGCGGCGAGCCCGGCAGGACCACGAAGGGCCCGGCGTCGTCGCCGCCGACGAGCGGCCCGCCCTGCGCGCCCCCGCTCGGCTGAAGGCCACCACCGACGAGCGAACCCGTCGCCTTGCCGCCCCAGAACACGACGCCGTTCGTCCCTTTCAAGGCCTGCGAGAGCGCGACGACCATGCCCGCGGTCGTGCCCACGGCGACCTGGGGATAGGGCCGCGTGGAGAAATCGGCCGTGAAAACACCGGTGATATCACCGACGAGCGGGACGTGCTCCCCGGCCTTCTTCGGCCCGGCGGCGTCGAGGGTGTACGCCTGGATGTCCCGGAAGGTGTGGGGGTCCTCGAGGATATCGTAGGGCAGCTCGGATTTCGGCCTCCCGACGAGGAGGGCCGAGGGTTGTCCAGGCCGCGGGAGCACGGCGAGGCGCTGCGCGAGCGGGCCCCGCTGCGCGCGCGCCGGGTCGGGCATCAAATGGGCGCGCACCTCGGGGATGGGGCCGGCCAGGGCCACGAGGGTATTGCCGTCGAAATGGTGGACGGAGAGCCCCTCGGCCGTCGCGACGACGAGCTCCGCCCCGGCGGCGAGGCCGAGATCGGCCGCGCCCTCGAAGCGCGCGCCCGGGAGCGTGGCGACGGTCGCGCCCGCCGCGCCCTTCAGGATCTCCGTGGTGAACGTGGGCGCGCCGGACGCGTGGTGCGAAAAGACGAGCTCGTCCACGCCGTCGCCGTCGAGATCCGCGGCCACGTCGGCGAGCGCGACCATTTCGGCGTCATAACCGGCCGCCTTGCGCTGGAAGAGCAGCGATCCGGTCTTCGACTGCGGATCGAAGTCGAACACCGTGATCCCGGGCGGGCCGACCTTCGCCGCGACCTGGCCGTGCGGCTGCACGATGACGAGCTCTTTGCCGGGTGAGCCGTCGATCTCGGCCGCGAGCGCGTAAGCCTGCGAGAAAGGTTTGTCCGAAGCGCCGGGCGCGCCGAGCGTCGTGATCGTCTGGCCATCGTCGCCGCGGAGGATCACGATCTCGGCCGGCGAGGTGAGCACGACCTCGGGCAGGCCGTCGCCGTCGAGGTCGACGAGGGTATCGGTGCCGCTGTGGGAGGGCGGCGGCGATGTGTTCGCCGGGCGCTTCCACAGCACGCTCGGCGCGCCGAGGCCGGCCGCGAAGGAGAAGGCGCCGGCCGCCATGGCGCCGGGCGTCGCGCAGCTCGTGCATTCGTCGATGTAGACGTCGGACAAACCATTGCCGTCGAGGTCGACCACGCGGGCGGCCGCGGGCGCGCGGAACTCGCCGAGCGGCGAGCTCCAGCGGACCACGCCGGTCCCGCCGTCGAGGACGTGCACGCGCGTCTCGGTGCGGACCACGACCTCGCGCTGGCCGTCGCCGTCGAGATCGGCGAACGCCTCGACCGAGCCGACGCCGAGGATCTCGCTCTTCCAGAGCGTCACCTGCGACACGGCGTGCCTGGCGACGAACCTGCCGCCGACGGCCACGACGAAGGTCTGGGGGTTCGCCAGGCCAAACCGTGTGATGCGGCCCGTCGGGCGCCCGCCCATGTACACGCGCCAGGTGACGACGGGCTCGACGACGGGCACGTGGCCCGCCGAGGCGCCGGTGCGCGCGGCGTCATGGCGCGCGATCGGCCAGGTGTCGGCGCCGGCGCGGCCGGATGCGGAGCCCCCCGCGAGGACCACCAGCGCGCCGAGCAAAGCAGCACGAGACGAGCAGCGCATGACGTCTCCTTTGGGTGCGGAAAGAAAATTCCCTCACCTGGGAAAGTATCAAAAAATGGTGTTGCTGTCTCGTACGACCGAGCGCACTTCAACGCGGCGGCCCTCCGTGCTAGGCCTCGCGCGTGCCGTTTTCGCGCATCCTCGGCCAGGACGAGGCCATCCGGACGCTCGTGCGGGCCCTCGAGAGCGGGCGCGTCCACCACGCCTACCGCTTCGAGGGGCCCGACGGCGTGGGCAAGGAGATGGTCGCCTTCGCGCTGGCGCAGGCGCTCGTGTGCACGGGCGGCGACACGCTCGGCTGCGGCCGCTGCGACGCCTGCCAGCGCGCGGTGACGCTCTCGACCGAGCGCCCCGAGGTGCCGAAGCACCCGGACGTGATCCTCGTCGAGCGCGGGCTCTACCCGCCGGCGACGCTCGACAAGAAGAATGAGGAGGTCCAAGGGATCTCGATCGAGCAGATCCGGCGCATCGTGCTCCCCCACGCGGCCTACCCGCCCCACGAGGGACGCGCGCGGATCTTCATCATCCGCAGGGCCGAGGAGATCACGGTCGCGGCCGCGAACGCGCTCCTGAAGACGCTCGAGGAGCCGCGGCAAGGGACACACTTCGTGCTGCTCACGTCGCGGCCCGATCGCATGCTCGACACGATCCGCTCCCGCACGCTGAAGCTGCGCTTCGGGCCCCTCTCGGACGAGGTGCTGCACGAGATCCTCCAGGCGAAGGGGACGCCGGCGGGGAAGCAGGACCTCGCGATCGAGCTCGCCGCAGGCAGCGCAGGAGCGGCGCTCGAGCTCGCGGACGCGGAGCGCACGGCCGCGCGCGACGAGTTCGTCGCGTCGATGCTCGCGGCCGTGGCGGCGCCGGATCTCGGGCCGGCGGTGGCGCTCGCGGAGGCGCTCGACACGAAGGACAAGGAGAAACTGCGCGACGATCTGCGCGCCCTCGGCGCGGCGCTCGCCCGCTCGGCGCGCGGCCGCGTGGCCGCCGATCCACGCGCGGCCGTGATCGACGCCCGACGTTACGAGTCCGTGCTGCGCGTGCTCGGGTACCTCGAGCGCAACGCGAGCCCGAACCTGTCGATCATCCAGCTCGTCTCGGAGATGCGCGAGGCCGTCCCCTGATCAGGACGCATCGTCGGCGCGGCCCATGCGATCGTACTCGTCCTCGTCGAGGCGGCGCCCGGCCCACGCGAGCGTCTTGCCTTCACTCGTGACGACGAGCGCGACCTCGCGACCGCCGGCCTCGTACGTGGCGAGTATGCCCGACGCGCCGACCATCGGCGTGCCCTGGCCGAGCCGCTCGAACATCACCGGCAAGCGGCTCCTGCGTTGCATCGCCATGCCCCGGATCTCCAGCGTCCCGGGCGGCTCGGGTGGCGTGTCCACCGAGGCCGGGCTGAGCCAGAGGACCCTGCGCGCGTCCCCCGGAAAGAGCACCACCACGTGGTGCGCGAGGCCCTCCGGCGCCACGAAGATCACCGCGGCGAGCGCCTGCTCGCGCGCGACGATGGCCCCCGAGAGCCAGCGCTCGTCGCCCTCCGCCGACACGACGTCGCCGAGCGCGAGCGTGAGCCCCGCGAGCGGATCCGCCGGCGCAGGCGCCTTCAGCGCGCGCGGCGGCTTCTTCTTGTCGTCGAGCGCCTTGCCCTCGTCCGGCGCCTCGCGCTCGCGGCGCCGGCTCGCGAGGTAGCCGAGGGACGCGGCCACGGCGGCCGTGATCGCGATGGCGACGAGGCTCATCTGTCCTCCGTTCGAGGCGTCGAGAGGCCAACCGCGTACGTCCCTCCCGGGCGCGCGGCGCGCGCGGCCTCGGCGAAGGTGATGACGTCGACTCCGCGCCGGTCGAGCGCGGCCTTGTCCACGGTGGCGTACAGACCTCGCATGCGGGCGTGGGTTTGTACGCTAAGGTTGACGCCCTCGGAAGGAAAGCGGAAAGCCCCCCTCTCGACGGACAGCCGGAGCCCCTGATGCGATCTTCGCGCGCTTCCCTCCTCGCCTCTCTCCTTTGCCTCGGAAGCCTGCTCGCGCCGAGCGCCCACGCCGCGCCGCCCGCGAAGGCCGGCAAGGGCCAGAAAGCGCCCGCGCCGCCGCCGCTGCCGCCCACGCCCGCGCGCCTCTGGATCATCGCGCCGACGATGGCGGGGCCGTGGACGATGCGGATCGACAACGACGGATCGGTCCCGATCCGCGTGCCCGCCGACGCGCGGCTGCTCCGGTTCGAGATCGAGGTGGAGGGCGAGAAGAAGCCGACGACGTGCGAGCTGCCGAAGGCGCTGCGCCCGCAGAGCTTCCCCGAGAGCCGAGCGCTCCTGCTCGGCCCGGGGCAGTCGTACGTCGAGCCCTTCGATCCGAAGCTCTTTTGCTTCGGCAAGGCCGCGGCCGCGCTCCGGCCGGGCGTCACCTTGCACGCGAAGTTCGGCTGGGATCCGCCGAAGAAGTTCACGAAGAAGCCCCCCGCGCCGCCCTTCGCCGCCGAGAGCACCGAGCGCGAGGCCACGGTCGCGCCCCAGCCCGAGCTCCGCGCGCCCGCGATCGTGCTCGGCGAGAGCCCGCCGCCGCCTCCGCCGGCCACGAACACGAACGCGAACGCGCCCAAGCCGGCCGACGGCAAGCCCGCCGCGCCCGCGTCGGTCGTCGACGAGCGCGCAGGCAGGCTCGAGCTCACGGCCGACGCGTTCAAGGACGTGACCACGCCGCGTGGAGCCTCGGTGACGGTGAAGGCGACAAACGCGGGGCTCCGGCCGATCGTCGTCGCGCTGCGGCCCTGGATGCTCTCGTTCCACGTCGACGGGCCTTACGGCCACAGCAAGGATTGCCCCGGGGATCCGCCGCGTGGGCTGCCGAAGGACGCGTTCCGCGCGCTCAAGCCCGGCGACTCCACCTCGTTCACCGTCCTGCTCGGCGAAATCTGCCCGGGGGGCACGTTCCCGCGCCCGGGCCTCTATCGCGTGACCGCCACGCTGAACGCCGGCGAGACCAGCGAGGGCGTCGAGGCGTACACGGCCGAGGTCAGCACGAAGACGCCCACGCTGCTGCGGCTCGCGTCCGCGCCCGAGCCCTTCTTCGCCGACCCGCCCAAGGCGCTGCCCCCGCCGCCGCCCCCGAACAGCTCGTCGCCCGACGCGCCTGCGTCCCCGCCTGCGGCTGCGCCTGCGCCTGCGTCTCCCACGCCGGCTGGCCAATGACCCCCCCGCTCGGCCCCCCCGGCCGAGCCGTTACTTGTTCACGGGGATGCGGATCACGAGGCCGCCCATCATGTCGCCTTCCTTGAAGTCCTTGCGCGGGCTGTCGGCGTGCTCGTTGTGGCAGTTCGCGCAGGCGGCGGCGACGGCCTTGTCCGGATAAACCGCGGTGAAATAGGTCTTGTCCGCGATTTTCTCCTCCGTGTAGTAGTTCTTGCCCGGGTTCTTCGCGACGAAGTCGAGGCCCGCCTTCTCGGCGTCCGTCTTCGCCTTGTTCTGCTGGTTGATCGGCCACTGCGAGAGGAGCGCGTACGAGAAGCTCGAGTTCGTCTTTTGCGCGTGCTCCGCGCCCATGCGCAGCATCTGCGCCGGCAGCGGGAGCGTCTTCTCTTCCTTGAACCGCTCGGTCGCCTTGATCGCCTTCTCGGCGACGAGGCGATCCACGACCTGACCCGCGTAGATCGCGCGATCGGCCGCGATCACCGCATAGAGCGCGTCCGCCATCTGCTGCGGCGCGATACCTCCCGCCGCGCCGCCCTCTCCACCTTTGCCGCAGCCTGCCGCCGTCACGCCGGCGAGGGCCAGGGCACCACACAGCAACGCGCCCGCCTTCGAGTGTCCCATCTTCACGTCGTTCTCTCCTTGCTCAGCGCTTCCCCTGCGCTGCGCGCTTCTCGACCATGTCCACGCTCGCCACGTGTTTCTTCGGGCGACCGGCGAAGTTGGCCCGGACGAGCTCCGGGTCGGCGATCGAGTCGAGCGAGAAACCCACGCCGTGACAGCTCGTGCACACGTTGCGGACCATCTTCTCGCTCGGCCTCAAGTTGTCGTTCTGGTTGTGCTGTACCACGACAGGAGCGCTGTTCGACTGCTTCTCCCTCGGCATGTGGCACGTTGCACACGATACACCCGTCCCGGCCGCCGCCGCGCCGTTCATCTCGGCCTCCCACAACTTGAAGTGCGGCGACCGCTGATAGGACCGGCTGTGTTCGTCGTCGTGGCATCCGAGGCACGAGTCCACCGCTGCTTTGCGGGCGTTCACCGAGTGCCCGCCGTGACAGCTCTCACAGCCGACCTCGAGCTCCTGGGCCTCGGCGCGCATCGGCAGCCGCGCCGCGGCGGGGCTCATGGGGCCGAGGCCCACGGCGCTGCGCATTCCGTGCTTTCCCTGGCCAAACCCCTTGTTTTGTTCGGCGTGGCATCCCGCGCAGAGCGTGAGCGGCGGTTTGTTCGTCCACGGGGTCCCCGGCGTCCCGCCGTGACAACCCGAGCAGTTCACGCCCGCGCGCGCGTGCGCCGACGCCTCCCACTCGGAGACGAGCGCCGCCGAGAACGCCACCGTGCGCGGCGCGTCCTGGTCCTTCGCGCCGAGCGACTTCGTCTCCTTCGCGACCACCGCGACCCCGCGCGGCAAGACCTTCGCGGACGCGAGCACGACGGGCTCGCCGAGGTGCTTCTTCAGGTAATCTTCCCAGAGCGCGCGGTTGTCGTGGTAGTTGTGGCAGCCCGCGTCGCTGCAGGTGTTGAACGCCATCCCCGCGTGGCTCGGCCGCTCGGTGCCCACGTCGCCGTGGCACTCGACGCAGAAATCCACGGGCAGCGTGTAGCCCTCGCGGTGCGTCCCCTCGGGCCAGTGCTCGACGTGGCAGGTGACGCAGCGGCGCGCGTCGATCTTTTCGAGATTCCCGGCGTTGCGCGGGTCGTTGAACTTCGAGGCCGGGTGCGAGTCGGCCGCGGTGCGCTGCTCGCCATGGCAATTCGTGCAGGCGTCGTCTTGGACCCCGCCGAAGGGCGTATGGCAGGACGAGCACGCCATTTCGATTTGATGGTGCCCGTGGGAGGTCTCGTCGGGCAAATAAAGCGTCTGATCCGACGAGGTCAGCCGGAAGGCCCCGAACCCGCCCACGAGCCCCGTGAGCAGGAGCCAGGCCACAATCGAGGTACGCGTGCTCATCTGGAGGCCCGCCTCTCAGTAGTAGTACACGGCAAGCACATGAAGCGCGATGAGGATCGGCAAAGGCCAGGTCAAGAGGAGGTGGACGAAGGAGGCGCGTAAGCGGCGATCCCGCGCCGCCACGGGGCTCCACCGGGAGCTCACCGCGAAGACGCCACCCGCGAGCGCGCCGAGGAGCACGACGGCGAGGAAATCGATCGTCAGGACGAGGTTCACCCGCGTGCCCGCGGAGAGCCCCGTGTGGAGGAAAAACAAAACCAGGGTGGCCGCGCCGAGCACGGCGTGGACCACGCGCCAGAACGGCACGTCCGCGGACCGGAACCGCCTCCAGCGCTTGCGCAAGGAGACCCCGAGGCTCGCCACGGCGAGCGCGACGAGGGCGTAGCCGCTCACCTGCTTCGCCACCCCCGGGCGCAAGAGCGCGTCGAGGACGACGCCCGTCCGGATGGAGCGGGAAGGAGGGATCGAGGGGGCGAAGGCCAGCACCAGGACGCAGGATACGGCCAGGACCGACGCAATGAGGAGAATCTTGCGACCGCGCTCCGGCGGAGGCGCGATCGAAGGCCGTACCGGCGGCACCGAGGGGGTCTGCAGCGCGCCCGGCGGGATGCTGAGGCGCTTCGGCGGCACCCAGCTCCGCCGCGACATCGGCGCACGGTCCGCAGGAGGGAGGAGCGAGTCGCGCGAGACCGAGAGGACGTCGGCGATCTCGGCCTCGTCGATGCCCCCGAGCAGCGAGATGCGCGGCCGCGACGCCGAGGAGCTCTCCCTTCGCTCCTCCGTCTCCGCGAGGGCCGCCTCGATCGCCGAGAGCCGCCGCGCCGAGGAGGGCGGGATCTCCGAGGGCGACGTCGCGTAGAGGGTCGGCTCGATCGAGGGCAGAGGGGCGGGCGGCGGCAGCGCGTCCTCGACCGCGACGATGGCCACGTGCGAGGGCGGGAGGATGACGCCGCTCGAGATGGCCCCGCTCGAGATGGGGCGGGACGAGACCGGCGGCATGGACGAGGGCGGAGCCGAGCGCGGGGAGGACGCCGGCGGGGCCGACACGACGCGCACCGAGCCGGCCGGCGGGGTCGATCGGCGGATGGGCCCTTCGGCCCTGCCACGCGCAGCAAGGCCGAGGACGAGCCCCGTCGCGGGCGTCGGCGTGTGCGCAGGCGGCAGCGCCTCGCCGCCGAGCCCGATGAGCGCGATGCCCGCAGGCGGGGTCGAGGTCCGGCGCGGGCTGCGTGGCGTGATCAGCACGCCCGAGGGCGGCGTCAGCGAGGAGGCGCGGACCGACGCAGGTGCTTGCAGCTCCAACGAGCGGGCCGAGCGCGGCACGACCGGGATGCCCGTGGGCGGCGTGGGCGCCGTGTCGTCGCGGGGGGCGGGCTCGAGCGAGAGGCGCGCCGAGCGCGGGGCGATCTCGGTGCCGGCCGGCGGCGTCTCCGAGGCGAGCGCGGCGCCGCGGCGCGCGACGGGCGCCTCCTCGGGCGCCTCGAACGCAGCGGCGACGCCGAAGCCGGCCTGCGCGCTCGCCTCGGCCGAAGGGGGCGGCGGGATCGACGAGCGGAGCGTGCTCGGGGGCGGCAGGTCCACGGCTGCGCGCGCGACCAGGCTCGCGCTGCGCATGGACATCGGCGCCGGCTCGATGTCGTCGTCGTCGTCGGCAGGCGCGAGCGGGAGGCTCCGCCGGCCGAGATCCAGCGCGCCCGGGAGCTCCGGCGTCCGCTCGGCGATGGTGACCGAGAAGCGCTGAGAGCGCGGCGCGTCGTCGAGCCGCGACGAGGGCACGGAGGCGAGCGAGGACGGCGGCGGGACGCTCGCGTGTTGCGAGGAGTCGAGCCGCGACGAGGGCGAGAGGTCTCCGCCGCGACGGCTGCGTGGACCCTCGCCCCGGCGCGACCGAGGCCCGCCGTCGCCGCGCCGGCTGCGCGGCCCCTCGCGCCACGACGCGGGCATCGGCTCGAAGACGCTCACGGGGCCGTCCAGGCCGAGCAGCTCCGAGAGCAGCGGCTTGCACGAGCCGCAGAGCGTGCCCGCGCCGGTCTTCGTCCCGAGCGCCTCCACGCTCTGACAACCGCCGTCGATCGCCAGCGCGAGCGCGCCCCGCGTGACGCGCAGGCAGCCGCAAACGATCGCGTCTTCGGCCCACTCCGTGACGGGCGCGGACTCGGACTTCGGCCACAGGTTGCCGGTGCCGCGGAACCTGCGCATGTCCCAGAACGAGAGCGGCAGCGGCGCCTTGAGCAGCTCGCGGATGCGGTCGAGGTTGTCCCACTCGCCGACGGTCACCGCGCCGATGAGCCGTCCGTCGCGGACCACGAGCTTGCGGTAGACGCCGCCGCCGTTGAACACGAGCGCGTTGCCGCCGAGGCGCTGATCGCCGTCGTGCTCGCCGAGGGCCGCGACGGTCACGCCGAGCAGCTTGAGCTTCGCCGAGGTGTCGGCGCCGTCGAAGGTCCGCTCGGCGCCGAGCAGGTTCGCCGCGAGCACGTCGACCATCTGGTAGCCCGGCAGGACGAGGCCGTACGTCGTGCCCCGGTGCGACGCGCACTCGCCGATCGCGAAGATCTGCTCGTCGGGGTTGCGTGTCTTCTTGTCGATGGCCTGCAGCCGATCGTCCACCACGATCCCGCCATTCGCGGCCATCTGCAGGCCCGCGGCCTTCGCGAGCTCGCCGCGCGGACGGACGCCGGCCGCGAAGATCACCATGCCCACGATGAGCGTCTCGCCGTCGTCGAAGTGCAGGCGCAACCCCAGCTCGGGCGTGACGTCCTCGTCGTCCTCGGCGGCGGCGCGGTACGAAACTGGCTGGTACGACCCGCCCGCGAGCCCGAGCGAGACCTCTTCGATCCGGACGAGCTTCTTGCCGCAGCGGACCTTCACGCCCATCCGCTCGACCTTGTCGCGTAGCGCCGCGCCGCCGTCGGCGTCGAGCTGGCGCGGCATGAGCCACGGCGACACCTCCACGACGTGCACGTCGAGCTCGAGGTCGAAGACCGCCTTCGCCGCCTCCAGCCCGAGCAGGCCTCCGCCGATGACGGCGGCGCTCTTCAGCGTCGCGGGATCATAGGCGTACTCCTCGATGTCGCAGACGTCGTCGAGCGTGCGGTAGACGAAGCAGCCCGCCAGGTTCGCGCCCTCGATCGGCGGCACGAAGGGGCTCGAGCCCGTGGCGAGGATGAGGCGGTTGTACTCGACGCGGCGCCCCGAGCGCGAGACGACCACGCTGCTGCCGCGGTCGATCTCGACGACGGGATCTCCCGTGAAGAGCTCGATCCCGCTCTGCTCGTACCAGTCCGGCGGCGCGAGCGAGAACGTCGAGAGGGGACGTCCGGCGAAGAACTCGGTGAGGTGCACGCGGTCGTACGCGGGGAACATCTCCTCGCCGAACACGACGATGCGGATCTCGTCGTTCGCGCCGTACTCCACCATTCGCTGGCAGAGCTTCCAGCCGACCATCCCGTTGCCGATGATCACCAGGGTCTGGGACTGGTCGCTCAGGTCCACCGTCGGTCTCCGCTCACCCCTCGTACCCTCGGCCCTCGCGGCGCTCGGCCCTTATACTCCATCCCGGTATTTCCCGGACGAAAGCAAAGGCTCAAAAGATCTCGCAAGCCGATTGGACAGGCAATGACGCCCACGGAAATGGGCCGCATTCCGCGCTCACCTGCCCTGCCCTGCGCCACGGGCCTCGAGACAGGCTGGGCCCGCCGCGCCGCTCGTGCAAGCCGAACTGCAAACCTCCGGGAAAAGGAGCACAAAGCGTCAATCAATCGACGGACGGAACGGTCGCGTTCACCCAGGTGGCCACGCCTCGCGCGGCCGCGGGCGCGCGGAACCCCGCGGCCGAGAGCTCGCGTTGCATGCAGTTTGCCGCGGCCTCGTAGCGCGGCTCCGTGCCGCTCGTGCTGATCGACGAGGGCACGATGTAGCCGTCCACGTCGATCTTGAAGCGGAGCACGATCGTGTCGGGTGGGAGGATCTTGCCGTCCGCGCCGCGACAACGCGTGACGAGCGGATAATAAAGTTGCGCCCGCGCCGCGCGCTCGACGGCGGACGAAGGGATGCCCTCGTGCACGTCGGGGCTCCCCGCCTGGATGTGGATTCGTTTTCGCGCGCGCGGGAGGGCTGACGCTGCGGCTGCCGCGTCGACGCCGCCGTCGAGGCCTCCGCCCGCCTCGCGAGCCTCCTCGCGGACACCCGTCTCCGTACCCACGAGCGTGCCTCCGTCCGGCCCCGTCGGCGTGGTCGACGCCTTCGGCGCAGCGGCGAGGATCTCCTCGAGCACGCCTGGCACCGCCTCCTTCGCGACGGGCGCGCCGCCGTCCTCGGGCTCGGCGAGCGGCAAGCGCGCGGCGGCCTCGGGCGAGAACACGGACGAGCTCGCGCGTGGCGAGGGCAGAGGCGCGGGCGCTTGCTCCTCGCTCGTGCACGCCACGAGCGCGACGACGAGGACGGCCACGACGACGACGGTTTGCGCGCTTCGCACGGTGCGTAGGGTCCACCGAAAGCGCGCGGCTTGCAACGGACTGGGATAACCTCCGCGGCCCGTGCGCGACCTCTGGCTGATCCTCCGCGCCGTCCGTCGCTCCTTGCGCGGCGGCCCGCTCTTCGGCTTCGTCCTCGCGGTGGGCCTCTCGTCGCTCTCGGGCGTCATGGCCGGCGTCTTGCCGGGCCTCGTGGGCGTCTCGATCGGCGCCGTCCTCGATCGCCCGGCGTCGCCGAGCCCGGGCCTCGCGGGCCTGTTCGCGCGGCTCGTGTCGGGCGAGGGCCCCTGGGTCGTCATCGCCGCGACGCTCGCGGCCGTGACGCTCACGGTGGGCGTGACGATGGCGCAGAGCCGCGCGGGCTCGGAGCTCTCGGCCGAGCTCACGGCGGCGCTACGCGTGGAGCTCGTGCGCGCCGCGCTCTGGGCCTCGCCGCGCGCCGTGGACGCGGCCGGCGCGCGCGCGCTTTCGCCGAAAGGCGCTCCTCCCGCGCCGCCCGGCGTGAAGGCGCCCCAGGTGCGCGGCTTCGAGGCGGTCAAGCTCGTCATCGCGCGGGACGCCGCGGCCGTATCGGACTTCGCGGTCGCGGTGATCACGGGCCTGCCGCAGGCGATCGTCACGTTGCTCGTCCTCGCCTTCGAGCTCGCCTCGGGCGGCGCGTGGCCCGTGCTCGTGGGCACGGCGCTGCTCTTCGTGCTCTCGCGCTTGCTCTCCGATCGCGCCTCGCGCCGCGTGGGCGAGCGGATGCAGGTGATGCAGCGCGCGGACACGGCGGTCTTCGGCGCGCTCGGCGAGATGCTCGCCGGCACCGAGGAGCTGCGCCTGCTCGGCGCGCGGCAGACGGCGCTCGTGGAGGTCTCCGCCGCGGCGCATCGCGCGGCCGACGCGCGCCGTAGTTTCGCGGCTGCGCTCGCGGCGTCGGGGCAGATCAAGAGCGTGCTCGCGGCGATGTCGCCGCTCGTCATCCTCGTCGCGCTTCGCTTGTCTGGCCGCGCGCACGAGGCGGGTGACGTGGCGAAGCTCCTGCTCGTCACGCCGCTCCTGCTCGCGCGCTTCGAGGCGCTCGACGGCCTCCGCTCGGGCTTGCTCGAGCGCGCGCCGCTGCTCGCCTCGCTCCGCGATCTGCTCTCCTTGCCCCCGCATCCGCCCGAGCCCGAGGACCCGCTGCCGCTCGCGGCGCTCGCGAGTGACGAGGTCGTGATCGAAGGCGTCGGCTACCGGCCCGAGGGGGCGCAGGACGACGTGCTCTCGGACCTCTCGCTCCGGATCCCCGCGGGCGCGGTGGTGGCGATCTGCGGCGCATCGGGCTCGGGCAAGTCCACGCTCGTCCGCCTGCTCTTGCGGCTCGACGATCCGACACGTGGCAGGATCGAGGTGGGCGGCGTCGACCTCACGCGCCTCTCGCCGAAGGACCTCGCGCGCCTCTTCGCGGTGCTCGGCCAGGCGTCCGTGCTCTTCGAGCGCTCGGTCGCGGAGAACCTCGGGCTCGGCCTCGCAGAGCCGCCGGACGAGGCTTCGATGCAGCGTTTGCTCGCGCGCGTGCGCCTCGACGCTCTCGCCGCGGGCAAGGACGGCCGAGGGCTCGATGTGGTGGTGCGCAAGGTGCCGCCGAACTTCTCGGGCGGCGAGCAACGCCGGCTCCTGCTGGCGCGCATGCTCCTCCGCGACGCGCGCCTGCTGGTGCTCGACGAACCCGAGGCGGGGCTACCTCAGGCCACGGCGGAGGAGCTGCTCGGCAACGTCGTCGAGCTCGCGGCGGGTCGGACGACGATCGTCGTCACGCACGCGCCGCACCTCGTGAAATCGACGTTCAACGTGGTGCTCGACAAGGGCCGTATCGCGGCGATGGGCACGCACGAGGAGCTCGTGCGGACGTCGGAGGCCTATCGGGCGTTGTTATCGGAAGGGCAACGCAAGCAAGCGGCGGGGCCGGGGCCCTCGGCTCGAGCGACGGTCGCACCATAGCCGCGATACCCCTTACACACTGTAGGCAGAGTGCATCCCGAGACACGCGCTCTTGCTTTTCCGTGTATTCCGGCTGTAAGGTGAGCAAGCGTGAAGGCTTCTGTCTCGCTCGAGCTCGTCATCGTGACCGCGGATGCGACCCGCTTGCGGCCGTTACCAGCGACCGGGCGAGTCACGATCGGCCGAGGTGAAACAAACCATATCGTCCTTCAGGATCCTTCGATATCGAGACGCCACGTCGTCCTCGATATCGGCCCGCCCTTGCGCGTCGAGGATGTGGGCAGCTCGAACGGCCTCCGTGTATCTCGGTCCGAGGACGCGGACGGGACGGCGCGTATCGTGGAGTATCGAGTTCCCCCCGGCGAATCGATGGATCTCGCGCTCGGGGATGGCGTCCAGCTCGGCGCCACGCTCCTCGTGGTGCAGCGCGCCAACGCATCCGAGGACAACCCCGCCTCCTCTCGCGTCGTTCGGTCCTACTCCGTGCCCGTGATTCACGACAGCGGCATGCGGAAGCTGTACGAGCTCGTGGATCGGGTCGCGCAGAGCAACATCAACGTGCTTTTGCTGGGCGAGACGGGGGTGGGCAAGGAGGTGATGGCGGAGGCCATTCACCGGCGCTCGCCGCGGGCGCGAGGGCCGCTCGTTTGCCTCAACTGCGCGGCCATCCACGAGTCGCTTCTGGAGAGCGAGCTCTTCGGCCACGAGGCGGGCGCGTTCACGGGCGCGGCGAAAACGAAGCCTGGGCTCTTCGAGGTCGCGGCGGGCGGGACGGTGTTCCTGGACGAGGTCGGGGAGCTACCGGTCTCGGTGCAGGTGAAGCTCTTGCGGGTGCTGGAGGAGCGGAAGGTCATGCGGGTCGGAGCGGTCCAGAAGCGGCCGATCGACGTTCGATTCGTCTCGGCGACGAATCGCGACCTCGAAGAGGAAGCCGCGAGCGGCGTGTTCCGGCAGGACCTCTATTTTCGGTTGAACGGGGTGACGATCGAGATCCCGCCGCTTCGGGAGCGCGTATCGGAAATCGAACCCATGGTGCGGAGCTTCGTGGCGCGCGCGGCGGTGCAGATGAACATGCGATCGGAGCCGCGGCTATCGAAGGCGGCGCTGGAGGCGCTGCTCGGTCATGGATGGCCGGGGAACATCCGCGAGTTGCGCAACGTGATCGAGCGCGCGGTCGTGCTGAGCGCGGGAGAGACGATCCAACCGGAGCACCTCGGGCTGGGTGGTCGTGGGACGGCCCGAAAGTCGAACCCGGAGCTCGCGACGATCCCGCCGCCGCGGCCGTCGCAGCCTGCGTCCGGGGTGGTCTCCTCGTCGATCGCACCCCTGCGGGTGCCGGTCGGGGAGGACGAGCGGCAGAGGATCTTGCTCGCGCTGGAGGCGTGCGGGGGGAATCAGTCGAAGGCGGCGGAGATGCTGGGGATCTCGCGGAGGACGCTGCTCATGCGGCTGGATCTGTACGGGATCACGAGGCCGCGGAAGGGGCGGTGACAGGGGGGCGCAGGAATACCCTATCGCCCTCCTGGCCTGGCCTTAGCGCTTCGCGGCGCGCTTCTGCTCACGGATCATCGAGAGGCGGTAATCCTCTTTGAACTCCACGGGCAGGGAGGCCACCCGGTCCGCGAGCGCCGCCTCGTCCGAGCGAAGCTGCGTGATCGCGCCCTGAAGGCGGCTGTCACCCACGAGCACCCCATTGGCGAACATCGTCGTCCCCTGCTTCGAGACACCGCCAAGCTCGTCGGCCGTGCCGAGCACGAGGTTGTAGACCGGGCCCTCGTATTCGATTCGCTCCACGGAGACGATCGTGGAGAGGCCGTCTTTACCGATCACCTGGTCGCCGACCTGCATCTCCTGCGCCTGCACGATATGGGCATTCGCGAGGGGGACCGCGTGTGTCGTGGTCATCGTGAGCACGTGGCCTCGATCGTCGACGACGCGCACCAGCGGCCTGCGCTCCGCGCCCTCGACCACGTCGACGACCGTGAGCGTGCGCCCGTGGTCGTCGGAGACGACCTGCTGGCCGACGCCGATCCGCTCGATCGGCGCGCGCTTACCATCCGCGAGGGAGATCTCGGTGCCGGTCGGGAGGCAGCCCCACCAAATGGACATCGGGGGCGCGCTCGGGTTCTGTGTGGTCGGGCGCGTGGTCCAGTTATAGACGAGCGTCTCCCCCAACGCGTTGTTGGGTTGATAGAGGGTCACCTCGACGTCCAGATCGATCTGCTTGCCATTATCGGTGCAGTGATCCTCCCAGGCCACGTTCCCTAGCGCCGGAGCGAAAGGATTGATGACGATTTGATACCTCTTCTGAAAGGCCACGATGCCCTCCTTTAGGACGACCTTCGGGGCTCCGGTGAGATCGGTCAGGCTGCCCTCGCAGAGGCCGCCCGCGGGCGTGTCGGCCCCTGCCGTCCTCATCGTCACCCATGCTTTAGCGCTTTGGATTTCCCACGGGTTGTCCGCGTTCACATTGGGGCCGTGAATCAGCTTGCTCGACCCTTGCATGGGCATGTACAACTTCGAGAAGTCGTACGTCGGCGTATTGACGGGGAATTTCGCCGTATTTCCTTCACAAAGCGCCAGGCTGGAGCAGGCTCCGGTGTCGGTGTGCTTGTAGTCGCAATCGGTGCTATATGTATTACGATCGAGGCACATCATGATCGACTTGTCGCCCGTGAAGTCTCGGGGGGCGTCGAGCGTGTACTGGTGGTCCACCGCCGACGCCATCTCCGGCCCCTTCACGGCCTGCGCCCCCGGGAGCTCCGGCGCCATCGCGGACGAGGGCGCGTCGAGGATCATATGATTGACGAGAACACTCGTCGCATAGTAGTAGGCCTCGACCGTCGTCGTGGTCTCGTGGTACACGACCCCCTCGGCGAAGACACCCTTCGTGGACGGCGGCACCGCCGATAGCCTCACATCGGCCGCGATGCCCTTGTTCCACTCCTCCTTGTAATCGAAGTCGAGCATGTTCCAGCTCGCGTCGTACAGGTACTGATCCACATAGCTGTAGGTCGCTCCGCCGATACAGCTCCCGCGGGCCATGCTGCTGAACGCCGTGGCGTCGAGCCGCTCGTTCACGATGTAAATTCCACACCGATCCGCCGCTCCCGCGCTCGCGGTCGCAACGCTCGGGTGCACCTTGCCCGTCTTGATGGCGACCGCCTTGTCGCGCGCGAGCTGCAGACGCTCGAAGACGCGGGGCGCCGTCTCGGCGTTGATGTCGTTGCGGGCCATTCGCTCCTTCAGGAAGCCGAACTGGCGATCGTCGGCGAGGTCGATCTTTACCGCTCCTTGCTTGCCCGCCTTCTCGACCAGGGCTCGCATGTACGGGCCGTCCGCGGGCTCGACGCGGCTCTCCCCCTCCTCCGCGCCCATCATCTCGATCGGATCGGCCGTATCCGGCGCGCCGGAGCACCCCATGGCCGCGACGCCAATGCCGAAGAAAACCAGGCCCATACCGAAGATCGAACCAGCGCGCTTCATGTCTCTTGCTCCGTCGTTCAGGTATCGAGGGTGCGTCGTGAGGACGACCGTTCTTCTTGTCGACACCCAAAGCATCACGCATGCCAGCACATCGATCTCTTGTTTTGCCGCGCGAAACCACCCGCCCCCATTCGCGTCTGTATAGACCTGCGCACCCTCTGTATACTTCTGCGCAACCTGCGCAAGGCTCGTTCCCCCAGGCTCACCATCAACGCCTTGACACCCCCCTTGCCCTCCCCCCTCTCACCTACCCCCTCCCACGCGCACCCTCTCCACGGCGACCTCGAGCTGGCGCTGCACGAACTCACCGGTGAGCGCGGGCCCCGCCTCCCTCCGGCTGGCATCACGGAGCCGGGAGCGGAGCCGCATGTGGCGAGGTCACCGAAACGAGCCGCGGAATCAGCGACGGTGGGATCCGCGGCGCCGGAACGAGCCGCGGAATCGGCGACGGCAAAGTCGGCGACGCCGTGACGAGCCGCGGAATCGGCGACGGTGGGATCGGCGGCGCCGGAACGAGCCGCGGAGTCGCGGCGCGCGGATCCCCCACCGCCGGAACAACCTCGGCGCGCGCTGCCCTCTCGTCCGGGAGCGCCGGATCGACCTCGGTTCTCGGCTGCCGGGGTCTGTTTCGCCGCCGAACGACCTCCGGCAGGGCTGCCGGGGGGCGGTTCGAAGGCGAAACGAGCTCGGTCCACCGTGCCGACACAGTACGGGATGAGACAACCGCGGGGCGCCCGCGTGGCCCGAAGCTGTTTCGCGAAACCGGGGCGGGCACGCAGCCGACGCCGCCCTCGTTCCGCGCGGAGATTGCCCCCGGCAAGTCGTCGCGCCGTCTGTCGTGGGTCAAAAAAAGGAACGTGGCACGGCGGACGGACCTCGTTTCCGCGGGGAACAGGGGGCGGCGCTCGTGCCGGAGGCCGGTCGGGCGAAAACAAATGCGGCGGACCTTCGCGACCACATCTGTTCCCCGCCCAATCTGGGGGTGGGCAGCACGCGCGGGGGGTGTTTTGGAGATCGGAAGGGCAGAGGGGCGGGACGCGTCGGGAGGGGAGGACACGCAAGAGCTCGGGCGGCTCATCCCGAGGGAATCGACCGCGCGAACTCAAGAGCCCCTCCCCGACCGATCCCGAGGAGACCGCCCTCCTCGGCATGCCTCCTGTACCCGTGGGTGCTACGCCCCGCGTCCCCCAGACGATCGAGGCGAGGAGGTTCGCCCATGCAACAGACGTTCGTCCGCAAGCTCCGGCTCTTCCTGATCACCCTCTCCCTGCTCCTCGTGATCCCCTCGGGCGCGGCGATGGCCCTCCCGAGCGTGGGCCAGGCCGTGCGGCGGGTCGTCGTCGAGGATCCGGACGGACGCGTCATGGACCTCTCCTTTCCGCGGGCCAAGCCGACGCTCATCCTCTACGAGGATCGCAGGTCGTCGGCGCAAAACAAAGCGCTGAAGGACGAGCTCAACCGCGCGGCGGATACGAAGGCCGAGGCGAAGCAGATCCAGTTCGTCGCCATCGCCGACACGAGTGATTATCGCGGCTGGCCGCTGCGCGGCTTCGCCGAGCGCAGCGTGCGCAAGAAGTCCCAGGAGACCGGGCAGATCATCTATTGCGACTGGGATGCCTCGTTCCGGAGGGCGTATCGCCTGCGCCGCGGCGTGAGCAGCGTCGTCCTCATCGGCAAGGACGGGCGGGTTCAATATGCGGCGGAGGGCAAGCTCGACGCCCCGGCGCGGAGCAGATTGTTCGCGCTCATGTGGAGGCAGGTGCGCTAGCGGCCCGCCGAGCGAGGCTCCGAGCGTACCCGCGCCTGGCACTCTCCTCGCTACATACCTCGCCCCGGCAGCACGACGAGCCACCTCGTGCCGGGAGGGGACAGCTACGTGCCGAAGAGGGCGATGGCGTTCAAGCGAGTGACGACCGGTGTGCCAGGGCTCGACACCATCACGCTCGGCGGGCTCTTCGAGGGCTCATCCGTCCTGATCTTCGGCCCCTCGGGCTGCGGCAAGACGATCCTCGGCACGCAGATCGCGTTTCACCACGTCCGGCAGGGTGGCAGGGTCGTCTTTGCCACCATCCTGACCGAGACACATGGACGGATGCTCGGTTATCTCCGCCCGTTCGTGTTCTTCGACGACGCCTTCATCCCGGACTCCTTGACCATCGTCAGCGCTTATCAGCATTTGATGAACGAGGGCACGGAGGGTTTTCTCCACCTCGTACACAAGGAGATCCGGGACCGCCGGGCCACGATGCTGGTGATCGACGGGTTCTCCGTCATCGCCACCGTCTGCGGCTCTCCCCTGGAGTTCCAGAAATACATCCAGCAGCTCACGACGCTCCTCAGCGCGTCCGGCTGCACGGTCCTCCTCCTCGCCAACAGCGACCCGGAGAGGGCCTTCCCCGAGCATGGGATGGTCGATACGGTCATCGAGCTCTGTTATCGCTTCGTCGGGCTTCGGACCGTCCGTCAGCTCGCGATCACGAAGCTACGCGGCTCCGGTTATCTCGAAGGGCGACACCTCTTCCGGATCACGGACGCGGGGCTCGTCGCATTTCCTCGCCTGGAGTCGCTCGTCGCGCGGACCGCGCCCGTCGCGGCCGAGCTTCGTACGCGCGACTCGACGGGCATCGAGCGGCTCGACGCGATGCTCGAGGGAGGCCTGCTCTCCGGCTCGACGACGTCGATCCTCGGCGCGCCGGGCGCCGGCAAGACGCTGCTCGGGCTGAGCTTCCTCGCCGCCGGGGCGAGGGCCGGGCAGCAGGGGCTCTATTTCGGTTTTTACGAGACGCCGCCGCGGCTCATCGGCAAGGCCGACGCGATCGGCTTGAAGTTCGGCGAGCTCGTCGAGCAGCAAACGATCGACGTGAGCTGGCGGCCGCCGTTCGAGCGGTTCCTCGACGAGCTCGGCGAGGAGCTGCTCGACAACGTGCGGCGGCGCAAGGTGCGGCGGCTCTTCATCGACGGGATCGACGGCCTGAGGCGCGCGGCGACGTTCCCCGAGAGGCTCGTGGACTTCTTCACCGCGATGACCGAAGAGCTGCGCGGATTGGGCGTCACCACCGTGTTCAGCGAGGAGATGTCGCTCTTCCACGAGGACATCGAGCTGCCGATCGAGGGTGTCTCCGCGATGATCGAGAACATCATCGTCCTGCGATACACCGAGCACCGAGCCCGCCTCCACAGGCTCATCTCCATCCTGAAGGTGCGCGAGACCGGCTACGACCACAGCCTGCGCGAGTTCACCATCTCGAGCACGGGAATCGAGGTCGCCGCGACCGTCGATAGCGCCGAGGCCGTCCTCGCGGGCGGCGCGCGATCGCCTCGGCCCTCTTCGATATTTTCCTCCCGACGGAGCCGGCGGAGGCCATGAAGACGATCCTCGTCATCGACGACGAGTACAGCATCGTCGAGATCCTCGTGCTCGTCCTCTCGGACGCAGGGTATCGCTGCGTGCACGCCGCCGACGGCCGCGAGGGGCTCCACCTGCTCGGCCTCGAAAAGGTCGACCTCGTCATCACCGATCTCATGATGCCCATCGCCGACGGCCGCGACGTCTTGCTCGCCATCCGCGCCGAGCCGTCGACGCAGGACCTGCCCGTGATCCTCATGAGCGCCGCTCGCGGGGCCGTGAAAGGGGAGAACCTCGGCGAGGACGTGTTCGTGCAAAAGCCATTCTCGCTGGACGAGCTGCTCGGCCACGTGAAGCGCTTGATCGGCGGCTAGATGGATCTTGCGGCGCAATCGCCGCCGTGGGATCCATGCCGCGCATGAAGATGGCGCCTCCCCCCCGGCTTTCTCGCCGCACCCTGCTCTCCCTCTCCCTCGGGCTCGCCGCGACGGCCGCGGGCTGCAAGGGATCCGGGGGGGGCGGCGGCGCGCCTGCCGGAAAGGTCAAGCTCACGCTCAACTGGGTGCCCGAGCCCGAGTTCGGCGGGTTTTACGCGGCCCGCGAGGGGGGCGCCTTCAAGCGCGCCGGGCTCGACGTGGAGATCATGCCCGGCGGCGCGGGCGTGCCCGTGATGCAGATGGTCGCGAGCGGAAAGAGCGACTTCGGCGTCGTGAACGGCGACGAGGTCCTCATCGCCCGCGCCCGCGGCGCCGACGTGATCCCGATCTTCGCGACGTACCAGACCTTCCCGCAGGGCATCATGGTCCACGCCTCGCGCGGGGCGAATACGATGGCCGACGTCTTCCGGGGCGGCACCCTCGCGATCGAGCCGGGCACGGCGTACGCGGCGTATCTCAAGAAAAAGTATGGCTTCGACAAGGTGAAGGTCGTCCCTTACGACGGCGGCGTCGCGCGGTTCCTCGTGGACAAGGAGTACGCGCAGCAATGCTTCGTCACGTCGGAGCCGCTCGCGGCGCGGAAGAAGGGCGCCGAGCCGAAGGTCTTCCTCGTCGCCGACGAGGGGTACAACCCTTATTCTCAGGTCGTCGTCACGCGCAAGGCGCTCTGGCAGGAGAACCCGGAGCGGGTCCGCGCCTTCGTGCGCGCCACGCGGGAGGGCTTTCGCGCCTACCTCGACGACCCGGGCCCGGCCAATGTGGTGATGGGCAAGCTCAACACCACGATGGACGCCGAGACCTTCGCCGGGGCGGCTGCGGCGCAGAAGCCGCTCATCGAGGACGCGCAAACGACGAAGCTCGGGATGATGACGCGTGAGCGCTGGGAGACGCTCGGCAAGCAACTGAAAGAGCTCGGCATCCTCGACGCGGTGCCGCCGGTCGAGGCGTTCCTCGTCGCGATCGACGCATGAACCGCGGCCGTCGCCGGGCGGCGCCGCGCCGCGTCGGTGCGCCCCCTGGTGCATGCAGCGACCACGGCAAAAGCGGCGCGGAGGTATGGCCGTACGCCAGATTGCCTCCTCGGTACAATCCTCGCGTAATCCACGGGATACCGTCAGAAAAACGTCATCTCGGTTAACGTCGGTTGGGCTTGGTCGCCCCGCGGACCTCTGGTATCTTCGCCGAGGGATAGGGGGTGGGCAGGAGCGGGGGGACCGATGCCCGAGTGGTCGGCACAGGAATTTTTTAGAGCAAACGAGATTCCCGAGGGCGCCGTCCTCACCGGCAAGGAGCTCGAAGCTGCGTTCTGGCAAATCCGGAAAATGCAGCGGGAGTCACAGCACCAGCAGGCCTTCTGGAAATCGGTCAACGACTCGCTCTCGGACGCGTACAAGAAGCTCGCGTCCTTTCAGAAGGAGCTCGAGGCGTCGCGGGAAGCGCTGCGTCAAGCCAATGACGAGCTCGAAGAGAAGGTGCGGGAGCGGACCGCGGAGCTCACCGACAAGCTCGCCAAGATCGAGGAGCAGCAGCGGACGATCCGCGCCCTCTTCACGCCGGTGATCCAGGTCTGGGACCGGATCCTCGTATTGCCCATCGTGGGCGGCCTCGACGCGCGTCGGGCCTCCGAGATGATGGGCGGCTTGCTCGAATCGGTCGTCGCGACGCAGAGCGCGTTCGTGATCCTCGACCTCACCGGCGTCGACGACGTGGACGCCGAGACCGCCGACCACCTCGTCAAAATGAGCCGCGCCGCCGGCATGCTCGGCACGTCCTGCCTTTTGTCGGGGCTGTCGCCGCGCGTCGCGAACGCCCTCGTCGCGCTCGACGTCGCGCTCGGCGAGATCGTGTCCTTCGGAAAACTCCAGGCCGCGCTGCAATACGCGCTGCGGCACATCGACAAACCCACCGGAAAGAGCCGCTAGGAGCCCGCGCCATGCACGACATCCTGATCGTCGAGGACAACGACATGAACAGCGAAATGCTCTCGCGCCGCCTCACGCGCCGGGGGTTCTCCGTGCGTATCGCGGTGGACGGGCTGTCCGGCCTGCGCTCGGTCGACGAGGTGCTCCCGGACCTGATCCTCATGGATATGACCTTGCCGGACATCGACGGCCTGGAGGTCACCCGGAGGCTCAAGGCGGACGCGCGGACGCGCGGCGTGCCGATCATCGTGCTCACGGCCCGCGCGATGCCCGAGGATCGCGCGCGCGCATTCGAGGCCGGCGCGGACGATTACGACGTCAAACCCGTGGACATGGACCGCCTGCTCGAAAAGATGCGGGCGCAGCTCGGGAGGAAGGCGTCATGACCCAGCCCGAGCGCCCCGACGCCTTGCCCCCGAGCCGTCCGCCGCTCGGCGAGGAGGAGCTCAGGCGCCTCGTCGCGCACCTGCGCCACGAGCTGCGGACCTCGCTGACGGCCGTGATCGGCTACAGCGAGGACCTCCTCGAGACGCTGGAGGGCCCCGAGGAGATCCGGGCCGAGCTCAAGGCCTTGCGCAGCGCCGGCGCGGCCGTCCTCGCGATCGTGAACGAGCGGCTCGGCGCCGAGGCGCTCGGGGAGCTCTCGGCCTCGACCTTGCCGCGCCTCGTCCGCGACCTCGGCGACGCGTGCGCCGAGCCCGCCTCCGCCATCGCGCCCCTCTGCGCGCGCCTCGTGGCCGCGGCCGAGGGCGCGGGGCATTACGCGCTCATCCCCACGCTCTGCCGCATCCAGGCGGCGGGCGTGATGCTGAACGATCTCCTCGCGGGATACGCGCTCGATCGCTTGCCGCACGCGCCCGCGCTCGGCGGGATGCCGAAGCTCGCGGCTCCGGGGGGCGACGCGAGCGCCCCGCCTTTGCCCTCCGCCGAGCGGGGGCACATCCTGCTGGTCGACGACAACTCCGTCACGCGCGACGTGCTCCGTCAATGGCTCGTCCGCCAGGGGCACGAGGTCGAGGAGGCGACGGGCGGCGATGCGGCGCTCGAGCTCCTGCGCAACCGCGAGTTCGATCTCGTCTTGCTCGACCTCATCATGCCCGATCGGAATGGCATCGAGGTTCTCGACGTCCTCCGGGCGGAGGGTCGCCTCGGGCGCGCGCCGGTGATCGTCCTCTCCGCGCTCGACGAGTTCGACGGCGTGGTCTCGGCGCTGGAGCGGGGCGCCGACGATTACGTGACCAAGCCTTTCCACATGGTATTGCTCCGGGCCCGCATCCGCATGGCCCTCGAGCTCCGCCGGCACCGCGAGCGCGAGCGCGCCTACCAGGGGATGCTCGCGGAGCTCCGCGGCGGCGCGCGCTGACATTCCGGAAAAAGCAAGATGCAGCTCGTCAGGCAAATCGTCCGGGAGCGCCGCGAGTACAATAGCTGGGTCGCCAACGAGACGATGGAGGACTACTCGCTGCGTTATGCGCCGAGGTCCTTCCGCAAATGGTCCCCGCTCCTGCTCGCCAACACCGCGCTCGGGGGGATCTCGTTCCTCGCGCTGGAGGCGATCGGCGGCTCGCTCGCGGTCAATTACGGGTTCTCGAACTCCTTCTGGGCCATCCTCGTCTGCAGCGCCATCATCTTCGCGACCGGCGTGCCCATCACGTATTACGCCGCGAAGTACAACCTCGACATGGACCTCCTGACCCGCGGCGCCGGGTTCGGGTACATCGGCTCGACGATCACCTCCCTCATCTACGCCTCGTTCACGTTCATCTTCTTCGCGCTGGAGGCCTCGATCATGGCCCAGGCGCTCGAGCTCTGGCTGGGTTTGCCGCTCGTCGCCGGCTACCTCGTGAGCTCGCTCTGCATCATCCCGCTCGTCCTCTTCGGCGTGACGCTGATCAACCGGTTCCAGCTCTGGACCCAGCCGATATGGCTGATCCTCATGGTCCTGCCCTTCGTCTACGTCTTCCGGGAGGACCCCGCGGCCCTCGAGGGCTGGACGAGCTTCGCCGGGAAATCCCCGAGCGGCGCCCATTTCGATCCCATCCTCTTCGGGCTCGCGGCGAACGTCTCGTTCTCGCTGATCGTCCAGATCGGCGAGCAGGTCGATTACCTCCGGTTCATGCCGGACAAGACGAAATCGAACCGCAAGGTCTGGTGGTTCGCGCTGCTCGCCGCGGGCCCGGGCTGGATCCTCCTCGGGGGCGCGAAGCAGCTCGCCGGGGCGTTCCTCGCCTCGCTCGCGATCCGGCACGGGACGAGCGTGGAGCAGGCCCTCCAGCCGATCTGGATGTACGTGACGGGTTACGAGTACGTCTTCTCGAGCCGCAGCGTGATGATCGGGGTGGGCATCCTGTTCGTCCTCGTCTCGCAGCTCAAGATCAACGTGACGAACGCCTACGCGGGCTCGCTCGCGTGGTCGAACTTCTTCTCGCGCCTCTCGCACAGCCACCCCGGCCGCGTGGTCTGGCTCGTGTTCAACGTGGCGATCGCGCTGCTCCTCATGGTGTTCGGGGTGTTCCACACCCTGGACAAGGTGCTCGCGTTGTATTCGAACGTGGCCATCGCCTGGATCGGGGCCATCGTCGCCGATCTCGTGGTGAACAAGCCGCTCGGCTTCTCGCCGAAATACATCGAGTTCAAGCGGGCGCACCTCTACGACATCAACCCGGTCGGCTTCGGGTCGATGGGCGCGGCCTCGGTCGTGTCGATGCTCTGTTATGCCGGCGTCTTCGGCCAGGCGGGCAAGGCATATTCGTCGTTCATCGCCCTCGGCCTCGCGTTCGTGCTCTCGCCGCTCATCGCCGTGGCCACGAAGGGCAAGTATTACATCGCCCGCCCGAACGAGCATTTCACGAACGACAAGGCCCACGGCAGCGAGGCCTGCTGCATCTGCGAGCACGCGTACGAGCCGCAGGACATGGCCCATTGCCCGGTCTACCAGGGCTCGATCTGCTCGCTCTGCTGCACGCTCGACGGCCGCTGCCACGACGCCTGCAAATCGAAGCCGACGGGCCGACGGCGGATCACGACCTTCCTCGAAGGCAAGCTCGCGCCGCGCCTCGCCTCGCGCCTCTTCCGCTTCGCGGCCGTGTATGCGGGGATGGCCTTCGCCGGGGCCATGGTGTTTTTCCTGTTCCACCAGGCCTCGGACGTCCACGGCGAAGCGCGCGCCGCGCTCGGGCGGACGCTGACCGGGCTTTATGCGGCGACCGTGGTGCTCATCGGGGTGGGCGCGTGGTGGCTCGTCCTCTCGTGGGAGAGCCGCGAGCTCGTCGAGGAGGAGCTCGATCGGCAAAACACCGAGCTCGAGCAGGAGATCAAGGAGCACGAAAAGACGGAGGTGGCGCTCCGGCACGCGCGCGCCGAGGCCGAGGCGCTGGCCCGGGAGGCGGGCGCGGCGAACCAGGCGAAGAGCCAGTTCCTCGCGAACATGAGCCACGAGCTGCGCACGCCGCTGAACGCGATCATCGGCTACAGCGAGATGCTGGAGGAGGAGGCCGAGGACGGCGGGTACACGCCCATCGTCCCGGACCTCGGCAAGATCCGGCAGGCGGGCAAGCAGCTCTTGATGCTCGTCGACGACGTGCTCGATCTCTCGAAGATCGAGGCGAACCGCATGGTGCTCGATCCGCAGCGGTTCAACCTCTCGGCGCTGCTCGAGGAGGTGCGGGCGACGGTGCAGCCGATGGTGGATCGCAATGGCAACACGCTCCGCGTCGAGACGACCGACACGCCGATCGAGATGGTCGCGGATCGCAAGCGCGTCGTGCAGACGCTGAACAACCTGCTCAGCAATGCGGCCAAATTCACGAAGGGCGGGCGTATCGTCCTTCGCGCGTCACGCGCCGAGGATCCGGGCCGGCCTCGGGTGCGGCTCGTGGTGGAGGACGAGGGCATCGGGATGTCGCCCGAACAGCAGGCGCGGCTCTTCCAGCCCTTCACGCAGGCCGACCTCACGACGAGCCGCAAATACGGGGGGACCGGGCTCGGCCTCTCCATCACGAAGCGGCTCGTGGAGATGATGGGCGGCACGATCGAAATGACGAGCGAGCTCGGCGAGGGGACGACCTTCACGGTGACCCTGCCGCTCGCGGCGGCGGCGGACGAATAGGGGGTTTTTGCCCTACTCGCGGGTGATGACCTCGGTGTTCTCGAGCCAGAGGTCACATCCATTCGAGTGCAGGGGCGCCCTCGTGTCGGTGAAGATCTGGCTGCGCCGCACGATGAGGCGCGTCCCCGGGCCCTCGCAGCGCAGGCCCGAGCGATACGAGTAGCGGCCGATCTCGAGCCCGTCGAGCACGACGTGCGCGCCGCCGCGTACGCTCATCCCGCCCACGTCCTCCTCGGTCACGTGGGCGATCCCGCCCTCGCCGGCCGGGCCGTGGACGGCGAACGGCTCGCCGCCGTTCACGTGAAACGGCATGTAGAACCCGGGCGCGACGCGGATCACCTTCTTTCCCTCCCCGAGCGCCGGAATGGCGTCCCGGATCTGGCAGAAGGGATCGCTCCTCACGCCGGTGGCGCGTTCGCACTCCTCATAATGGGAGATGTTGTCGCGGCCCACATAAAGAACCTCCTTTTCGGGGATACACCGGCCGCCCTGGTAAAGGTCGCACACGTCGCTCGCGCAGTGTGCGTGACGATTGCACGCCGAGCAGACACCGGCGACGCAGCCGAGCCCGCCGGCGCAATCGGAGGCGACCTCACACCGTCGCGCGAGCGCGGACACATCTTCGTCGATGAATTCGATTTCTTCGTCGATGGCTTCGGTGCCCTCGTCGAGAGACGTGGACGTCTCGGCGACGCAGGCGGGGAGAAGGAGCAAAACCAGGATGGATCCGAGGGAATTTCGAGGAGACATCGCGAGGACGGTTCGCAAGTTCCGCGCCCGATTCGTCCACGGCACACCCTCCAAGGAGGACGTCGAGGTCTCCCTCCTCTCCCCAATGACGTTGAATTCCGGATATTCCGCATGCCGCGTCGGCCGACCGTGAGCCATTCTCGGCAGTTCAGGGGGCTGTACATGGCGTTTCCGTCGGATTCGGACATCCTGCATTTGAAGATCGAGGCGCAGGCGCGCGACATCGAGCGCCTCACGACCGCGCAGGCGCTCGTCGAGAATGCTCTCGACGGAATCACGCTCGTTTCGATGGAGAACCGCCTCGTCTACGCGAATACGTCCTTCAAGGCGATGTGCGGGTACGGCCATGACGCCGTCGGCCGCTCGCTGGCCGATTTTTATTCGCCGGAGGAGCTCGATCGGCTCACGAGGGAGGTCGTCCCGGAGTTGCTCGGCAAGGGCACGTGGAGCGGCACCCTCGAGGTCCGGCGCCCCGACGGCAGCACGTGGATGGGACAAACCTCGGCGTTCGTCGTCCGGGACGCCGCGGGCGCCCCCACGGGCATGGCCGCGTTTTTCCGCGACGTCACCGCGCAACTCGAGGCGGAGCAGGCGCGGGAGCGCCTCCAGGAAGAGCTGATCCAGGCCCAGCAACGCGCCCTGCGCGCGCTCGGCACGCCGCTCTTGCCCATCGCGGACCGGGTGCTCGCCATGCCGCTCATCGGCGACATCGACGCCGAGCGCGCCCAGCAGATCATGGAGACGCTGCTCGATGGCATCACCCGGCACCAGGCGGCGACCGTCATCCTCGATATCACGGGCGTGAAGGTGATGGATACCGCGGCGGCGGACGCGCTCGTCGGCGCGGCGCGCGGCGCGCGGCTGCTCGGCGCCGAGGTCGTCATGACCGGCACGAGCCCGAAGGTCGCGCGGACGCTGGTGGATCTCGGCGCCGATCTGCGCGGCATCGTGACGCGCGGGGCGCTCCAGAGCGGCATCGCCTGGGCGCTCGCGCGTAATCACGGATGAAGAATGTGGTCTTCCAGCGGAAGGGTCTCGAAATGCGGACCGAGCAGAGCGCCTCCTCCACCGCCGTGTTCGCCGAAAACACGCGCACCGAGTACCCGCGCGACGCCACCGTGCACGCGCTCTTCGAGGCCCGGGCGCGCGAGGCGCCTGGCGCCGTCGCGGCCGTGCTCGACGGACACCGGCTCACCTATGGCGAGCTCCTCCGCCGCGCCGAGGGGCTCGCGCGTCGATTGCGGCGGCGGGGCGCGGGCCCGGGCGTGCCGGTCGGCATCTTCGTGGAGCGCTCGTTTCCGCTGCTCGTCGGCCTCGTGGGAATCCTCCTCTCGGGCGGCGCTTATGTTCCCCTCGATCCAGCCTATCCGGACGAACGGCTGCGGCTCATGCTGCGCGAGGCCGGCGTCCGGCTCCTCGTCGCCGAGCCCGCGCGCGCGAAAGACCTCTCGTTTCATGGCCCCGTCCTCGCCCCGGACGACGAAGGCGGCGACGACGGCGACGGCCAGGGCGAAATGCCGCGCCCCTCCTCCGCGGGGGACACCGCGTATATCATGTTCACCTCCGGCTCCACGGGCAAACCCAAAGGCGTGGCCATTCCGCACCGCGCCGTCGTGCGTCTCGTCGTGGGCACGCATTACGTGAACCTCGGCCCCGACGATCACGTGGCGCAGCTCTCGAACCTCTCCTTCGACGCGTCGACGTTCGAGATCTGGGGCGCCTTGCTCCATGGCGCCCGCCTCGTCGTCTTGACGCAGGAGGCGCGGGTCTCGCCCTCGGCCTTCCGGGCCGCCGTGCGCCGCGAGGGCATCACCGTGATGTTCTTGACCACGGCGCTCTTTCACCACCTCGCGGCCGCCGCGCCGGACGCATTCTCGACCCTCGACGTCCTCCTGTTCGGCGGCGAGCAACTGGAGCCGAGCCGGGCCCGCGCCGTGCTCCGCGCCGGCGGACCGAAGAGGCTCCTGCACGTGTATGGCCCCACGGAGAATACCACGTTCTCCACGGCCCACCTCGTGACCGACGTCCCCGAATGCGCGAAGAGCGTCCCCATCGGCAAACCCATCTCGAACTCCACGGCCTACGTGCTCGACGAAGCACTCTCGCCATTGCCGCCGTTCGTCGCGGGAGAGCTCTACGTGGGCGGCGACGGGCTCGCCTCCGGCTACGTCAATGCGCCCGAGCTCACCGCCGAGCGATTCATCCCCGATCCTTTCTCGCGCGAGCCCGGCGCGCGGCTCTACAAGACCGGGGATCGGGCGCATTACCTGCCCGACGGGAGCATCGAATTCTTGGGTCGCCTCGATCGTCAGGTGAAGATTCACGGGTATCGCATCGAGCTCGGCGAGATCGAGGCCGCGCTGCTCGCTTGCCCGTGGGTGCGCGAGGCCGTGGTCACGGTGCGCGAGGACGGCGCCGGCGACAAACGCCTCGTCGCGTATGCCGCCACGGACGCGGACGCGGCGAGCCTGCGCCTCCATCTGGAAAAGCAGCTCCCGCCCCACCTCCTGCCTTCGAGCTTCGTGGTGCTGCCCGCCCTGCCCGTCACGCCCAATGGGAAGATCGACCGCGACGTCTTGCCACTCCCCGACCGGCGCAGCTCCCCGAGCCTGCCCGCCTGCCCGACCCCGCCCGAGACGAAGACCGAGGCAGAGCTCGCCCTCCTCTGGTCTCGCCTCTTCGGTGTCGAGTACATCGGACGGGACGACTCCTTCTTCGACCTCGGGGGCGACTCCCTGCACGTGGCGAGGCTCTTGCTCCATATTCAGGAGGCGCTCGGCGTCGACCTGCCGGCGCATCACGTCTTCCATGCCCCGAGGCTCGCGGACCTCGCGCGTATCGTGGACGAGGTGAAGCGGGCGGACACGCCGAGCGCGTCCGCCCCCGCCAGCGATTGGGCGCGTGAGGCGGTGCTCGATCCCGACATTCGCCCGTGCGGCAGGCCCGTGGACGAGAGCGCCCCGCTGCGTCACGTCTTCTTGACCGGCGCGACGGGATTTCTCGGGGCCTTCCTCCTGCGGGATCTCTTCCGGGAGACGGACGCGCACATCTATTGCCTGGTCCGCGCCGCGGACGCCCGCAGCGGCCTCGATCGAATCCGGGCGAACCTCGAGAAATACGGGCTCTGGGATCCACGCTTCGCCGCGCGTATCGTCCCGGTGCCGGGGGATCTGGCGAAGCCCCTCCTCGGGCTCTCGCGGAGCCATTTCGAGGCCCTCGCCGCGCGGGTCCAGGCCATTCATCACAGCGGCGCGGAGATAAGTTATGTGAAACCCTATCTCGCGCACCGGGACACGAACGTGCTCGGCACCCGGGAGGTCCTGCGGCTCGCGTTCACCGTCGCGGACAAACCCGTGCACCACGTCTCCACGATCGCCGTCTTCGGCCCCGTCGGCTCGTTCCGATCCGTCCGCGTGATCGGGGAGGACTTCGATCTCGACGAGAGCGCGCCCTATCTCGACAGGGACACGGGATATTCGCAGAGCAAATGGGTCGCCGAGAAGCTCTGCGCCGAGGCGCGCTCGCGGGGCGGGGTGGTCACCGTGTTCCGGCCGGGCTTCATCATGGGCGACGCCACGTCGGGCGCAGGGAACGCCGACGATTTCATCGCGCGCCTCCTCCGCGGCTGCATCCAGGCGCGCGCCTACCCGGACCTCGCCGGCCAGCGCAAGGACTTCGTGCCCGTCGATTACGTGAGCGCCGCCATCACGCGGATCTCCCTCTCCAGAGGCGCGCGGGGCATGGCCTACCACCTCGTACCGCCGGCCGCGGGGAACATCGATCTGCGCCGCTTCTTCGAGCTCCTCCGCGGCCAGGGCTTCGCGCTCGAGCGCCTGCCTTACGCGGCGTGGTTATCGCGGGTGCGCGCCTCGATCGAGCGCTCGCTGGACGCGCCGCTCTTGCCGCTCCTGCCCATGCTCGGCGAGAAGGTCCACGAAGGGCGCACGCGCTGGGAGCTCTACGAAGGAATGCCCCTGCACGACGACACGAGCACGCGCCACGCGCTCGCCGGCAGCGGCATCACCTGCCCGCCCATGAACGCCGCGCTCCTGCGCAAGTATCTGCGCTGGCTCGGGCAAGAGCCCCCGAGCGGCGGCCCTCGCCCGCGCCCCTCTCACCCCTCGGCCTTGCCGACGGCCGATTTGCCACGAATGGCAGCCCAGTAGAGAGCGCCCGCGATGACGCCGAACGCGACCACGCCCGAGAGGTTCGAGGTCGTGAACGTCGTGAATACGGTGGAGAGGTCGAACCTGTGCTCCATGCCGAGCCCCGCGACGAGCGCCGCGACGAGGCCCGCAATGGCGCCGCCGGCGATGTACCCCGAGCTGAGCAACGTGCCGGGGCTGAACTCCTCGTCGCCGCCCGCCTGCCCTCGCCTCCGATCGACCAGCCACCGCACGAGCCCGCCCACGAAAATGGGCACGCTCGTCGAGATGGGCAGGTACACGCCGACCGCGAACGGCAAGGAGGCGACGCCGCAGAGCTCCATCACGAGGGCCAGCATCACGCCGATGAGCACGAGGCTCCAGGGGAGCTTGCGCGTGAGGATGCCGTCGATGATGAGCGCGAACAGGCTCGCCTTCGGGGCGTCGAGCTTCTTCACCTCGCGCAGCTCATAAACGAGTTTCCCGTCCTCGCCGAGGTATCGCCCCGCGGCGAGGGCCCCGCCCTCGGCCACCTCGAAGACCGTATACGACCTCCGATCCGGGCCGAGCATCGCGCCCTTGCTCGCCGCGCCCGCGGGCACGGCGCTCGCCTCGGCGAGCCTCTTCGGCTCGTGCGGCACGCGGCCGCCGATGCCCGGGTCGATCACGAAGGCCACCCTCCCCGACGCCTCGACCAGGTATTTGCCCTGCGGAATGGCCGCGCCCGAGTCAGGCTGGTACGCGACGCGATACTCCTTCCCGTCCGGGCCCGTCTCCACCTGCGCCGTGATCGACTCCATCGGAATGGGCACGTCGTAGGCCTCGGCGGCCCGCGTCGTGTACGACGCATTGAGGAAGAGCAGCGTGTATCCGATGACGAGCGCGCTCGTCACGACCCCGACGAGCAGGCCGATCTGCTGCCTGCGCGGCGTCGCGCCCACGAGATAACCCGTCTTCAGATCCTGGCTCGTCGCCCCGCCGTTCGAGGCCGCGATACACACGATCGCCGCCGTCGACAGCGCCATCGCCCGGTGATCCACGCCCACCCAGCCCATCGCCAGGAAGAGCAGGCAGGTGATGAGCAACGTCGCCACCGTCATGCCCGAGATCGGGTTCGACGACGATCCGATCTCCCCGCAGATCCGCGAGGACACGGTCACGAACACGAAGCCGAAGAGCATGATCAGGATCGCCGTGGGCAAGGAGATCCCGAGCGTCGGCGCGAGCCATATCGCGAGCAGGAGCGCGATGAGGCCATACACGACGACGGAAAACGGCAGGTCCTTCTCCGTGCGCGGCGCCTGCTTCTCGGCCGCCTTGCCCGCGCGGAAGCTCTTGAGGCCGCTCCGGAACGCCTTCACGATCGTGGGCAACGCGCGCCCGAGGCTGATGAAGCCACCCGTCGCCACCGCGCCCGCGCCGATGTAGAGCACGTACCGGCTGCGGATGTCGTTCGGCGACATGTCGCGGATGAGCGTGGTCGCCGGGAAAATGGGGCTGTCGATCTTGTCGCCGAAGAACGCGATCAGCGGGATCAGCACGAGGTACGCGAGGACGCCGCCCGCCATCGTCGTGCTCGCCGTCTTTGGGCCGATGATGTACCCGACGCCGAGCATCTCCGGCGTGAGCTCCCCCGCGACGCTCGCGCCCTTCCAGCCCGAGAACCGGTGCGCCGGGTTCATGTTGAAGAGCTTCAGCGGGTCGCCGACGAGCTTGTACAAAAAGCCGAGCCCGAAGCCCGCGAACACGGTCTTCGCGTTCGTGCCGCCCGTCTCGCCGACGATGAGCACGTCGGCGCAGGCCGTGCCCTCGGGATATTTCAATTTCCCGTGCTCCTCCACGATGAGCCCGTGCCGGAGCGGGATCATCATGAGGACGCCGAGCAGGCCGCCGAGCACCGAGAGCAAGAGCACCCGGCCCGCGACGAGGTCGTAGCCCATGAGCAGCAGCGAGGGCAGCGTGAATGCCACGCCCGCCGCGATCGACTCGCCCGCCGAGCCCGTCGTCTGGACGATGTTGTTCTCCAGGATCGTCGCGCGCCCGAAGAAACGAAAGATCGTGATTGACATGACGGCGATCGGAATCGACGCCGAGACGGTCAAGCCGACCTTGAGGGCGAGGTACACGGACGAGGCGGCGAAGACGATGCCGAGCAACGCGCCGAGCGCCACGGCGCGGACCGTGAGCTCGCGGGGGCTCGCAGACGCGGGGACGTAAGGCTCGTGCGACGCGTGGGAGGCAGGCGCTTCGGGGGCGGCCTCGACTTCGGGGACCGGTACGGGCGCGGACGCGGACATTGCCGCACCCTAACACGACGCTCTAACGCAAAGCGAGGTCCTCCTCCTGCAAGATCCCATTGATGCGGACCGCGGCCGCCGCCCCTTCGGCCTGCGCCACGGCGACGAGCTGCACCCGCGGCGACGCGTCGCCCACCACGAAGACGCCCTCGGATTCCGTGCTGCCGTGGAACTCAGCGTCCGTGGTCCCGTCGCCGTTCACCGTGCATCCGAGCCTCGTGGGCAGGTCCGAGCGCGGCACCTCGCCCGTCTTCAGGAAGATCGCCCGACGCGGCACGACCTCGCAATCCTCGAGCACGACCCGCGAGAGCTCCTCGCCGTCGCCCTCGAGCCGCGTGATGGGGCATTCACGCAATCCGATGCGATATCGCTCGAGCAGGCGCCGGTCGTCGTCCGTGAGCGCGGCCGGGCCGTGCGTGAACACGATGATGTCGTCGCTCCAGCGGAGCAGCAGCAATGCCGTCTTGATCGCGCGGTGGGCCGGGCCGAGGACGCCGAGCGGCTGGTCCCGGTTCTCCCAGCCGTCGCAATACGGGCAATGGTAGACGCCGCGCCCGTAATATTCGAGGATCCCCTCGATGGACGGGATGACGTCGAGCATCCCCGTCGCGAGGATCACCTTGCGCGCCTCGATCTTCCCGCCGTCCCGGAGCTCGGCCTCGAATCGCTCGCCGCTGCGGCGCACGTCGCAGACCTCGACGTCGCGGATCTCGACGCCGTACCGCCGCGCCTCCTCGCGCCCCCTGCGCAAGAGCTCCGTGGGCGGCAAGCCGTCGTGCCCCAGGAGCCCGTGGACCCCTCGGGAAGGCGCATTTCGAGGCGCTCCAGCGTCACAGACGAGCACCTTGCGGCGGCAGCGCCCCAGGATCAGCGCCGCCCCGAGCCCCGCAGGCCCCCCGCCGACGATGAGCACGTCGAAGCCTTCCACCCCTCGCCTCCCCCCCTCGTTTGTCCCCGAGGGGAGCCTGGCACCCGGAGCCCCCCGCGGGAAGCCCCAGCGACCGAACGCACACGAGATTCCGGATCCTCGATCCTGGGACCTCGGTGATCCACCTGGATCACCGAAAATCCACGTATGGCTCACGGGACCGAGGCTTCGGGGCCTCGGCTTTTACAGCCGCCGGGCCGCGCGGAAGCGCTGGGGGTACGAGCCCGAGCCGTCGACGCCGCCGTTGAAGACCGACCAGCCGCCGGTGTTGCCCACGGTCGGGCCGTTGGCCGTCGCGCGGCTCGAGATGAAGCGGTAGTTCCCGCTCGTGTCGCGATCCACGAACATGCCGACGTGGCTGATCACGCTGGGATCCTTGCCACAAGCGAGGGCCGTGGAGGCGACGTAGCTGCACGCCGAGTCGAAGAAGACGAGGTCTCCAGGCTGGATCCTGGCGAGCTCGGTCGTGGTCGGCGCGCCCTGGAACGCGGGGGCGCCCGCGGGCTGCGTGCGGAAGGGGACGACGAGCTTGCCGGGGCCGAACCGGTACATGTCCTCGCTCGAGCGCGGCAGGTGGCCGGTGACCGCCTTCAAGGAGAGCGGGATACGCGCGCTCTCGCCGCCGAAGTCGAGGTTCGTGCGGCTCCCCCAGACGAGGCGCATGTAGCCCGAGCAGTCGAGCGAGCCCTCGTGCCCGACGTCGGGCAAGATCGACTTCGCATCGACGGGATCCCACGAGAGGCCGAGGTAGTCGTGGAAATCGGCGCCGAGCGCGTAGCGCGCGTCCTTCTTTGCGCCCTCCACGTACTCGTAGGCGATCGCGAGGACGTCCTTCGTGCCCGCCTCGCAATTGACGCCGCGGGCGGCGTCGAGCCACGCCGCGAGCTCCGCCTCGGAGGCGCTCGCCGCGTCGAACGGCTCGCTCATCGTCCGCACCCACGCCGTCGTGACCACGCCCGGCGCCGTCACGCTCCCCGCGCTGAACGAGCGCGAAGGCCCGGCCATCCGCACGGTATACGCGCCGTCGGTGAACCAGGCGACGGGCTCGCCGTCGACGGCGGCGATCATCGTATCGCCCGACCTCTCGAACGTGAACACGGCGCGCTTGGCGCACACGCCGGCGCTGTGTTGCTCGCCGACCTCCACGACCGCGTCATGGCCCGTCTCATCGGGCTCCGCGCCCTCTGCGAGCTCGGTGTCCTCGTCGCCGAACGAGGGCTCGTCACCGCCGCCGAGGCAACCGGTGAGGGTCGCGGCGAGCGCGACGCAGGGGAGCAAGGAGCGAAGGGCAGCGAGGATCGTGGCCATGGGAGGAACCTCCGGGGTCGGGGTGCCTGTCGCCGGGAGAGCGACGTGGTTCGGCAACGATACACTGCAAGGGGTGTGCCGGACGAATTTCTCGCGTGCCGCTAGAACCGCCGCCCAGCGCGGCGTCACGCGCGACGAGGCGGCCCTCTCACGCGTACTCTCGGAGGAACGCGAGGAGCGGCGGGTTCACCTGGTCGGGATGGGTGAGGTTCGACGCGTGCGCGGCGCCCTTCACCTCGACGAACGCCTTGCAGCCCGGGAGGCTGGAGGCGAGCGCCCGGCCTCGCTCGATCGAAATGGCCGTGTCCGCGTCGCCGTGGAAGACGATCGCGGGGTGGGGGATCTCGGAGAGCCTCGCCGTGAGGTCCTCGCGCTCGATGAGGGCGAGCGTGGGGGCCACGAGCGACTCGACCTGGGTCTTGCGCCAGCGCGAGACCCAGGGCTCCCAGTGCTCGCGGGCGCCGAGGATGAGGCCCGCGATCGTGTGGACGATCGGATCGATGGGGCCTTGCGCGCGCCAGGTCTCCAGCATGCCGCGGTAACCGGCGAGCGTCGCGGCGTCGTCGACGCCGGCTTGTGTGGAGATGAGGACCAGGCCCTTGACGCGATCGGGCCACTTCAAGGCGGCGCGCAGGCCGAGGAAGCCTCCCTGCGACATGCCGCCCACGACGGCGCGCTCGACGCCGAGGTGATCGAGCAGCCGGATGTAGTCCTCGGCGGAGTCCCAGTAGGTGAAGCGCTTTCCGTCGCTCTGCGTGCGGCCGAAGCCGCGGGCGTCGAAGCGGATCACGCGCAGCTCGGGCGCGAGGGCCGAGACCTGCGGGTCGAACATCGACAGATCCATCAAGAAGCCATGCGCGAGCACGACGGGCGGTCCCTCCCCGCCGGTGTCCTCGTAGAAGATGTTCTGGCCATTCAGCTCGACGTGGGGCATGGCGCGAAAGGAAACCGAAAGACGCCTCCCGGTCAAGGCTTCTCGTGGCGGTGGGTCGACGTACCCCTCAGGCGCTGGGTGAACGAATTGCGCCGATCCCTCGACCCTTCTCCAGGGGAATCCCCTCATTGCGATCAGCAAATCCCCGAGCGGCGGCGCGTTGCTCTCTCCGCGCATATCGTGTATTGCCAGTGTGATATGGACTCCTCGGGTGCCGAGCTCTCCCCTCCTTCGCATGCCCTCACCGCACGCGAGCGGGCGCTCGAAGCGGCGCTCGCGGCCGAAAAAGCGCGCGCGTCGGCGGGGCTCATGCTGGCGAGCGCCCTGTCGCAGTCGCTCACGCCCGAGAAGATCGTGTCGGTCATGCTGCATTACGTGACGCCGCTGCTCCATGCGCCCGTCGCGAGCGCGTTCCTGCTCGCCACGGGCGCAGACGCGCTCGAGCGCGTCGAGCGGCGCGACAAGGAGGCGCCCGGCGTGGCGAGCTCGACGTTCCTGCCGCTCTCGGCGCCCCTGCCCGAGTGCGAGGTCGTCCGGACCGGAAAGGCCGTGTGGATCGAATCCCTCGACGATATGGCCGAGCGGTTCCCCGTGCTCTGCGCACGAGCGCGGAGGACCGGGCGCCACGCCTTCGTGTGCCTGCCGCTCGCCGTGGAGGGGCGCGCCTACGGGGTCATCTCGTTCGAACTCGCGGGGGCGCGGGCCTTCCCGGCCTCCGAGCAGGCCTTCCTCCTCGGCCTCGCGCAGCAATGCGCCCAGGCGCTGGACCGGGCGCGCCTCGAGGCCGCCGAGCAGCGCCTCCGGCTCGCGCTCGACGCGGGGGCGATCGGGATCTGGGACCTCGACCTGTCGGCGGGCCAGGTGGAGGCGGACGCGCGCTGCCGGGCCGTGATGGGGCTCCCCGCCGCGGGGGAGGTCGATCGGGACGGGTTTTTCGGACAAGTACATTCCGACGACGCGGAGCGCGTGCTCGCGGCCGTCCGGCGCGCGCTCGAGCCGGCGAGCGGAGGCGCGCTCCTCGAAGAGCTCCGCGTGGACGAAGGTCAGCCCGAGCCGCGATGGGTGGCGCTGCGCGGGCAGGTCACGTTCGACGCCGAGGGGGCGCCGACGCGCCTCGTGGGCGGCGCGGCCGACATCACCGAGCGCATCCGCGCGGAGCAGGAGCGGGCGCGGCGCCTCTCGAAGCTCGGCCACGACCTCCGCAACCCCTTGTCGCCGATGCTCACCGCGCTCCAGCTCATGCGAATGCGCGCCCCGGACGTGCTCGTCAAGGAGCGCACGATCCTCGAGCGGCAGGTCGCGCACCTCTCGTGCCTCGTGGACGAGCTGCTCGACGTCTCGCGCACCACCCTCGGCAAGGTCGAGCGCCCGCGAAAGCCATGCGAAACGGCGGTGGTCGCCGGCCCTCCGCAGGTCGCGGCGCCGGAGCGCAGGCGGATCCTCCTCGTTGACGACAACCGCGACGCCGCGGAGATGCTCGCCGAGGGGCTACGCGTGTTCGGCTACGAGGTCACGGTCGCCCACGACGGCCCTTCGAGCCTCTCGATCGCGAATGAGGCGGCGCCGGATCTCGCGCTGCTCGACATTGGTTTGCCCGGGATGGACGGATACGAGCTGGCGAGGCGCCTGCAGGACATCCCGGGGCTCTCGGAGGTCCTCCTCGTGGCGCTCACCGGCTACGGGCAAAAAGGCGCGCGCGCCCGCTCGACGGAGGCCGGGTTCCGGGCGCACCTCGTCAAGCCGGTGGAGCTTTCGCGGATGGTAACGCTTCTGGAGACGCTGGGGCTGCCTCCGGCGTCACCTCCCCAGCCATGACCTTCTCCCGGCGGGCGAGGAAAAGCGCCACGCCGAGCCAGAGGCCCGCGAGCGGCGCCGCGACGAGGGAAATGGACGAGAATGACAGACCCAGCGCGATGAGCCCCGCGTGCGCCCACGCGCTCGCGGCGTCGCCGCCGCGGAAGACCACGGTGTCGATGAAGCTCTTCGCCTTGTATTTCGCCTCGCGGGGGAGCACCGTGTACAGGACCTCGCGCGCCGGGCGCTCGATCGCGTATTGCGCCGCGCGGCGGAGCCCCTCGACCACGGCCACGACGGCGAGCGAGGGATACAAAGCGAGCGCCGAGAACCCGAGGCCGGAGAGGACGGGCAACACGGCGAGCGCCGCGGCGAGGCCGAGCCGGGTCATCAATCGACCTGTCAGGAAAAACGAGAGCGTGGCGGAGAGGACGCTCACGGCCGTATCGTTCCAGGCGAAGAGGGCCGTCTGCGCGGCCGATCCCTGCGCGGCGCGGCGGACGAGGTCCGTCTTCTGGAGATACAGGAACGTGTTCATCGTCGTCAAAAGGAGCATCACGAGCGCGATGCCCGCGAGGTAAGGCGACGACGCGACGAGGCGAACCCCGGCGAAGAGCGAGCCACCGACGGGTTTGTCCGACGAGGCGCGCGCGTGCGATTCGCGCCTCGAGCCCGCGTGAAGCTCGGCCTTTCGCGCGCAGAAGACGCAGGCCTCGAGGGTCAGGGCCGAGAGGACGAGGAGCCAGAAGAGGTGCGTCTGTCCGAGCCTCTGGCTCACGGCCGCGGTGACGAGCGGGCCCGCGATCGCGCCCGCGCTGCCGCCCGCGGCGATGACGCCGAAGAGGCGCTTGCCCTGCTCGCTCGTGAAGACGTCGACGAGGAAGCTCCAGAGGACGGAGACGATGAAGAGGTTGTAGACGCTGGTCCAGACGAAAAAGACGCGCCCGATCAGGGGCCGCGGGACGCCGAGCATCACGAGCGCAAAAAACAGCAGGAGGTTCGCCGCGAAGAACCGGTACACGAAGGGGACGAGGCGGCGGCGCGAGAGGCGCGTGACGAGGGCGCCGTAGAGCGGGACCGCGCAGAGCATGGCGACGAACGTGGCCGAGAAGAGCCAGGGCAGGGCCTTCTCTCCGCCGGCGATGCCCATCGCGTCCCGGAGCGGGCGAATGAGATAATATCCGGAGAGGAGCAGGAAGAAGTAGACGAACGACCAGAGGACGGCGCCCATCTCCTCGGGGCGCACGAAGGCGGCGCGCTGGATCAGGCGCAGGACGAACCCTTGCTGCATCGGCGGCATCATCGCCGGATCGAAGCGCCTCGGGAACGGGGAATGCCGGTCCTTTTTTTGCTTCACGCGCCCCGACGCGCGAGCGCCTCGGCCGCGACGGCCGCGTCCACGAGCGGGCGTCTTCCCGAGGCGAAGACCTGCTCCGTCTCGGGCCCGCGGCCCGCGAGCACGACCACGTCGCGCGGTCCCGCCTCCGCGATCGCGCCCTCGATCGCCTCCGCGCGGTCGAGGACACGCCGGACGTCCGGGTGATCGCCGAGGCCTATGCGGATCTCCTCGGCGATCGCGGCCGGATCCTCGCTCCTCGGGTTATCGGTCGTGAGCACGACGCGGTCGGCGCCGCGCGCGGCCTCGCCCATCGCGGCGCGTTTGCCCCGGTCGCGATCACCGCCCGCGCCGAAGACGACGACGAGCCGGCCCTCCGTGAGCCCACGCGCCGTGGCGAGCGTGCGGGCGAGCGCGTCGGGCGAGTGCGCGTAATCGACGACGGCCCGGGGCCCCTCGCCGAGGACCTGGAACCGCCCCGGAGGCGTGGGCACGCGGGAGAGCGCCTCCACCGCGTCCGCCGGGGGGACGCCCATCTCGATCGCCGCCGCGAGCGCGGCGAGCGCATTTTCGAGGAACGGCTCGCCGATCGCGCGAATACGAATCTCGGCGGGCATTGTTCGATACTGCGGGGAAGGCACGAGCCGGGCGCGAGTCCCTTCCCAGCCGACGGAGATCCCCTCGGCCGTGAGATCGGGCCGGAGGACGGGCCGGCCCGGCGCGCGGGACGTAATGCCGTACGTGACCGTACGCGCGCCGCTCGCGACGACCTCGGCGAGCAGCGCCGAGGCCGGATCCCAGGCATTGAGGACCGCCACGCCGCCCGCGGGCAGGTGCACGAAGAGCTGCGCCTTGCTGGCGAGGTAATGCTCGACGGAGCCGTGCGCGTCGAGGTGATCCCGCGAGAGGTTCGTGAAGACCGCGACGGAGATGGGCCACGCCTTCGCGAAGCCGAACGCGAGCGCCTCGCTCGTGGCCTCCACGGCGGCGTGACGCGCGCCCGCCTCGAAGCCGCGGCGCATACATTCGAGGAAGGCGTCGTGCGAAGCGGAGAACGGGAGCGGCGTATCGTCGAGGAAAACGCCGAGCGTGGTGACGCGCAGGACGGGCCGGGCGAGGCGGCCGAGCGCGGCCGCGAGGAACGTCGTGGTCGTGGTCTTGCCGTTCGTGCCGGTCACCGACGCGGTGGTGATGTGGCGCGACCAGCGGGGCGGCGGCGGGAACATGGGCCCAGGGTAGCAGGCGAAAACGCGATCGAGGCGCTCGAGTTGTTCTAGGATGGCCCTCGCGCCGCGCCTCTTCCCGGCGTGATTGGAGACCTTCATGAAGACGTCCTTGCTCGCGCCCCTCCTGCTCTCGGCGCCGCTCGCGCTCCTGTGCGGCACGCCGAGTGATGCCCACGCGTGCGGCGGATGTGTCGTCCCGCCGATGACGAACACCATCGTGAACGCGCACCGGATGGCGCTCTCGGTCTCGCCGAAGCAGACGGTGCTCTGGGATCAGATTCGATACGACGGCGACCCGGAGAGCTTTGGCTGGCTCCTGCCCGTGAAGCCGGGCGCGGTCATCGAGCTCTCGACGGACGCCTGGTTCGAGACGCTCGACGCGGCGACGTCGACGACGGTGTTCGCGCCGCCGCTCAATTGCAACAGCGGACCGGATTTCGATTGCGGATGCGCGATGTCCGACGCCGCGGGGGTCGGGGGCGAGCTCGGGGGCAACGGCGGGGTGACGGTCGTGCACCGCGGCACCGTGGGCCCGTTCCAGACCGTGACGCTCTCCACGCAGACGCCGGGCGTGCTCGACGATTGGCTCACGAACGCGGGATACGTGATCCCCGAGGATTCGGCGCCGGTCATCGACGCCTACGTCGCGGAGGGCTTCGATTTCATCGCGCTCCGGCTGCAGCCGGGCCAGGGCGTGCAGGACATGAAGCCCGTCCGCGTGGTGCAGCCCGGCATCAGCCCGACCTTGCCGCTGCGCATGGTCGCCGTCGGCACGGGCGCGAACGTGGACATCACGCTCTTCCTGATCACCGAGGGGCGGTGGGCCGCGAAGAACTTCGAGAATGCGCTCGTCCCGACGGACCTCGTGTCGTGGGATTTCGCGACGAACAGCTCGAACTACGCCACGCTGCGCGAGAAGGTGCTCGCCGGCAGCGGCGGCGCCACGTGGCTCACGACGTTCGCCAAGCCGAGGGCGCTGCTCGCGCCGATCCGGGGCGCGGTGCGGGGGAACGTGCCCATCACGCTCGAGACCGACGAGTTCGGTTTCCCCCTGCGCACCGCCGACAACATCGCGGCGGGGTACATCGGGCAAGGCGTGCTCAACGAGGAGACGACCGACGCCGTTTGCGTGGCCGCATTCACGCAGTTCGCGAGCGACACGCGGATGGTGTCGGACCCGTGCCCGGCGGGCAAACCGTCGAACGATCCGTCCTGCGGCGAGGTGGCCGCGGGGGAGATCGACGCGCGGGTCTTCGAATGCGGCGCGGCCGACACGATCACCGAGACGACGATGGACGACGTCGCCACCGCGCTCACGGGCCTGCACCCGGCCGACGTGTGGCTCACGCGGCTCGAGGCGAAGCTGCCGCGCGCGGCGCTGGCGAACGACCTCGAGCTCGAGCCGGCGGAGCATCAGGTCGAGGTCGAGCACGAGATCCGGGCGCGCTCGTCGACGAACGTGGAGTCGATCTGCCCCTCCGGCGTGGTGCTCTTGCCGGGCAGCAAGGGCTCGGATCAGGATCGCGGGACGCGGCTCGTCCTCGTCACGACCCTCGGCGCGGGCCTCCTCGCCTTCGCGCGCAGGCGGCTCCGCGGCGTGCGTTCTCCGCTGCCCGCCTGATCACTCCACCGAATACATACAATAATCCACCGAGCAGCCCTCGGTGACGCAGGCGATCATGTTCCGCCGGTTCTTGCCGTTCACCGACGACACGAGCGCCTGGCAATCCTTCATGGCGAGCCTGCCGCCGCACGCCTTGACGACCTGCGCGCACGCCGATTGCGTCGAGGGCTCGATACACGCCGCGCGCACGGCGGACATCGCGCACTGGTTCGCCGCCTGGAACGAGCAGATCGACTGCTTGCCGCTCTTCGCCAGCAGGCAATCCACCATCTTCTCGGCCACGCGTGGCCTGAGCCCGTGCGCGAGCGTGCTGCACATGTCGCGTGTATCCGTGAAGCTCTCGCATTGTGGCCCCGGCGCGCGCAGGGTATTGCACCCCGTCGGCGCGACGCCGTCGTCGTCACACGTGACGAGATCCTCGAATCCCGTGGGCGTCGTGCCGTCGAGCGACGCGATGACGGCGCTCGGCTCGTCCGCGGACGCGTGGGATTCACCGGACGCCGCTTGGCCCTCCTCGGGCAACGTGACGACCGGCGCCGCGACGACGGGATCTCCGCCCGCGGGCTGCGCGGCGCCGCCGCACGCGCCGGAGGAAAGGGTCGCGGTGAGAAGGAGGAACCGGGAGCGGTCGATCTGCATGGCAACGAGAGAACATCGGAGCCGGGCGCGGCCGTCAAGGGCCAGGTGCGAGCCCGCTCAGAAGACGCCGCGGTCGAAGATCAACACGCGGCGGGGGCGCGGGGCGAAGGGGACGAGGTACGGGTGCGGCTCGCCCTCCGGCGGGCCCTCCGCGTTCCGCGCGGCGTGCTCGCGGAAGACCTCGACGTCCCGCTCGATGCTGTGGCCGAGGCGCGGATCCTTCGCGAGGTAATCGCGGAACAGGCCGAGACGGACGGTCGCGGCGAAGGCCGGATCGACGACGGCGACGTTGCACTCGCCCTCGTATTCGAAGCCGCGGTCGTTCACGTTGCAGCTCCCCACCATGACGAAGACGTCGTCGACGATGAGGAGCTTGCCGTGGTGATCGACCTCCTGCACGCGCCGCTTGCCGCGGCCGTCGCGGCCCGCGCAGCGGAGCGAATAGAGCTCGAAATGGGGGATCACCTCGCGGATCCGCTCGAAGCCGGCGTGGCAGAAGGCGCCGGCGAAGGGGTGGTTCGCCTGCGCCTCGCTCGTGATGACCAGGACCGAGAGGCGCGGGTTTCCACGGGCCGCCTCGGCGATGGCCTCGCTCACGTAGGTGGAGCGGAAGTACTGGTCCTCGATGTAAATGAGGCGGCGGGCGGCGGCGACGGCGCGCAGGTACACGTCGAGGATCCCGCGCTCGGTATGGGGCGCGGGCATGGTGCGCACGACCTGCACGGCCGATCGTCCCGGCGCCTCGGGCAGCACGGCGGGCTCGGGCGGGGGCACGTACGTCGCGCGCTCGGCGTGCGGGGCGCCGCGCTCGAGGAGCCGATTCCACCGCTCGCGGAAGTTCTCCTCGAGGTGCGCCACGCTCGGCCCCTCGATACGCGCCATGAAATCGTGGCGCGGCGGGTGATCCGCGGCGGCGAGCCCGTCCTTGACGCGGGCGCGGAACACGCTCGGGCGCGAGAATCGACAGCGGCAGGGGTCGAAGAGGTGGTGGCTCCGCGTATCCCAGTCGTTCTGGCGCATGTTCATGCCGCCGCAGAACCCGACGCGGCCGTCGACGACCACGGTCTTCTGGTGCATCGAGCCGATCTGCACCTCGCCGAGCAGGCGGTTCGGCAAGGAATGGCGCTCGTCGAAGAGGGGCCGCTCGGTCGGGTTCTCCTCGGAGAGCACCTCGAATCCGTCGCCCTCTTCCATCGCGACGCGCCGCGCCTCGCCCGGGATGGGCAAGAGCGGCGGGTCCCAGAGCAGGAGCTGCACGAGCACGGACGCCTTCGCGCGTGACTCGAGGATACGCTGGATGGTGTGGGCCTCGCGCTCCGCGGGCTCCGCGAGCGGATCGGGGCGCAAGAGCTCGAGCTCGGGCTCGTAGACCCACGTGGTGACGCGGATCGAGCGCTTCGCCTGCATGAGCGCCTCGGCCACCGCGCGCCAGCCGTCCTCGCCGTCGACGAGCATGTCCACGCGATTGCCGAGGGTCGGAGGAGCTCCAATAGGGGAAAACCACACGTAATCGAGGACGACATGGACGACGCTCCGGCCCTCCTCGCAAGAGGCGCGCGTGACGCGGGACCTCGCGCCTTCGAGGCCGCTCATCGCCGCGACGACGTCCCCGCATTTGCCCGGCGTGACGAAGATCGTGGTGCGCAGCGGCCGGAGCTCGAACGGAGAGGCCCCGGGCTCGACGATGAGCTCGTAATCGCCGCGGCGCGGCAAGAGGACGCGGCTCCGCCCCGGCGCGATCTCCTGCCCCACCACGGCCCCGCGTGGGCCGAGCAGACGCACGGATGCACCCTGGACAGGCGTGCTGTGAGGCGTCGTGACCAGCACTTCGAGCTCGGCCCGCTGCCGCGCCATAGGCCCTCCCCTACAGAGCGCCGTAGAGCCAACCGAGCGGACTCGAAAGCGTGCATACGCGAGCAACACCACCGAAAGACTGCGTACGTACGTTCGCAAGAAACGGGATTGCTACCGTCCCGAAAAAAACCGGTAGTATGCGGAGAGCGGAGGAATGACCTACCGATGAAGGCAGGTGAGCGCAGCGCAGAGGCGTCGGCGACGGCGAGGGAGGAGACCCTCGGCACGATCCCGCCAGGCTCGGGCGCCGTCGCGACGGCCGCGACGTGGCTCGACGAGCTGCTCGAGAGTGAACACCTGCACGTGGCTTTCCAGCCGATCGTCGATCTCGGCACGGGTGAGGTCATGGGCCGCGAGGTGCTCGGGCGCCTCGGGCCGGGCGCGTCCGAGGCGCACGCGCGCGGGGTCTCGGGGCCGCAGGCGCTCCTGGAGATGGCGCACTCGCACGGCAAGCTCGTGGCCGTCGATCGGCGCTTCCGCGAGATCGGGATCGAGACACTCGCGCGCGTGGGATCCGAAGGGGTGTTTTTCCTGAACGTCGATCCCCGGGTGATCGACGACCCGGCGTTCTCCGCGGGTTTTACGCGCAGGTTGCTCGAGGAGCACGGGGTCGCGCCGACGCGGATCGTCCTCGAGCTGACGGAGTCGGGGGCGGTGCTCGACAGCGACAGGCTGGAGCGGATCGTCCGGCACTACGCGAGCCAGGGGTTCCGCATCGCGCTCGACGACGTGGGCGCGGGGTACGCGTCGTTGACGGCGCTCGTGCGGGTGCGGCCGCATTTCTTGAAGCTCGACAAGGCCATCGTGCGGCACCTCTCGGGGGATCCGCTGCGCGCGCACCTCGTGCGATCGCTGGCGGATTTCGGGCGGCGCGCGGGGATCCAGGTGATCGCGGAGGGCATCGAGGACGAACACGATCTCTGCGCGTTGCTCGCGTGTGGCGTGGAGCTCGGTCAGGGCTACCTGCTCGCGCGGCCGGCGCCGGAGCTCGCGCCCTTGCCGACGAACGTGCGGGATCTCGTGCGCCGCGCGGCGAGGCAGGCGGAGGGGGACGGTCGGTCGAACCCGCCGCCGCGTACGATCGGCGCCCTGCGGGGCTCGCATGCGTCCGTGTTGCCCTTGACGAGCGCGGGGGAGGTGGCGTCGGTGCTGCGACGGTCGCCGGTGCACGCCGCGTTGCCCGTGGTGGACAGCGACGGTCACGTGCTCGGGCTCGCCACGCGCGAGCGGCTGCTCGACGAGCTCGCGCACACGCGCCGCGGAGGCTCGCCGATCGTGGCGCTCATGGATCCACACCCGCTGCGCGTGGACGAGGCGACGAGCCTGCCGGTGGCGCTGCGGCTGGCGACGTCGCGGGACGAACATCGCGTGTACGATCCGGTGATCGTGGAGCACCACGGGCGGTACCTCGGGACGGTGACGGTGCAGGTGCTGATGCAGGCGATCGCGGACGGGGAGTTCTAGCCGCACCGGCTGCAAGGCCCGTCGTGGTGCACCGGGACCCGCGTGCACGCGGTGCAAAGGGGTCTTGGAGTGTCACGAGACCCCTTTGCACGCGATGCAGACGGGTCTTGGAGTGTCACGAGACCCCTTTGCACGCGGTGCAGACGGGTCTTGGAGTGTCATGAGACCCCTTTGCACGCGGTGCAGACGGGTCTTGGAGTGTCATGAGACCCCTTTGCACGCGGTGCAGACGGGTCTTGGAGCGCGCCGGACGCACATTTTCCCGTCAGAGCGTGCTCTCGGGCCCGTAACAGGCCCCCACGAAGCCACAATGCAGCTTGCGGCAACGATCCAGCGGGACGGCGTCGAACCGGTCGGCCCAGCGGGCCTCGGCGAAGCGCTCGCCGAGGGTCTTTAGCTCGCCCGCGAAGCGGTCGTGCTCCGCGTTCGTGATGGTCCCGTCCTCGCCTTCGGCCGCGAGCCAGACGGGCTCGGGGTTCGCGCCCGCGAGGAAAACGACGCCGGCGCGGATGCGCCGCTCGGGCTCGCGGCGGTGCATGCTGAGCGCGTAGGCGTGGAGCTGGAAGGCGTAGACGGAGAGGTCGGAGCGCGGGCGGGAGAGCTTGTAGTCGATGACGTCGACCGTGCCGTCGGGCCGGAAGACGACGAAGTCGACGGCGCCACGCAGGCCGAGGGCGCGCGGGGAGCCGTCGGGCGCGGCGGAGAGGTCGACCGTCAGGACGAACGGCTCTTCGCGGAGCATACGCAGGCCCTGATCGCGGATCGATCGGGTGAAGGGGCCGTCGAGGAAACACGCGATGCCCTCGGCGATACGCGCCGCCTCGGGCACCTCGGGGCGCAGGCCGGCGAGCGCGAGACGGCGGCGGACGTCGGCGACGTCGACGGGGCGGCCGAAGGCCTCACGCGGCCAGCGCTCGAGCACGCCGTGCGCCGCGAGGCCACGGATGCGCGGGTCGAGGTCGGCTTCCGTGTCGATCTCCACGGCCTCCGTTGCGGGGTCGCCGGGCAGCTCGACGTAACCCGTGCTGATCGGCTCGTCGAAGCCCATGAGCTGGCGCAGGCGGAAGCGGCGCGCGCAGCCCTGGAAGAGCGAGAGCGGGGTCGTGGCGATCGAGATCGTGCGGGTCGGCGGGCGCTCGGGCCAAGGCGGCGCAGGGCCGGTCGGCGAGAGGGCGCCGCTGCGCGCCTCGCGTGGCTGCGCGTGCGGATCGGCGAGCAACACGGAGGCCTGCTCGCGGCGGGTGATCGCGTCCTTGATCGCGGGCTTCGTGAGGCCGTCTTTCAGGGCCTCGAACGCCGATCCTCCCTTCGCGCGCTTGCGGCTGCCTTCGGGAGGATCCGGCACGCCGATCATGACGAGCGCGCGCTTCGGCCGGGTGATCGCGACGTAGGTGAGGCGCTGTCGCTCGGCGAGCTCACGCGCGCGGGCGAGCTCGTCCGCCTTGGCTTGTGCTTCGGTGCGCAGCGCGTCGAGCACGGGCCGCTCGCCTCGCTCGAGCCGCGCGAGCATGGTGTCGGAGAGCGGATCCGGTCGTGAGGCGTGGTGGCGCAGGATCAACGTGGGCCGCGGGCCGCCGAGGGAGGCGATCTGCAGGCCGGAGGGCCGCGGGGAGACGCCGGCGTCGAGGTCGAGGACGATCACCACGGGGAAGTCGAGGCCCTTGCTCGCGTGGATCGTCATGAGGCGGACGGCGTCTTCTTCCTCGGCGAAGGTGGCCTCGTCGCGCTCGTCGGAGTCGTCACGCATGCGGCGATCGAGCCAGCGCACGAAGCCCGGGAGCGAGCCGCCGCGGCGACGCGCCACGCCGAGCAGGCGATCGACGTGGCCGATGCGCATCTCGGGCCGAGGCATGGCGGCGAAGACGCGGTCGAGGTCGAAGGCCGCGACGGCCGCGCGGATCGCCTCGCCGGGGTGCAGGCGCAAGGCCGCGCGGCGGAGCTCGACGAAGCGGCGGACGAAGTCCTCGAGGCGCGTGCGATCCGCGGGGCCGAGTTTTTCCCACGCGGGCAAGGCGGGCAGCAGGCGGAGCGCGTCCGAGCGTTCGAGGGGGAGAGACAGACCTGTTTTCGGCGCGCCGAGCCACGCGAGCGCGGCGTCGGACAGACCCACGGCGGGCCCACGCAGGACGGTGGCGAGCGCGAGGCGGTCGCGGCGATCGACGAGCAGCCGGAGCACGGCGGCGACGTCGCGGACCTCGGAGGTGTCGAAGAGCGCGCGGCCCGCGACGACGTGCGGGATGTCGATACGCGCGAGGGCGAGCTCGAGGAGCGGGAGCGTCTTCCGACGTCGCGCGAGGATGGCGATGTCGCGGAACGAGCCCTCGCCGCTGCGCACGTAACGAGCGGTGAAGGCCGCAGCGACGAAGGCCTCGCGCATGGATCGGGTGGCGCCGCGGACGACGGGCTCGGCGTCGGCCGGAGAAGCGCCGTCGTCGTCGACGAGCACGACCTCCCCCGCGCCCTGGGCTTCGGCGACGGGCATGAGGTGATCGGCGGGGCCGTAGACGACCTCGAAGTCACGTGGATGTGTATCTCCGGGGGCGTGAAAATCGTGGGCGGAGAAGGCGTTGACGAAGTCGAGGATCTTGCCGCCGCTGCGGCGGCTCTCGCGGAGGGCGACGAGGTCGGCGCGGGCGTCGCTCGCGCAGATCTCGGGGGCGAGGGCGAGGGCCTCGCGGGCGAGGGGGCCGCAGAGCTCACCCGTGATACGCGAGAAGACGGCGACGTCGGCGCCGCGGAAGCCGTAGATGGATTGCTTGCGATCGCCGACGAGGAAGAGGCCGTGCCCGATGAGGCCCTCGGCGTCCGGGGTGCGTCCGATCGGGCGTCCGCTGTCCTCGCGCTCGCGCAAGAGGTAGACGATGTCGCGCTGGGCGCGGCTCGTGTCCTGGAACTCGTCGACGAGGAGCGCGTCGATGGAGGCGCGGACCTGCGCGGCGATCTCGGGGCGATCACGCAGGCCGTCGCGGGCCATGCGGAGCATGTCGCCGAAGCTGAGCAAGCCTTCCTTGCGGCGGAGGGCGCCGAGGCGCGCGCGCGCATCCTCGAGCAACGCGACGATGCCACGCTCGCGCGCGGAGAGCGCGGGGGCCTCGCGCAGGATGGCGAGCAGGCCGGCGCCACGTTCGGCGCTGTTGTCGCCGGGCAGCTCCTCGCGGAAGGCGGCGAACTCCTTGTCGGCGTCGCTCGTCTTGCCACGCATGGCGACGGCGAAGAGCTCGCGGAGCGGCTCCTCGGCGGCGGCGGGGAAGAGCTCGCCGGGGCCGCCCTGCGCGAGGGCACGCGCGAGGTCCTGGGCCGCGTCCTTCGTGCGTGACCCGCCCGCGACGCAGGTGGCGACGACGGCGTCGAGCGAGGCGCGCAAGGAGCGCGCGCCGCGCTCGTGTTCGGCGAGCAGGAGCTCCGAGGGCAAGAGGCCCTCCTCGTCGAGGCGGTCGCAGAGGCTCGCGATCTGCTTGCGCGCGCCCCACACGCCGTTCGCGGCGGCGATGAGCGAACGCGCCGCCTCGGCCTGCGCGCCGCCGGCCGAGAGCGCGGCCGAGAGCGCCTCGTCGACCGCGAGATCCGCGAGGGCCTGCGCCTCGTCCTCCTCGACGACGCGCGCCTGCGGATCCACGCCGAGCGCGAGCGCGTGTGTCCGGACGATCTGCTGCGCGAGGCCGTGCAGCGTGTCGATGCGGGCGCCCGCAGCGCGACCGAGCGCATCCGCGGCGCGACGCTTGATCTCGGGGATGCTCGGCGGATCGGCGATGACGGCCCGGCGCGCCGCGATGATGGCCGCGAGCTTGGGCTCCGGCCCCTCCTGGTCCCAGGCGGCAATTTCTGCGAGCGCCGCCTGCACACGCGCCGCGATCTCCTGCGCCGCGGCGCGCGAGAAGGTGGTCGCGACGATCCGCTCGGGTGGGATCGGCTCGGCAGGTCTGTCGCCATCCGTTCGCCCCATCGAGGTGAGGCCAAGCGTGAGCAGGACGTAGAGCGCCGTGAGCCGGTACGTCTTTCCGGTGCCCGCGCTCGCGGCCACGACGATGTTGCGGCGGAAGGCGTAGAGGAGGGCGTCTTCGGGCGGCAGCGTCATCCTCCGCCCTCCTCGTCCGCCTCGCCGGGCACGACGGCCGGCCTGCGGCACACGTCCCGCGCGTCACAGCGATCGCAGAGATCCCCCTTCACGGGCCGCGGCTCGATGTGCCCGTCCCAGAGCGAGAGCACCACCCTGCGCGCCGTTCGTTCGGCGTCGAGGCGCTTGTCCGCGATGGCGCGCCGGTCCGGCTCCTTCGCGGGCTTCGCGCTGATCTCGCCCCGCTTGTCCGCGCCGATGTAGAGCGCCTGCACCTCCTCGGCCCCCGTCGCGCGCGCCACGGCCGCGGCGTAAAGCGGGAGCTGCAGGTGCAGCGTCCCTTGCTCGCTCTTGCTCGGGATCTGCCCCGTCTTGTAGTCGACGACGCGCGCGGCGCTTTTGCCGCCGTCCCCTCGATCCACACGGTCGATCTTGCCCTCGACGAAGACCGACGCCGAAGGCGCCGGCGCGCCCTCGCCTTCCCCCGGCATCGGCGCGATCGGCAGCGCGTCCCACGGCGCGGCCACCGACGGGCCGAACGGTTGTTCGGCGAGCGCAAACGAGAACCCTTGCTCGTCGAGGCCGTGCGCGACGAACCCGAGCGCGACGTCGACGGCCCCGATCAGGAGCTCCCGCCGCAGCGGCGCCGCCTCCTTGTCCGCGCCGACCGCGCGCATCGCCGCCTCGCGCGCCGCTTCGAGCGCCTTGCGCCGGTTCGCCCGCCCGCCCGCCTCCCACGCGGCCTGGAACGCCGCCGCCGTCGCCGCGTGCACCTGCGTGCCACGCTCGCGTGGATCGGCCGCCTCGAGCGCGTCCTCCTGCCGACGCGTGCGCCACACGCGCCGGGCAAACCCCGCGAACGCGCAACCCGCGGCCTTCTCGATGTGCGTCACCGCGATCGGCCGCGCGGGCATGTCCCCGCCGACACACGCGCGCAGGTGCGCGGCGAGCTCGGGATCGGTGAGCTCGATCCGCCCCGTGAAGGGCCCGGCGTCCGCGCGCGGATCCAGGAAGTACGCGAGGCGCGCCCGCTCGATCGAGACCCGATCCGCGATGAGCGGCGCCGGCGCCGAGCCCGCCGAGAGCAAGACGAGCTCCGCCCCGCGTGGATCGATCCGCGAGGCGGCCCGCGACACACGCGACGAGGGCTCGACACGCTCGGGTGTCTTCGCCCGCAAGGCGCGCGTCACGATCGCATGGGGCGCCGCCTCGTCGTCGGTCGTGCTGTACGAGACCACGACGCGACGCGCCCCGCCCATGGCCCAGGCGAGCTCGGCGCGCCGGATGCGATCACGCTCGCGCGCCGTGGGGGGACGCGCCGAGGCCGGCAGCGTCGACCAGAGCCGCTCGTCGATGAGCCCGCCGTCCGCCTCCGGCCCATACCCGCCCGGGCCGAGGCCCGTGACGATCAAGACCTCGTACCGGATCCCACACAGCTCGTTCGGGCGGGCGATCCGGACGGCGCTGGCGCGGCTGCCGCCGCCGTCGGAGCGGCCCTGTGACGCGGCGCGACGCACCTCGGCATACAGCTCCTCGACGCGGGCCGGCGCGTCCGCGAGGCCGAGCATGGCCGCCGCCTCGACGACGGCGCGTGTCGCGTCACGAATGGCGCGCACCGCCGCTTGCCCCTCGCCAATGGCGCGTAACGCGAGGGACCGGCCGCGCAGGGCCTCGACGCGTAACGCCGCGCCGAGCTCGCCCATCGAGGGCCGGCCGAGATCGAGCTTGTCGCAGAGCGCGCCGAACCTCGCCGCGATATCGGCGCGGGTCTGTCCTGCGGCGAGCAACGCGATACTCTCCAGCATTCGCGTGAGGGCCGCGGGCATCCAGGCCTCGTCCGTGTCGCCGGACGCTTCAATGACGGCGCGGAGATTGTCGACGAGCAGCGTGCCCGTCCGATCGACCTCGACGGGGACGTCGCGCAGCCTGTGGGCGAGTAATGCGGCCTTGGCCTCGGCGTCGCGCTCGTGGCGCTCGGAGACCCAGATGCCGGCGTGCAGGCCGGGGGCGCGGAGGATATCGATGACACGCTCGCGGGTGATGGGCCCGGACGCGAGCGCGAAGAGGCCAAGCGCGGCGCGGCCCTCGGGCGAAGCGTCGGGCGAGGGGCCGCGCGGCTCGTGAAAAGGAATCCGGGCGTCGGAGAGGGCGGCGCGTAGCGGATCGAGCGTGCCGTCGTCGAGCGCGGGGACGAGGATCGTAATGGATTCGGGCGGGACGCCGCTGCCGAGCGCGGTCAGGACCTCGGCCGCGACGGCCCGCGCCTCGCCCTCGGGGCCCGCGGCGCGCAAGACGAGGGCGGCGGCGCCGTCGCCGAGCGGGCTCCAATCGATCGAGGGGCCAAACGCGAGCTCGGACCAGCGTTTTTCGAGGACGGTGGCGACAGAGCCGACGGCCTCCTCGTCGAGGTCCGTCGGGTCGAACAGGGATTCCCCCGAGAAGAGCGGCATCTCGACGACGAGCCCACGCCCGCCGGCCTCGCGCGAGCGGGCATGCAAGGCCTCGAGCCAGGAGAGGTCGTCGGCCTCGAAGGAGAGCATGCCGGAGAGGGTGACGTCGTAGGCCGACATTTCCTGGAGGAGGGCGTCACAAGGGCCGCGGCGCAGGGCGCGGGAGAGGACGAACCCGGCACATCGCGGATCGACGAGGCTCTTTTGCGCGAGGATCTCGTCGGCGCGGCGCATGACCTCGGCGAGCAGGGCGGCCTGCGGGCCTTCGGCCTGGAAGAGGTGGTCCGGCCGAACACCGGCGCGGCGGAGGCGGCCGAGGGCGGCGTCGACGACGTCGGCGAACGCGACCCGCTCGGCGGGCGCGTCGGGCAGATCGACGCCGGCGATGGGGCCGGCTTCGAGGGCGACGCGGGAGACGAGGCGCGTCACGGCGTTCGAGGCGAGGCTACAATCCGGCTCGACCATGGCGAGCGCGCCTTGCACGAAGGCACGCAAGGTCCTCGCGCCACGCGCGGCTTGGCCCGGCGCGGCAAGGGCAATCTCGACGTGGCGATCGGTCGGCGCGAGAAACAGGGGGCGCCTTTTTGGCAGGGGGGGGATCGGGCGGCAAGAGGTTTCCCACGGGGGCGTCGGGCGGGTGAAACGGGGGACGAGGGCGGAGGGTTTGCCAGGGTCGGGGGTGGGGAGCGTCTGGTTTCCCGGCGCACCTCCGGGCGTCGTCGGCGGTGACGCGGCTGTTGGCAGGTGCACGGCGACTCGACTACAAGGGTCTGCATGCAGGACGCTCCGATCGATCTGCGGAGGCTTCAGCACTTCATCAAGCAGTGCGACCCGAATCAGCCGCTGGAGCCCGGGGATCCGCGGTACGTGGATTTCGACGCGGGCCAGCCGGTGCGCGGGTCGAGCGGCGCGAGGTGCATCGACCAGATCGAGCGGACCATCGTGTTCAACGAGCCCACGTCGCCGGTATGCCTGCTCTTCACGGGCTTCCCGGGCTCCGGCAAGACCACGGAGCTGCGCCGGCTGCAGAGGCGCCTGGAGGAGAACAAGCTCACGCCGTTCCACGTCGTGATGGTCGACTTTCAGGACTATCGCACGGAGCCGACGCCGCTCTCGATCCTGGAGACGTTGCGTGTCCTCGCCTTCGAGCTCGATCGCGCGGCGACACGCGCGGAGGGCCGCGACCCCGACGCGGAGCCGGGGTATCTGAAGCGGTTTTACGATTTCCTGAAGACGACGCAGATCGATTTGAAGGGGCTCGGCTTCGCGCAGCTCGGGGCGACGCTGATGTTCGAGGCGAAGGGGAATCACTCGTTTCGCAAGCAGCTCGAGGACGCCCTGGCGTCACGATTCCAGGTCTTCGTGCAGGACGCGCAGGAGGCGATGGCGGAGGCCGTGGTCCGGCTGCGCCGCGCGACCCACGCGCAGCAGATCGTGGTCCTCGTCGACGGGCTGGAGAAGGTGACGCCGCTGCGGGAGGAGGACCGGGAGATGCTGGAGGCGAGCGCCGAGACGGTCTTCGTCGAGCACGCGGCGCGGCTGCGATTGCCTTGCCACGTGGTCTACACGTTCCCGCTCTGGCTCCGCTTCCGGCACACCCAGCTCGACAGCTTTTATCATCGCCCCGCGCAGATCTTGCCGATGGTCAAGGTCGCGGATCCGGACGGCGTCACGTATGCGCCGGGTTATACGAAGCTGACGGACCTCGTGGGCAAGCGGCTCGATGTGGACGTGGTCTTCGGCCAGGATCGTCGAGAGACGCTCGACCGTCTGATCGCCGCGTCCGGCGGCTTCACGCGGGATCTCTTGCGGATGGTGCGCGAGGTGCTCTGGAGCGCGAACACGTTCCCGGTCGACGCGGAGACGATCCGGCAGATCATCGCCCGGACGGCCGAGGGGTATGTGATGGCGATCCGGGACAGCCACGCCGACCTGCTCGCCGAGATCGCCCAGACCCACAAATTGCCGCGGGGCGACGACGGGCGCGTCGCCCTCTTCGGGCGCCTGCTCCAGCTTTATCTCGTGCTCGCCTACCGCAATGGCGAGCCCTGGTTCGACGTGCACCCGCTCGTGCGCGGCGCGCCGATCATGCAGGAGCGGCTCGCGGGGAAGAAGGCTTGAGCCACGAGCCTCCCGCTGCGCTGCCCTCGTGGGCGGAGCCGTACCTCGACGAATTCGCGGGGATCCTGCGCGTCGTCGAGCTCTCGGGGGGTTTCGTGCTCCTGCCGGTGGAGGTGCCGGGGCCGGACCTCGCGCGCGCGCTCGCGGAGTGGCTCGAATCGAAGGGGCATGTGGCGCTCGTGTTCGCGCCGCAGGACGACGAGGAATGGCGGTATCTCTCGACCCGGCTGCTCGAAGCGAAGCCCGAGGAGGGCGGCGTCTGCGTGGTGATCGCGGGGGGTGATCTATCGACGAAGGGCGTGTCGCTCGCGTTTCGGCTGGTGAACGAGCGGCGGGACGCGATCTCGAAGCGGATCGGTTGTCCCTTGTTATGGTGCGGGACGGCGGAGTTCTTGCTGGAGACGGCGCAGTGGGCGCCCGATTTCTGGTCGGTGCGGGCGGTGGAGCGGAGGCTCCGGCTGCGGGAGAGGGAGGAGAAGCCGCGGGAGGAGGCGGCGGCCCCGTCGTCGAGGGCCGATCTGCTGGAGGAGGCGCGGCGGCAGGGGGATCGAAAGAGCATATCGACGCTGACCGTCGGCCAGATCCGTCCGATGCTGTCGGCGGGCGAGCTCGCGGAGGCGGAGGCGCTGCTCGCGGGGACGCCCGCGGCCATGGCGGAGAAGGACCCCGAGGACTGGGGCGAGATCGAGCTCTTGCGGGCGGAGGTCGCGCGGAGGCGGGGGCAGCTCGATCAATCCGAGGCGATGCTGCAGCAGATCCTCGCGGCGCCCGGCCTGCCGAAGTTGATTGCGTGCCGCGCGCACTTGCTCCTCGGGCGGGTGCGAGACACGGGGGACGACGCCGATTCCCAGGCAGCGGCCGTGCAGTATCAAACCGCGAAGGAGCTGGCGCAGGCGATACGCGCGCCGGCGCTCGAGCGCCTGGCCTCCTATCGTCACGTGTGGCGCTCGCCGCGTCACGTCCTCGAGCTCTGGGGCGCGTCTCGGACCACCAGCGTCGACGACCGCCCGGTCCAGGCTCTGCTCATGGCGATCGTGGCCGCGGCGATGGCGAGCTCCCACGACATCCAGCAGGCCAGGCGATTGCTGGCAGAAGCGTCCGCATTGGCAGAGCGCTCGAAGGACGATCCCACCATTCTTTTTGGCGGAGAGGTCGAGGAGGAGCTGCAAAAGGCGCGGGAGGTGATCACGCGGCTCGAGGCCAAGCCCGAGCCCAAGAAGGTGGCGATCACCCCGACGCCCGCGGTCCCGCAGGTCGAAGCCACGACGACGAGCAAGAGCGGCCGAGGGTGGTGGATCGCAGCCGTGGCGCTGGCCCTGGTCCTGGTAGGAAGCTGGGCCCTGTGGAGGTATTACGACGCGGTCGACGAGGTGCAGTTCTGCTTCACCGACGGAGCGCTGATCCACTGCACGCGTAGCCTCGGCGCCTGCGAAGAGCTCCGCGCGAAGATCGGCCCCTCCGCCGGGCCATGTCAACCCGTGACGACGACCTTCCCCTGAGCTTTTTGGGGTTTTCCCCGCCGCTCAGTCGCACGTCGTGTTGGTGATATACACCGGCCGGTTGGTGGAGCTGTCGCCGATGAAGAGGTTACAATCCACCAGGTAGAGCTTCGAGCCGGCGGTCGAGTTGATGGCCGTGCTGCCGACCTTCAGCGTGCCGTTCGAGAAGGACGCCGTCGTGCCCGTCACGCTCGACTGCCAGCGGGTGCTGCCCGTGGTCTTGTCGACGATCTGCAGGCGGCCGCTGCTGTTCAGGATGAGCTTGGCCTTGCCGGTCTCGAGGATCGTTTGGCTCGAGGTGGTCTTGGTGAGGCTGAAGCTCGAGGTGTTCCTGACCGCGTATTTGCAATCGTCGCTGTTGCACGCACCCGAGGCCCACAGGATGTCGCCCGAGGCGGTCGTGATCCGGAGCTGGTTGCGCATCAATTGCAATTCGCCGGCCACGCCCAGGTTCGTCTTCGAGGACCAGAGCGCGTTGTACTCGTCATCGTAGATGACGAGGTTGCCGTCCTCCTGGTTGCACAGATACTTCCCCGAGCCGCCGGTATTCGTCTGCCACACGGTGCTCCCGCTGCTGCTGTACAGGGCGAGGTTGCCCGTGAAGTCCCAGGTGAGCCTGTAGTCGTACCCAGCCCCGATGTAGTCGCCGTTCTTCAGGAGGTTCATGGCGCCCGGGAAGGCGGGGATGCAGAACGGGCCGCCGCCGTATTGAAACTCGTAGGCGTCGAAGGGCGTGATGTAGCCGTTGCTGTGGCGGTTCCAGTCCGTCTCGCTGTTCCATACCGAGACGCCGTCCGCGTCGACCAGGTGCACGACCTCGCCGATGAGGACCATGGCCGTCGCCTTGCTCCCGCCCATCGCCGTCGTCGTCTCGGTGCTCCAGACATACTGGCCGCCGGAGGTGATCTTCAGGTTGCCGTCGCTCTGGAAGGAGAGCGTGTCGGCATTGCTGGCGTGCGTGCCCGACGCCCAGATGACCTTGCCGTTCGTGGCGTAGAGGACGAGGTTGCCGTCGGACTGCCATTTGAAGGTCGCGGCGTCGTTCTTGAGCAGCGTGGTCGCCGCCGAGGTGCTCCAGGACGTGTAGCCCGTCCGTCGATCGAAGGTGCCCGTCGTCGAGACCGTCTCCGTGCAATCGGCGGAGCAGGTGTCGATCTCGCCGAGGGCGCACGTCCCATTGCCGCAATACTCGAAGTCGCCGCCCGCGGCCTTCTCGAAGGCATCGATGGTCTCGTAGACGAGCTCCCCGAGCTTGTCGTCGCGGTAGTTCATCCTGACGTTCTGGTGCGCGATCCGGGCGGTCGCCTCCTTCTGGTTGTCCTTCGTCGAGCTGTGATTGCCGCCGGACCGGTACGTACAGCGCCAGTACTCGTAGGTATGACAGGTCGTCCCCGAGGAGCTCGTGGGGTCGCTGTAACACCACTTCGAATCCACGTCGTTGTAGAACCCATTGTCGATGAGGAACACGAAGCAATCCGATTTGCAGCACTTGTTCCCGGATGAGTCGGAGTCGTGGTACACGGAGCCGAACGCGCTGTCGACCTCGTCCGACCAGTCGTCGAGGAAGAGCGCGACTTCGTCGGCCTCGCTCTCGATTCTGTTCGTCCGGAAGCTCGCGAGATCACTCGCGTCGAGCAGGTATTCCCCGGAGCCCGCCGCCACGCCCAGCGCATTCTTGGCGACCTCGATGTTGTACATCTCGACCAGCATCGCGTGGCGGATCGCCGCGAGGACCCGGTAGCCCTGGGCTCCGTCGAGGCCGTAGGCGATGAGGACATCCATCACGTCCTCGGCGTCGTCGTGGATGCTCTCGGCCCAGTCGTAGGATTGCTGGAGCGCGCTGATGCTCTGCGTCTGGTTGCGATAATACTCCGACGCGTCGCTGATGACGCCGTCCGATTTCGCCGCCAGCTCGGTCAGCGAATGCGCGTCGAGCTCCTCCGCCACGATGGCCTTGATGTTGGCGAGGTCCGAGCTCGAGAGCGAATAGCTGCTCGTCTCCCCTCCGAGGACACAAAGGCCAAAGTTGTCGGTCGAGCCGGAGGCCAGGCAGCCGATCGCATTCTTCACGAAGAGCGAGGCGACGCTGGAGACAAAGCTCGCCGAGGCTTCGCGCTCGGCCACGAGGCTCGTGCCAGCCAGGGCGCCGGCCACGGCGAGAGGGAGAAAGGCCGTGCGCATCGAGCGGCCGAATCCACGACGAAGGAGGCGAAGCTCATCGTTATTCGTTTGCATGGGCGTGGGTAGAGCATCGGCCGTGCCAGCTCTGCGAAGGCGGCGCGAGGAGGGAAAGCCCGCTGCAAAGAAGGCGATTTCGCGCCGTGCACCGGCGGGCGCCGCGCGCGAGGAGGGGGGATTGGAGGTTCGAGCCGCCATCGATGGAGGCGCGGACCTCCAACGTGCCGGACCCACCGCCGGACCGTGCCAAGAGGTGACTCTCACCTCCCCGTGAGACCCGTCGACGCCTGCGGCGAGCTGCTCGGACCAGCGAGGCGGCGCCGTCGGCCGCTGCCACGAGCTGCTCGGACGCGCGGCACGACGCGGTCGACCGCTCCCACGAGCTGCTCGGACACGCCCGATGGTGCCGTCGACCGCTCCCGCGAGCGACTCCGACTCGCCCGATGGCGTCGTCGACCGCTGCCGCGAGCGACTCCGACTCGCCTGATGGCGCGGTCGACCGTTGCCACGAGCTGCTCGCCCTCGCTTGAAGGGGCGACGCACGGTGATTTGGTTTACATTTGAAGAACGATCCGCTCCGGCGGCGGCGCCATGGAGGCCCGTCCGTCCTCGCGCTGGGCTTTCAGGACACGTCGTCGAACAACGCGGACGCGGACGAGACGAGCACGGCGCTGCGGTGCCACCGGTCGAGCGTGGACAGGTCCTTCGTCGCCAGCACGCGCCGGCGAACCTCGTCCGGGACGGCGAGCCCGCGCGTCTCGAGCACGTCGAGCACCGCCTTGGCCTTCGCCTCGATCGCACCCTCCTCCCGGCCCTCCTCCCGGCCCTGCTGGAAGTACTTGCGGGCAAAGTCGCTCTGGTACTCGTAGTTGCGAATCGTCATGGACTCCTCCAGCGCACGTCGGACCGCCTGGCTCAGCGCAGAGAATACCAGGTCTACATAAAGCGCGCTCCGCTCGGCGTCGAGACCCGCGCTCGCCCGGTCAAGAAAAACGTTTGGCCCGATGGAACCCCTACGTCCGCACCTCGATCCGCTCCGGCTCCATCGTCACCCCCAGGTACGCCAGCGCCTCGCTCGGGTCCGTGAACACCCCCATCGCACGCTCGTCCGTGCGCACCTGACGCGTCACCTGCAGGATCCCCACCGCCGTCTGCACCAGCGTCGCGATCTTCTGGAACTCTCGCAAGAAGTGCTTCCGCAATCGACCGAACTCCGCCTCGAACTCGGGGTCGTTCCGCGGCGGCGCCGGGCGCGCGTCGATGAGGATCATCGTCCGCGGACGCGAGACGTACCCGAGCGCGCTCTCCATCTCGACGAACGTCTCCCGCATCGCGTCGATGCTCGGATAAGGCTCGCTCGTACGCGTCGCGATCACGAGCTTCCGCGTCACGTCGTGCCGCAGCACCATGTACGGGTTGCGGAAGACCTCCTTCGGCCCCACTCGGCTCGAAGGGACGATCGTCATGTCGACGCAGCCTCCTCCCGCGTGCACGTCACCACGTGCAGCGATGCGCCGCTCACCGGCTTCACGTCCACCGCCCGGCCAAACCGCGTCCGCATGACGAGCGCGCGGATCGCAGGCGGATCCCGCGGCACGATGCTCCACTCGAGCAGGTGCTCCATCATCGGCAAGTCCGTGAGGTCCGGCGAGAGCGAAGCCCACACCGCCGCCCCGCCCGGCGCGAGGCGCCCCCAGATCCAGTCGAGCAGCGCGACCGCGTCGTCGTCCGAGAGGTAGTCGAAGAAGCTGAACGCATACACGAGGTGCTGCGGCGCGAGGAAGATCTCCGAGCCCGAACCCGAGAGGCTCAATGGCTCGGCGCAGAGGAAGGTCATCGACGCGGCGTGCCCCGCCTCCGAGGCCTGGTGGTTGCCACGGCGGAGCGCGTCCGGATCCGGGTCGATACACGTCGCCGCGAGGACCCCCTCGCCCGCCTCGTCCATCGCGTCGAGAAGCTCGTCGCCCCCGCCGCTCCCGATGCTCGTCACGAGGAACTTGCCGCCCTCGCCAAACTCGCCCGCCCGACGCACGATCTCGGCCACCATCACCCGGCGACCCTCGCGCCGCGCCTGGCAGACAGGCCGATCGAGGAACCACCGATCAACGAGCGGGCCAATGAGGCCGTCCCCCTCGGCGTCCGCGTCGGCGATCGCGCGGCGCGTCTCGTCGTCCTCGGCCACACCACAAGGTTTGTCGTAGATGCGCGCGATCGTCGCGCTCGACATGAGGAGCGAGAAGCAGTTGCGGAACACGAAGCTGCCCACGCCCTCACGCAAGCGGCTGATGTCCCGGAAGGTGAGGAGGTCGTCGACGCTGATCGCGAGCAGCGCCTTCTCCGTCGTGTGCTCCTCGAGCAGCGAGACCACACGATCACACGAGGACGCGACCACGCGCGCCGCCGCGTCCGGCGTGGTCCGGCGCTGCGCGAGCGACTCCTCGATACGCGTGACCTCCCGCGAGACGCCCGCGAGGCCGTCGATGAGGCTCGAAGGGACGTGCCGCGCCGAGAGCTGGCCATAACGCGCCTTGTGCGAGCGCTGGCCGCGGAGCTTGGTCAGGCTGCCGGAGAGGGCGCGCACGCGGCGGGACAAACTCACCGCGAGCGAGCGGTAGAAGCGCGCCGCGAGGTCGGGGTGCGCGCTGAGCAAGGCCTCGAGGTCGGCGTTGTCGATGCGGTTGAGGACGGCGTCCCCCTCGGCGACGACGGTGGCGCTCGCGCTGCGCCGCTCGAGGAAGCCGATCTCGCCGAGGACCTGGCCCGGGCCGAAGTAGCCGACGGTCACGCCGCCCGCGCGCACCGAGATGAAGCCCTCTTGCACGAGGAAGATGGCCTCGGGGCTCTGGCCCTCACGGACGACGATCTCGCCGCGCACGACGTGCCGCCTCTGGCTCGAGCGGAGCAGGAGGTCGATGTCCTGGTCCCCAAGAAAACTCAGCTTGTCACGGAGCATGCGTCGGACCTCCCTGATCCCCCACCGTCGCCTTGCGGAAATCGAACGCCGCCGGGATGCCGGCGAGGCCGTTCTCGATGACCCTCTCCCACGCCTCGAGCCCGAACCGATAGAGCGCGTCGCGGCTCTCGGGCACGTGGCGCGAGGCGCCGCCCATCGCCAGGTTCATCGCCCGGAGCAGCGGCGCGACGTGGCGCCACGGCGTGCGCGGATACGCGAGCGCGTCGGCGAGCTCTTCACCCACGAGGTGCCGCGACAGTCCAAAGAGCAGGTCCACGAGCCGCTGCGCCACCACCCGCTGCGCCGGGGTCTTCGCGAGCTCGAGCGGCGCCTCCATGAGCGCCTTGACGAGCGCGCGCGAGTCGTCGTCCGGCGGATCCATCACCGCGTGGATGAGCCGGATGAGGCGCAACCCCTCGGCCTCCGTCGCCGCGCAGATCTTCGAGTCGACCCCGCTGAGCAGGCCGCCGTAACGCCAGAGCTGCACGATGTCGTCACGCTCCTCCGGGAGGAACGCGAAGCCGAGCTTGGCGAGGCCCTCGATGAGCACGGACGAGAAGAGCACGTTCGTCCCGGCCATGTACGCCTGGTTCACGGGCATGCCCCAGCGCTCGAAGGGCCAGGACTTGCGCTGGAGCAAGAGCCTGCGCACCTGGGCGTGCATGAGCCGGACGCGGATCGTGATCTTGAAGCCCTCAGCGCCACGACGCAGGCCCCCCGGGCGGCAGGTCTCCACGAGGAAACGCGCGGTCTCGGTGAGCCTGCGGGAGGCGCGCTGGACGAGGCGACCCGAAGCCGTGAGGGGCTTGCTGCCATCCGGCGAGGCATACGAGAGCGGGAGCGAATAACAGGCGAGGACGACCGCGCCGAGCGGGCCCGTGCGTAACACGGCCCGGCCGCCACGGTCGAGTTTGTCCCAGTCGAGCCAGAGGGGGATCTCGTCGATCTGCCGGAAGAACTGCACGAACGCGCGCGGCGGACGGCGCACGGCCGCGATGCCCTCGTCGAGGGCCTGCGCGAGCATGCGGTTCGCCTGCGCGGGGCGGAGGTCGTTCAAGACCGCGACGAGCTCGTCGGCGGGCGGGTCGCCGCGCATGAGGAAGGGGCCAAAGGAGTCGACGGCCTCGCCGAAGCGGGCGCGGGCCACGTCTCGACCGACATACCAGGCGGGGACGCGTGGCACGACCGCGCCTTCGGGGATGTCGGGATGCAGCCTGGGGATGTCGGTGCTCATGGCCGCTTCACCACCCCGACTCCTACCACGCCCGGCCGACGCGACGAAAGCCCCGCGGCGCGCTCGGGCTCAGCGGATCGAGCGCGGGGGCCGCGCCGGCTCGTCGTGGGACGCTCCCTGCGAGGAGCCCGCGTGGGGGCTCGAGATCGGCGCGGCCTGCGAGGGCGGCGGGGTCGCGGTGGACGAGGGCGCGAGCGTGGAGGTCGAGGAGGGCGACGCGTGGGGCGGCTTCAAGCTGTGCCGCAAGGCGCGGTGGTAGGCGAGCGTGAACTCCTGGCGATCGGTGTAGACCGTGAGCATGCCCCCGAGCGCGAGGTTCGCGATCGAGACGCCCATGCTGACGATCTTCGAGCGCACGAGGATGTGGCTGCCCACGATCTTGCCGCGGATCCAGAAGATCCAATCCGTCAGCTTGAGGCGCGCGTCGGAGTCGTAGCCGCTGAGCTCCCACCAGTCGTTGAAGATGATCGGCCGCGCGCCATGGCCGATCAGTTTGTCGACGGGGTGCGTGATCTTTCCGACGACCTCTTTCTCGAGGTAACCCGTGACCTGCTCGTAAACGACGTCGTCGGTGACCTTGATGCGCAGCTCCCCCCGGCTCCAACGGAAGTGTTCTTCCGTACTGGAGCTAGCTCGCGGATGGCCTGCCGGGGGCATGTGCCACTGATACCGGAATCCAAGATGGAACGCTAGCTTCGGCCGAGCGGGGCGCGAACCGCTCGGTCGTTCGAGGGGCGGGGCTACCGCGGGCTGCTGATGGGGGCGCTGTCCGGCAGGGCCTCGATGATCCGGCGGCGGCTCGCGCGGAGGAGGCGGCCCACGCCAGGCTCGACGCTGGGGATCGCGGTGCCGATGAGGCGCGCCCGCTCCGCGAGGCGGCCGAGGCCCTCGGGGCCGATGCGCAGCCGCGCCTTCGGCTCGATCACGCAGAGCATGCCCCGCGTCCGGCCGGCCGCGTCGAGCACGGGCGCCGCCGCGAAGCCCCGCACGAGCCCCTCCATCACCGAGACGTCGCCCTGGAAAAACGGATGCGCGAACGCGTCCGCCACGACGAGCGTCTCCCCCGCCCCGAGCACGTGCCGGCCGATCCCCCCGAGCACCGGCCACCTGCGCCCATCCATCCCCACCGCCGACACGATCACGCGGCCCTCCCCCTGGGCCACGAGCGCCACGACCACCGACGCGTGCAGCTCCTCCGCCGCCGACCGCACGAACCAGTCGAGGCGCGGATCCTTCGGGCCCTCCTGCATCGAGCGGACCGAGTTCACCTGCGAGGTCGAGAGCGTCGCCTCCGAGAGCGGCGCCGGCATCTCGGCGCCCGCGAGCAGCGCCTCGGCGACGACACGCAGCGTGTCGGCCGATACGTTCCGCGGCAAGATCGCGCCGATGCCGAGGTGCTCGTGGAGCGCGCCGGCGAAGGCGCGGAGCTCGGGGAACGGCGAGGTGACGATCACCTTGGCGCCACGTCCGGCGATGCGGGAGCGCAACCAGTCGAGCACCTCGAAGCCGTCGACGACGGGCAACGAGAGGGCCGAGACGAGCAGCGCCGGCGTGCCGAAGCGGCGCAGGAGCCAGATGGCTCGCTCGCCGTCCTGCGCGACGAGCGGGACGAGGCCGAGGGCATCCACGACCGCGACCTGGGCGGCGGAGAGGGCTGGATCGGGTTCGGCGACGAGGGCGAATGCGGACATGAGGGACCTCCTCCGGGGGGCGGGGGGTTCAGGGAATTCGCCACCAACCTAAACAATTGTCGTGCCACCGCAAGATTGCGGTCGGGCGGCGCCCGATTGAGCAGATGCCGCGCGAACCGGGCTCGTGTCGCGCAAAGATCGCGCGCTTCCCGTCCGTCCCGCGCGAGGGGCGCTGAGGGCTGGACATCGCAGTGAGGAGCGGCGACATCGATCGCGGCGCGTTCAAGCGGGATCCTGTGCGAAGAGGGGGCGCACGTTCTCGGGGCCCTCGTTGCGCGGGTTGTTGACGCGGGTGGAGACGGGCGTCACGACGAGATCGTCTCCGCTGCGGGCGTCGACGATCGACTGCAGGAGATCCAGCCGATGCTCGTCGGGGTCGAGCCAGGGTCCGTAGGCGTCCGGGGAGAGGATGACGGGCATCCGATCATGGACGTCCGCCACGGCCGCGCGGGCCTCGGCCGTCAGGATGGTGAAGGTATCGAGCGTGCTGCCCTCGGCGTCCTTCCAGCGGGCCCAGAGGCCGGCGAAGGCGAAGGGTTTTTCGTCCGGGAGGTGCATGCGGCAGGGTTGTTTTTTCCCGTTCGCCAGCTTCTTCCACTCGTAGAAGCCGTCGGTGACGACGAGGCAACGCTTCGACTTGAAGCTCGAACGGTAGGCGGGCTTCTCGGCGGCGGTCTCGACCCGGGCGTTGATCATGCGGTCGCCGATGGAGACGTCCTTCGCCCACGAAGGGACGAGCCCCCAGCGCGCGAGCTCGATCGTGCGAGGCGCGCCAGGCGAGAGCACACGCACGATGGGCACGTCCTGGGTGGGCGAGACATTGAACCGCGGCGAGAGGAGCGGGACGTCGTCGACACCAAAAAGGGGACCGAGCAAGTTCGGCGCGACGTTGGTCAGGGTGTATCGACCACACATGGAAACATCCGAAACGTCTGGAAATGCCGCGGCTGGCGTACACGACGAAGGCGTCTCGCAGGACGCACCTCGCTCGTTCGTACCACATCGAGGGGCGCTCGTGGGGAGGAGGATGCGGACGCCCGTGAGGAAGGCGTGGCGTCGGCAGGCGAGGGGCGGATCCGGGCCGCATTCGAGCCGCAATTCCGGGGGAAATGGGCGTGCTACATTTCGAGGGCGGCGAGGCCCGGGAGAAACGAACGTATTCGCAGGCGCGCGCGCCGCTCGGGCGAGGCGCGAGGAGACAAAAAGCCCTGGGAAGGAGGCGCCGCTTTCGCTACCGTCGGCGCGATCCCCCGATGCTGGGTCGACTCGACCGAACGTCTCTCCTCGCCGCGGCCCTCGCCCTCGGAGCCTGCACGCGCGCCGCGCCCGAGCCCACGCGCGCCCCGAGCCACCCGCCGCCCGCGCCGTCCCCAAGGCTCGACGCGCCGCTCGAAGGCGGAGCGCGGCTGTTCCACACGGCGGTCGACGACGCGTTCTGGGTCTCGCACGAGCAAGGCCGGGATCGGCTGATCTCGGCCGGCGCGCGGTTCGAGCTGACGCCGGAGACGGGCGAGGTGCTCGCCGTGGCCTGGGACGTCGACCTCGCGCTGCGCGGCGATCCGCTGGTCGGGTCGCTCGCGGTCGCGGCGCACCTCGGCGGCGGGTTCGTACACTGGAGCCGCAACCGGGTCTTCCGGTCGGACACGTTCACGGGGCCGCTCCGGCCGGTCGCGCACGGCGGGTTGCTCGGGGCCGGAGCGGTCGTGCGGGGCGCGCGGAGCGGGCTCGACGCAGTGATGGTGTTCGGCGAGGCGGGCGCGGCGGCGCTGCGGAAGGGGAGCGATACGCTCGAGCCGGCGAGCGAGGCGGGGCTCGCGGATCTCGTGGCGCTCGGCCCGAAGCTCGGGTTACGCGTGGACGCCCTCGGCAGGCTGGCCTCGACGGGGGACGGCGGGGCGACGTGGAACGACGCGGCCGGCGTCGCGGGCCTCGGGAGCAAGACGGTGCTCGTCCAGCCGGACGCGCTCGCCGTGGAGACGTGGCGAGGGCGACTGCCGCTCGGCGCGGACGGGCGGTTCGGGGCGATGGACGGGGCGCAACACGGCTCGTCGCACGGGCGCAACTTCGAGCCGATCCTGCCCGGATCCCGCGCGGACGATCGGAACGCGTGGTGGATATGGCGGGACACGCCGCCGATCCAGGCGGCGGTGCTCGCCGGGGCGAGGGTCGCGGCGGGGCGGGCGCTCGCGCTGGCGCCGACGGCCCTCGCCGAGGTGGACCTCGCGACGGCCACGATCACCCGCGCGATGACGGATTTCCCGCAGCCGGGGCTGCTGTGCTCGGCGGTCCCGGGGCCCGAGGCGCCGCTCGTGGTCTGCGGCTGGGAGACGTACCAGGACTCGGCCTCGTACGTGCTCTCGCTTCGCGACGGGGCCTTCCCGCCCGTGGTCGAGCGGGCGTTCAGCGACGACGGGTATTTCGTGACCGACGACGCAGGCGCGCTCGGCTTCGTCGGGTCCTGCGCGCTCACGCCGAGGTTCTTCGACGTGAACGACCCGCCGCGCCTGGACACGAGCGAGATCCGGCCAGCGCCTCGGATCTGCGTGCGGCGAGGGCCAAACGACTGGGTCGAGCGCGTGATCGAGCTGCCCGAGGGGCGGGAGATCTACGGCTGGATCCCGCGGCGCGACGGGACGGCGGTGGCGCTCGTCGTCGACGGGAACGACGATGGTTTGCCCGCGCCGAAGGACGACGAGCCACGCGTCTCGGAGCAAGGCGGCGTGCGGATCGTGCGGGTCCCGCTGGATGTGGGGGGCCTCGTGTTCTCGCGCCCCTCGTGGAACCCGTACGGCATGTACGCGGGCGGCGCGCGGGGGCCACTCGGGCCGCTCGTGGACCGGCGCTTCCAGGTGCGCGAGGACGGCTCGATCGAGGGCTGGGTGGCGTCGACGAGCGGGGGCGAGGTGGGCGGCGTGTTCGCGGGGGTCGTCGTGGATCCACGCGGCCACGTGACGGCGTACCCCCCGCCGCCGCGGGTGCTCGGCATGATCGTGACGGGTGATTTCGGCCTGTCGCTCACGCGGGACGGCGAGCTCTTCGAGACGCTCGATCACGGGCGGAGCCATCACGCGGCGGGGCGCTCGCCCGTGCCCCCGGCGAGCTTCGGCGGGTCCTGCTCGCCGCTCGGGTGCGTGATCGGGCAGGTGACGCGCCTCGGCTGGGGCGCCCCGCGCGTGGAGCCCGTGGTGTACCCGGTCAAACCCTTCGAGGAGCCGGAGATCAAGGCGCCGGTGCGCCTCGCCTGCGCGCCGAGCGGCAAACCGGAGCTCGTCGCGGAGGCCGCGCTCGTGCCGGAGCGGAGCAGGTCGTCGTGGCAAACCGGGCTCGGCGACGTGATCACGCTCGTCCGCGAGGTGGAGAACGTGGCCGGGGAGCAGCGGGGGCAAGCGGCGCTGCCCGCGGACCTCCTGCAGTACGTGCCGCCGGACGTGCTCGCGCAGATCCCGAAGAGCCAGCTTCGGGCCATCGTGCAAGCCGCGCTCGCGGCGAGCGCGCCGCCGGGCGACGGGAAGGCGCAGGCGGCGGGGAAGGCGCCGCCGCGGAAGGCGAGCGGGCCGGCCTTGCGGACGCACTCGCTCGTGATGCGGGCGCCCTTCGATCCGAGCGGATCACCCGTGCGGATCGACGCGACGGGCGCGGACCTCGAGGAGGCGCGGCGCGTGGCGGTGACGCCGCTGCTCGCGCCGAAGGGGGACCTCGGGTTGCTCTTCGTGATGGACAAGCACGAGCTCGTGGTCACGCGTGATCGCGTGACGAGGCTCCCGATCTTCGAGCCGCGGCGGTACGCCCCGATCAGCGACGGCGCGGGGACGAGCGGGCTCTTGCTCGGCCCGGAGCGCGCGCTCGTGCTCGGCGAGATCCGGCGGCGTATGTCGCTCGAGGAGCACGGGCAGGCGCCGATGCGTCCGCCGGTGTTCCTCGGCCAGGAGCGCGACGGCGGGTCGCGCAGGCCGATGGCGCTCGGGCGGCGGGACGACGGGGCGCTCGGGCTCTTGCTCTGGGACGGGAGCCCGCCGCGGGTGGTCGCGATCGCGGAGCTCGATCCGAAGACGCAGAGCCCGAGGCCCCGCGCGCCGCTCGCGCCGTGGTCGACCGCGACGACGGCCGACGATCCCCGCTGCAAGAAGGCCTCGGGGTGGCGCGCGCTCGTGCCGATCGAGCCCTCGTCGTGGCTCGGGATCGACACGCGGGCCTTGCCGGGCGTCACGCTGCGCGGGCTGGGCGCGGCGCTCGTGCGCTGGAGCGAGTCCCGCGTGTGCGTGGAGGCGATCGACGTGGCGGCCGAGCGGCGGCCCGACGACGGCACGCGCAGCGAGGGCCACCTGGTCGTGCGCTGGGAGGCCTCCGGCGCGGCGCGGCGCGGCGCGGCGCTGCTTTCGGGTGGGCTGCGGCAGGAGCTCGCCTGCAAGCTCGAGCCGGCCGAGGAGCCGTCGCGATGAGGCGCGCCGCCCTCGGATCGGCCTGCGCGCTCCTCGTGGCCGCGGCGAGCTGCGGGGGGGCGCGCCCCGCGTCGATCACGCCTCCCGCGGGAGGAGCGGCCGGCGCGGCGACGGCGACGCCGCGGGCCTCGGCGCTGGGTACGCCGCGCTGGATCGTGGAGGAGATCACGGATTGGGTCGAGCGCGCCGAGGCCGGGGTCGATCGGTGGCTCGTCGGCGGTCGCCGTGTCGAGACGCGTGGCGCCGACGTGGTCGAGGCGGTCGAGGACAAGTCCGACTACGAAGGAGCCACGGTCGCCCCGCCGTGGAGCGCCGCGCCGGATGCGCCCTCGCGGTACGTGCTCTGGCGAGAGCGTGAGGTCTTCGGCGCGGCCACGTGGCTCGGCGAGGTCCGGCCCCTCGGCGAGCTGCCGGCGCCCGTGCAAGGCTCGTTCGACTGGCTCGACGGCACGGGGCTCGTCACGGAGGCCGGCGTGTTCGTCGTGCCCCCGGGGGGAGGAGCGCCCCGCGAGCTCGACCTGCCCGGGTTCGCCACCGGGCTCGCGGCCGACGCCCGCCGCGCGCTCGTGCTCACAGTGTTCGGACATGCGCGCCTGACGACCGACGGCGGCGCGACCTTCCGCGACGTCTCGGCCGAGCTGCCGGAGGCCCTGCTGGTCGAGGTCCGCGGCGAGGATCTCCACGTGCTCCTGCACAGCGAGGAGAGCCGGCTCGTCGACGCGCGTGGGGCCATCGTCTCGGATCGCGCCCCGCAGGGCCCCGCGCGCCACAGGCCGCCGCCCGACCTCGACGACCACTGGCCCGACGACCTGGGCATGACGCCCCTCGACGCGGCGACCTCGCGGGGCCTGCGCTGGCTCGAAGGTGACGTGATCGCGGTCGCGGAAAATGGCACGGTCGCGCGCGTCGACCTGCGCACGGGCCGGGCGAACGCGCGGCTCGTCTTGCCCACGCCCGAGCAGAGCTGCGCGCCCCTCCGCGTGAAGGACGCCGCGCTGCTCGTCTGCGAGTCCGACAACCGCGCGACGGTGCTCGACCTCGCGAGCGGCGGCCGCGTGGAGCGCACGTTTGATCTGCCCGGCGCCCCGAGCTGGGATCGCTTCGTCGTCGCGGACGGCGAGGCGCTCGGCTTCCTCGGCCCGTGCGAGGGGCCCGCGCCCGGCTCGCCGGCCGACGTCGTCGCCTCGGCCTCGCCCACGAACGCCTCGAACCAGCGCAGCCCCGTCTTCTGCGTCCGCGCGGGCCCCGGCGCCTGGGTCGAGCACAGGCTCTCGCTCGCGGACGCGAGCGACGTCGTCGCCTGGATCCCCCGGGCCGAGGGCGCCGCCGTGGCCCTCGTGGCCATCCCGGGCACGTTCCTGCACGGCGCGCCCCGCGTCACCACACGCGGCCCCCTCCGCGTCGTCCGCGTGGCCCGCAACGAGCCGCCGCTCGACATCACGACCTACACCTCCGACTCGTCCGTGCTTCTCACCCGCGCGCTGCACGTCACCCCCGACGGCACGATCGAGGGCTGGTTGCCCTCGGCGCACGGCCCGTCGAACCTCGCGGCCGTCACCATCGACCCGGAGGGCCACGCGCGGCAGCACCCCTTGCCCGCGCAGACGGTCAGCGTCACGACCTCGGGCCGCTTCGCGATCGCCCGCACCGAGGCCAACCGCCTCTTCGAGACCACCAACTACGGCCGCACCTTCCGCCCCGTCGCGCCCCCGCCGAGCGGCGGCTCCACCGAGCCGCTCTCGTGCAGCGAGGTCGGCTGCCAGTTCGGCACGTTCCTGCGGATCGGCTGGAACGAGGGGCCCGACGCCCCTGCCGAGGACACGACCCCGGCCCGGCAGGCGCCCGGCTACCAGCGCACGATCCCGGACCCGCCGCTCGTGCGCCTCGCCTGCCGGTTCGCCGGCCCGGGGGAGGGCAAGCGTATCCCCGAGTCGTTTGGCCTCGGCTACACGCAGGCCCCGATCGCCCGCATGGCCCCCGGCCGCATCGGCTTCACGGGCGGCATGCTCATCCCCTGGAGCGGCACGCCGCAGCTCGCCACCTCCGCCGACGCCGAGATCGCCTTCGTCCCCCTGCTCGACCTCGCCGCGCCGATCACGCGCGCCACCGTGCCGCTCTCGCGCCTCGGCAGCTCCCCGTTCCACCCGCACGAGATCCGGCTCGGTTACGTGCTCGACGGCGCGAAGGTGCGCGCGGTGGCCACCTCGGGGTACGGCCGCTGCGCCGCCCCGCTCACCGACGACGCGGGCCTGACGATGCCCATCGGCGGCGGCTGCACCGAAGAGCCCACGGTGGGCGTCGTGCTCGGCAGCCGCGCCCTGCTCGTGCATGGAGCGAGCATCCGGCGCGCTGTCTCCACGGTCGAGCTGCCCCGACAGACCCGCGACAAAACCCCCGGCCGCCCCGTCTCCGCCGGCGTCTTGCGCGAGCTCGGCTCGCTCCACCCGCCGAACGGCGCCCACCGCTACGACCTCGCCGCCGGCCTGCGCGGGCAGAGCCCCGTCGTCATCGCGGTCGACGCCGCCGGTGACGCCGTGCTCGCCCCGCTCGACCCGGATCGAGGCGCCCTCGGGGCCGAAACGCGCCTCGTGTCCCTCGAAGGCCTGCTCGCCGCCTCGGATCCCCGCTGCGCGCCCGCGCCCGACGACGCCCGCGTCGTCCTGCCCTTCGACACCGCGATCGGCCTCGCGCAGGGCTCGCTCCTCGGCGTCACGGCGAGTGGCTCCGCGGGGCTCGCCGTGTTGCGGTGGTCCGAGGCGCGCGTCTGCCTCGAGGCCGTGGAGATCGCCGTCCGCGACGAGCGCCACGAGCCCGAGCTCGGCGCCTACGACCCGCCGGGCACGGTCCGCAAGCTCGTCGCCCGCTTCGACGGCAAGGGCCCCGGCAAGGGCACGCTCGTCGTCCTCGGCTTCGGCGCCGAGGTCCGGCAGCCGCTCACCTGCGAAGGCATCGTCCGATGAGAAAACGCGCCTTCCCCCGGGCCGCGCCCCTCGCCCTGCTCGCCGCCTCCTTCACCGCCTGCGGCGGCGCGAAGCCCGCGCACCAGGGCGCCTCCACCGCAGCCCCCGCGCCGAAACTCCCCGCGCCCGCCGGACCCGAGGCGCTCCTCGGCCCGGCTCGGTACGTGCTCGCCGACGGCGTCGGCGTCGTCTTCGACCAGGCCGGCCGCCCCGCCGACCTGCCGCGCCCCGAGCCTGCCCTCGCCGACGGCACCCGCTTCCTGCTCAACGGCGGCCTCGTCCTCGCCGAGGCGCCTGGCCCCGAGCACCTCGTCGGCTTCCGCTCCTTGCCCGCGCGCCTCGGCGGCGGCTTCGTCTTCTGGTCGAATACGCGCACCTACCACGGCGCCACCTTCCTCGGCCCGCTTCGCCCCCTCGCCGAGGTCGCGGCCGAAGGCGGCGCGCGCCCCTGGCTCGACACCCTCGTCCTGCGCACCCCCCTCGGCCTGCTCGAGCTCGACCTCCGCGGCCCCGCCCCGGCCCTCCGCCGCACCGAGCTCGCGCGTTTCGCCGAGGCCATGTCCCTCGACGGCAAACACGGCGCCCGCATCGACGCCTTCGGCCGCGCCGAGATCACCCTCGACGGCGGCAAGACCTTCCGCGACCTCACCGCCGAGCGCGGCACGCGCCTCTCCGGCTTCATGGAGGGCCCGGCTGGCAGGCTCCTCCTGCTCACCGGCCAGGGCCACATGCAGCCCACGCTCGCCCTCGACCCTGGGAAGGGGCTCGTCCCCGTCGTCGCCGACCCTCCGAGCGACCTCGGCTGGGCGTCGATGCCCACCCCCCCGGAGGACCCGGCCCTCGCGAGCCGCACCCTCGCCCCTTTCGAGCTCGCGACCGCCGTCTTCGCCGGGGCCCGCCTCCCCGGGGGCCGCGCCATCGTCGGCGCCCGGGATCGCTCCGCCCGCGTCCTCTCCCTCGCCACGGGCCGCCCCCTCGGCGACGCCCCCTGGTCCACCGTCGCCGAGCCTTACGCCCGTTGCCAGCCCATCGCCCGCGGCGAAGGCCTCCTCTTCGCCTGCACCCACCCCCACGGCGCGCATGTCCTCGCCCTCGCGGGCGACCCCTCCGCGCCGCGCCTCGAAGCCACCTTCCCCGAGCCCGGGACCTTCGTCGCCGGCCTCCGCGAGCGTTTCGCCTTCCTGGGTCGATGTGGCGCCCTCGTGCCCACGGCCGCCGACTTCCGGGGCGCCCCGCCCGTCGAGATGGAGGGACAAAACCGGCTCTTCGGCCCCAGCGAGCCCCCGCCCGAGCCCCAGGACCCGCCCGAGCCCCTGGATCCGACCCCCACCGACGACGCCTACGTCTGCGTCCGCGGCGCCGACGGCGCCTGGACCGAGCGACGCCTGCGCGGCGAAGACGCGGCCCACCTCTACCGCTTCCTCCCCGGCGACGGCGGCACCGTCACGGCCCTCGTCCTCCGGCCGAAGCCCGAGAAAGCCGCTCCCCCTCCCGAGGGCGTCCGCGTCGTCCACGTCGACCCCGACGATCCCGCCCTCGGCGGCGCCCTCTTCCCGGCCCTGCTCACGCCCCAGGAGGACCTCCCCTACCGCTCGATCGACCGCGACTTCTGGCTCGACGACAAGGACGGCTCCCTCCACGGCTGGATCGCCCTGCCCCCCGAGGGCGAGGACGCCGAAGATCCCGAGTCCATCCCCCAGGGCCGCTCCGAGCGCCTCCTCCCCGTCTCCACGCGCCTCGGCGGACGCTTCGCCGGCGTCCACATCCGCCTCGACGGCCGCGTCGAGGTCCACCCCCTCCCGCCCGGCGTCGTCGAGGTGGTTCGCGGCGGCCCCTTCGCCCTCGCTCGCGCCAGCGTCGACGACCTCGACACCTATCACGAGACCATCGACGGCGGCCGCACCTTCCGCCCCGTCGCCCCGCCCCCGCCCGTCGTCGAGCTCCGCGCTCCCTACGACGCGAGCTCCATCCAGGGCTGCTCCGAGCTCGGCTGCGCCCTCGGAAACAGCGTCGTCCGCCTCGGCTGGGGGGGCCCCGCGCCCGCGGCCCCCAAACCTCCGCCCCCCGACGTCCCCTCGGCGCCCGCTCCGCCCGTCGAGCGCCTCGGCGCGCTCCCCCTCCGCTGCCGGCTCGCCGGCCCTCCCGCCCCGAAGGACACGCCCAAGCAGGGCACCTTCCTCCTCAACCCGAGCACGATCCGCCACGACCTCGGCTCTGCCGTCGGCGGCATGCGCGGCGACACCTTGACGGCCGACGTCGGCCTCCCCTTCGACACGCGCCCCCTGCGCGTGGTCACCGTCAAGGCCCCTGGCTTCGTCCTCCCCCCGGCCCGGGACGCCCTCGTCCCTGTCCTGCTCGCGGAGGGCCCCTCGCCTGTCGGCTTCTTCCTCCGCGCCAACGACCGTCGCCTCGACCTCGGCCTCCCGCGTGGCCTTTCGAGCCCTTCCGCCCTCCCCTTCGAGCACGGCGGCGACTTCAGGGTCGCTGTCGACCTCGACCGCGGCGACCTCCTCACGCTCGCCTCCTCCGAGCTCTCCCTCCTCCGCGGCGGCCTCCTTCGCCCCTTCGCCAAACCTGGCTACATCCCCGACGTCAAGCGCCAGCGCCTCGGCCTTGCCCGCCGCCTCGGCAAAGGCCCCGCGCGGGTTGCCTTGAGCCTCGTCTCTGGCAGCTCCGGCGACATCCTCCTCGCCGACCTCGACCTCCTCCGCGCCACCGTCGGCCCGCTCCGCCCGGCCGGCAGCCTCACGCGCCTCGACCCCTCCGCCGCCTGCCGCCCCGACCCCGACGCCTACCGCCTGCTCGCCGACGTCCTCGTGGACCTGCGGTTCGACCCGCCCCACCCGGATCAGGACGAAACCGGCCTCGACGCCACGGCCCTCGTCACCACCTCCGCGGGCCGCGCCTGCCTGGAGGGCCTCGAGGTCCGATGGCCGAAAAACGATCGGACGCTGATCGTGCGATTCCCGTCTGGAGAAGCCATCGTGCGGGAGGCGGGGCAACGGGGCGACAAGGCGGTCTGCTCGAGCCCGTGAGCGCGAAGTGGCTCGGTGGCGGCGTCAAGAGCATCGAGCGGTTGCAAACCGAACGATGTTCTACGGTGGCGTTGGCGCACCCTTCGCAGCCATCAACTGCTCGACCAGCAGATGGACGGTCGTGCAAGGGTTATCTTTCTCGGGGTTGTGGTTCGCCCCGTAACTGGTGAGCAAGTTCCGAGCATTCTTGATCGCGTCCGGCAACCGGTCCCGCAACGACATGAAGATCGTCTCGTCGTTCTTCTTGTACGGTCGACCGAGACGCTGGCTCAGTTTATCGGCATAGAGGTCGCGAGAGGTCGCCGAGGTATAGTACTCGAAGTGTAGCAGATACCAGATCTCGAACGCTTCGTTCGAGTAGGCGACCTGGAAGCCTGCGCGCCTCGCCTTCTCCAGCGCAGTATTGAAATTTTGCGCGGGAAACGAGTCCCGATCGAACACGCACCAATAATGGTCGTATCCCTCCTCCCTGCGCCGGATGGCTTCCTCGACCAGGCTCCGCGTGTTCCTGCCGGTCCCCACGACCTTGACCGATATGGAAGGGAGCCGGAAGCCCTCGAAGTACTGTGGCTCCGTCTTCGTTCCTTCACACACGATGAAGAAGGATGCGAGTGGCTTGCGTCCTCCGACGATACGCGGGCGGACGCCGCCCCTTGTGCCGTCGCGGGTCACTTCACGTCCTCCGGGTTGACGAGCTCGCCGATGATGGGCACGGCGCCGTACTTGCCGAGCAGGTAATCGCGCTCGTAACGCGCCTCGGCCGGCAGGTCGAACTCGGCAAGGGAGTAGAGCTTCGTGGCGCCGCGAGCATCTTTCTCGGTGAACCAAATCTGATCACGCCGAAGTAGCTGTCGATCGAGCAGATTCGTGTCGTGGGTAGCCGCGACGAGTTGCGCGTTGTTCGGGTTTGACTCCTCATGGAACAACCTCACGATCGCGCGGCACAGGCGAGGGTGGAGGCGGGCATCGAGTTCGTCGAGGAGCAACGTGGTTGCGCTCTTGAGGACATCGAGCAAGGGGCCAGCAAGAGCGATGAATTTTTGCGTGCCCGCGGACTCGTCACCCCATTTGAACTCCACCTCGCCCGTAGGCCGTCCGACCGAGTCGAACATCTTCCGTCGAACGACGAGGGTGCCGTACTCTTTGGAGAGGATCAGGTTTCTCAACTCTTCGCGTAGGTTGCCGGGCAACATCTCTGGTCCTATCTCGGGCGCAGAGATGCCTACGATTCCAAGATCGGCCTCGCGCGCCAGGCGAAGAATCTCCTGGGTCCACGCGCCTTCCCGGAGCTGGTGCATGGTGAAGCCCAGAAGCCTCTCATCCTCGAGCCCGGAGGCGATCCCGAGCTGCTCACGAAACCAAGCAATGATTTTTTGCGACTCGCTGCCGTTGAACTGCGCGACCACGGACAGAAACAGCGCATTGGCGCGAGTTTTCGTCACGACGTCCCGCCCTTCGGGAAACTCATCGCCAACGTCGATGCCGGACGCATCGCGTCGGAACAACGCCACCTCGAGATCTACACCCGCAGGAGCACGGAACAGGTGTTCCTCCGCGACACCAGCGCTGCGTACCGAGACGCTATATCGGTAACGAGAACCATTCAACATCCAGATCAATTCGAATGAACTTTCCCGTTCCGCAGCGACCGGGTCGAGCCGGAACGGAGTGACCTTGATGGGTTCGCCAGCCTGGGTATCCTTCGCCGAGTCGAGGACCAGCCACCGGACAAATTTGACTGCCTTGATGAAGTTCGACTTCCCGCTCGCGTTGGCTCCATAGATCAGCGTACTCTTCAGGAGCCGAATCCCGCCAGGCGCCTCGAACGTGTTCTCGATCAGCCCATCTGTTGCGTCTACCTCGGGCGCGGCGACCAGGCTGAGCGTCACGCGCTCGTTGAAAGACAGAAAGTTCTCGACGCTGAACTCGATGAGCATGGGTGTATCCTACGCGGCAAACACGCGTCCGCTGCGGATGCTGCGCGTGAAGCCAGGCCCCGTCAAGGGGCGCCTGTTACCCTTCACCGGTCCCTCCGCGCGGGCGGTTCTTTGTCGGCCATCTCGTACGCCCGCCCGAAGCCGGACAAGCCGCGGACGTTCGGCTCCACGACGACGTAGCCCTGCGACGTGAGGAAATACCGGTGGGTCCCAACCGACCTGCGACGCGGCCGCTCACGATGACGGGGGTCTTCTTCGGCGCCTTGTCGAGCCCGGCCGGGAGGTACAGGTTGACTCCGTCTCGTCCGTCTCGCGGTGTGACCGTTTCAGAGACAGCGCCAGGATCCCTCCTGGTTGATACATTCGAGCCCGAGGCCACACACGATCGGCTCCGGCCCGATGTTCGAATTGATCGAGCAGGGCATGTCCACCCCGACCGAATGCGGCGTCACGCAGCCCCATTGCTTCGTGCAGACGAGCGGCGCGGCGCAGGTCTTCGCGTTCGGCTGCTCGGGATCGCAGGCGTCGTGGACGAGGCCGTCGTCCTTCGTGACGCACGTCCCCGGCCAGGCGCCGGCGTAACAGTCGTCGTTGCCGTTGAGGCACAAGAAACGAGGGTCGTCCCGCTTTCCCGTGGGGAACGTCGAGCTGTAACATTGCCCCGTGGAGCAGGCGCGGTCCTCGACGCAGAGCGCGCCTGCCGGGGCGAGGCCCGCGCGCTTGCAGACGCCGGGGTGCCCGCACGGGTTGATGCCGCTGCAGATCGTCGTCCCCTCCGGCACTTCCTCCGGCGTCACGCGGGCGAGCGGCTCGCAGACGAGATCACCTTTGCAGCCGTCGGAGCCAAACGTCTCGTCCGTGCCCTCCTTCGACGCGTTCTCCCAGAAGCAGGGCCCATTCTCGCCCTGGAGCGGCTTGCAGCGCCCGAGCCGCTCGGGATCGTCCGGCGCCGCGCCGTAATTGCAGAGCAGGCCGTCGATACAATCCCTCACCGTCTGGCAGGGCTTGTCCTCCCGCCCGAGCTCCTCGCAGATCCCGTCGAAGCGACAGACGAGGCCGGTCTCGCACTGCTCGCCGCAGGGCTCCCCGCGCGGCGTCGGCTTCTCACAGTGGTTCGTCTCCAATGAGCAGAAGTACGGCTCCTCGCAGTCCTCGCGGGTAGGGTGACAGACGTTGATCGTGCCGTCCGCCGTCTCGACGACCTGCACTTCGCAGCCGAACACGCACTGCTCGCCGAGGCCGTGCCGCTTGCAGGAGGACGAGAGCGAGGTGAGGCCCGCGAGCAGGGCGAACGCGAGCAGGACGGCCGTTCTCTTGTGTTGCAATGGAGATTGGTTTCGCGTCATGATGGCCCACTCTATGAGAAAGCAGCGAGCGCAGGAAACGAAAAATGGCAAGGGGGCGCGCGGCGCGGCGCGGCTCCTCGTCGCGGCGGTCCTCCTCGGCGGGTGCGGCGGCGAGCCCGAAGGTCCGGGCGTCGTGGTGCCCGTCGGCTGGAGCGAATCCCTCGGCACGCCGAAGGTGAAACGCGCGCCCAATCCCTCGCGTGACGTCGACTGGAACGGCGACGGCTTCGCCGACCTCGTCACGCTGGACACCTCCCGTGATTCGAACTGGGTCGCCTTCTACCCGGGCGGCGAGACGGGCATCCGCTTCGACGAGGGCCATTACCGGCGCGCGCCCGGCGCGAGTTACGCGCCCCTCACCTGGGTCTCCCACGCGGGCGACGTCGACGCCGACGGTTACTCCGACCTGCTCGTCGGCAAGGACCTGCTCACGAAACAATCGCAGGTCTTTCTGTATCGCGGCGGCCCGAACGGGCCCACCGATCCCGAGGCCGTCGTCCTCGAAGAGTCGACCCCGCCCACGGAGGAGCGGCTCGGCCCGCGCGGCTATCCGGCCGGTGATCTCAATGGCGACGGCTTCGCCGACGTGCTCGTCATCCGGTTCTTCACGCACCTCGCCGTGCATTACGGCGCCGCGGGCGGCCCGAACGGCAAGCCGGACCTCGAGCTCGCCAACGACGGCGGGGGCCGGCAGATCCTCGGCGCCGTCCCCGTCGGCGATCTGCAAAACGACGGCTACGACGACGTGCTCATCGCCTGGCAAAACCCGAACACCGACGAGCTCGCCGTCAACCTCCACCTCGGCGGCCCCTCGGGCCTCGCGACCGAGGGCCCCCTGATGCCCGGCGACCTCACCTTCGGCAATGACTTCGGGCGCCTCGGCGGCCTGAGCTTCGATTTCGACGCCGACGGCACCGGCGACCTCGTCGGGTTCAACTGGCCAAATGGCTTCCTCCTCCCCGGCCCGAACGACAACGACGAGCCCATCCGCGTCTGGTATTCGTGGCTCCGCGGGGACGCGGCCGGCTTCTTCGGCAACCTCCGCGGCCTCGTCTCCTGGAAAGCGTCGAGCCCGGTGTACGGGAAGCCCTCCGAGGGCGTGGGCGCCGACGTGAACGGCGACGGCCACACCGACGTCATCGGCTCCTATGAGCTCGTCGACGACGGCACCGGGCCGCTGGAGCTCAACACCATCCGCGGCATCGGCGGCTTCTTCGGCGGCCCCGCGCGCGCCGAGCAAGAGGTCGGGGGCCTCGACTTCGCCGTCCCCATCAACCAGCAATACATCGACGCCGCGAACACGAACTTCTTCGCCCGCGCGGCCGGCTGCCCGGGCGACATCGACGGCGACGGCTTCGAGGACTGCGTGCAGATCGGCGAGTCACGCGTCTTCCTCTACCGCGGCTCCCCCGAAGGTCTACGCCTCGCCGAGGAGCGCCTGCTCGTCACGGAAGCCCGCACCGTCGCCACGCGCGCGACGCTCGTCTCGAAGCTCTTCCGGTAAAAACGCCTGCGTTTCAGGCGCAACGCGCGCTCGCAACGTGCGTCCCTCGCCAGATTTCTGGCTCCTGCATTTCGGAGCCGTCGCCCCACCCGGAGGAACGAGCGCTCCGCCCGGTCGGAGCCTGCGACCCTCGTGAAGGACACGCGCGCCGAAATGTCGGAGCGTACATCCCTCCGGAGGGACGCGCGCTCCGCACCGGCCAGATCCATATCCTACCCCCGAAGGACACGCGCTCCGCGATCTCGCAACGGTCGTCCTTCCGGCCGTCCAGCGGCGCCGCCGGGTCGGAGCGCGCGTCCCTCCGGAAGGCCAAGCGCTCCGCTTCGGCGAAACGCGTTTTTTTCGCGACGTCCACGCGTTCCCCCCGCGCGCAGCCACGTTTCGCCCGTCGCGGGCTCCTGCGCCTCGGGCCGGCACCGCCGTCCGGGCCGGCGCGCGCATCAGCCCGCGCGCAGCGGCGGCGTCGACGCGTCCTGGTCCTGCCGGTACTTCGCGGTCGCCACGTAATGAAGGACTCGGTTGCACTCGCCCGCGCTGCACCGCCCCGCGCACGCGTGCTGGCCTTCGAAGAGGGTCCGGCGCGACGCGAGGGCGTAGAGGATCTCGCGCGTCATGTCGTATCCGCCTTCTTCACATTTCGGCTCGGAGCACGGCACCTCGAAGAGGGCCGGCGCCTGGGCGAGGACGACGCGTCGGATGTAACGCGTGCCGCCCACCTTGTTGCCCCGAGGCGTCTCGTCGATCTCGATCTGGAGATCCATCAGGTCCGGCGCGCGCGAGGTGAGCTTGCCGGCGGCGTCCTCCCGGGCCAAACGCTGGTTCCGCCGCTCTGTGCGCTCGAGGTTCTTGCGGTAATTCATCGTCCTCCTTTGCTCGCGGTCACGAGCGAGCACGCGCCTCGCGATACGAGCGGCCGCTCACCGCGCGATCGGCGCGATCGAGCGGAGCTGCTTCTTGACCTTCTTGATGAAGGTCTCGGTGCATTTTCCGTGCGTGGCCTCGTGGTCCGCGATCTCGCGCATCAGCTTGGCCTTCGTGTCGTTCGAGACGTGCGCGCTCGCCTGCACATCGTTCGCAAGCTGAACGCCTTGGAACGTCACAGGCCCCTGGGCCTTCGGGGGTGGGGCGCCCGGCTTGTTCGTGCCGCGGTAGTGCGAAGGTTTCGTCTTCGTCACGTCACGCAGCCCGCCCTCGTCGGACCTCCGCCCCGTCCCGTGGCAACTCGGGCATCGCGTCTCGTTCCCGAAGGAGTTCGTGATACGGCCGTCGCCGCCGCAGATTCCGCAACTGTCGACCGCCATTCGTCGCTCCTCGCACGCGGGTCACCAGAGGCCCGGTGATTGTTTCATCCCCTGCTTTCGAGGGATAGAAAGCACAATGGCGGCGCGTCACGGCCGCTCGTGAGAGCCGCCGCAGCCGCGCCGCCGATTGTTGTTGCTCGATCAGTACCGGCCGCGACCGCCGCCGCCGCCGCCGCCGTAGCCGCCGCCACCGCCGCCACCGCGCTGGGGACGCTCCTGCGCCTCGTTCACCTTGATCGAGCGCCCGTCGAGCATCATCCCGTTGAACTGCGCGATGGCGTTGTTCGCCGCCTGCGCATTGCCCATCGTGATGAACGCGAAGCCGCGCGGCTGGCCCGTCTCACGGTCGGTGGGCATCGCCACCTCGCGGATGTCGCCGGCAGCGGCGAACGCGGCCTCCAGCGTGGCCTGGGTGGTGCTGAACGAGAGGTTTCCGACGTAAAGGCGATTTCCCATGTTGCTTTCGTGGCTTCTCGACGAGCGTCCGCGAGGACGCCAGGCGCCGACCGTTCGAAGAAGCCTCAGGGGGCGAACGGAGGGCGCACTGAAACGTACGAAGCCCCATCATGGGAACATCGTCCGCCGCAGCGCACGTTGCGTCATCCAGTCTTCCAAGCGAGCGTCAGTCTTCGGAAGAGGATCGACGTGCCAAGCTGCCAGGGACGTTTTCGTGTACAACGCGGTTGTATCGCCTCCGGCGACGTTTTGCAAGCATAAAAAAGGGCCTGTCCGCCTGCTCGCATCACAGGTAAAAATTCCCCGCCGCCTCGGGCTGGTAGGGGACGGCGAGCACGCGCAGCCGCCGCTGGCCGGCGATGGGCATCGGCCACACGATCGCCTGGCCCACGGCGAGCCCGAGCAGCGCCGTTCCAATCGGCGAGAGGACGGAGACCCGCCCTTGGTCGACATGCGCGTCGCGCGGATACGTGATCATCACCTCGCGGCGCCGCAGCGTGATCTCGTCCATGTAGACGACCCGGCTGTTCATCGTCACCACGTCGGGCGGCACGCTCGGCGGGGCGACGAGCTCGGCGCGCGCGAGCTCCCTGTCGAGCGCCTCCGCCGCCGCGCGCGTGACGCCTTCGAGGTGGTATTCGACGACCAGGCGGAGGCGCTCGGCGTCCTGGGTCGTGATCACGAGGTTCGGAGCGGTGGGATACATGGGATGGACCTCCTGTGCAGTGGTCTGGACATTCGAATGGAAAGAGAACGCGGCGCGGCGCGGCTCGACGCGCGCGCCGCGCTCGAGAGGAATCATTCGCCGCTTTCGTCTTGGTCGCTCTCCCCGGTGAGCACACCGGCGAGCGATCGCAGCCCCGCGACGCAAGACACCAGGAGCCCGAGCTTCACGAAAAGCACGAGCTCGGGGCGCGTGAGAAAGTACGAGAACCTCATCGCCGCCTCGTCGGTTGAAATCACGAACGAGCGAAGGCCGCGGCACACGCGCCTCGAACGCGCGAATGCCCGCCTTCGCCTGCTATCGCTCGGCGATCTCGACCGGAGGGCCCCGCGCCAGATCGGGCGCCCGCTCCTCGGCGCCGCGGCGCCTCGGATCGAGCCGATCGGCGGCCCCCACGTGGGTCGCGCGGCTCATGCCACGCCCGAACATCAACAAGCCTGGATCTGGAGGCTCGTTCACGTCACGGCCGCCCATGCTTCGCGCCGCAGAGCTGTTCTCTGGAGGATTCGTCATGGCGGCCCACGTTCACCTCCCAGCTTCCGAGACGGGGGCGCGAAACGCAAGCGCAAAGATTTCGTCCGTTATGGCGCGGCCAGGCGCGCGCTCCCCCTCCACGCGCCCCTTCGTCGGGGACGAACGCCCCGTCCCTGCGCCTCCCCCATGACAGACGGACTCGTCCGTCCCCGCCCCTGCGTGGTACCGTCGCTCCATGCACGACGCCTCTTCCTCTTCCAAGGATCGCCCGCGCTTCGCCCGCGGCGCCGCGGCCCTCTTCGCCCTCGGCTTCGCCTTTGTTGCGTGCGGCGGGAACGCGAACTACCCGGACCGCCCCGACGTCACGGCCGCGCAGGCCGCGTGGTGTGACGCCCTCGCCAAGTCCGAGGGCCCCGGCGGCGCCTGGGACCGCATGACGGAGTGCCGCTCGGCCTTCCCCGCGGCCTCGGCCGCGTACATCCGCGTGATGACGAAGTGTTTCTTCGAGCGCGTCGAGGAGGCCAAGCAGTCCGGTGATCCCGCCGCCGCCGACCGCGCCCTGCTCCTCTCCGAGTGCAACGAGAAGGCCCTCGTCGATCTGCCGATGACCAGCGCCGGCGTCGACGAGGTCATCGACGCCCGCTGCAACCGCGCCGTGCGCTGCGAGAAGGTCGAGTTCACCGAGTGCAAGGCCGCCATGAAGCGCCTCGAGCCCGCGCAGCAGGCCATGTTCACGACGCGGTACAACGCCCGGACGCTGCACGACATCGCCGGCTGCCTCGGCGGCTCCTGCGGCGACAACGAGGAGCAGGCCCAGGCCGAGTGTTACCAGAGCGCCGAGGACAAGCTCCTCTGGTTCCCGTGAACCACAATCTGATAGGTTGTCCCACCATGAAATCAGCGCTGACACACAAGGGCCCGCCGCGACGCGTAGCCCTCCTTCAGGCGTTCTTCGCCGCCCTCGCGCTCGCGTTCGTGCTCTTCGCGCCGACGCACGCGTTCGCCGCCGGCACCGTCACCATGGCCACGAAGGAGCCCGAGGAGGTCAACGGCCGGTGGAAGCTGAACTTCACCATCAACTACGGGTCGAAGCCGGACATCGCCTACGTGCCGATGATCTTCAGCTTCACCCCCGTCGTGCTCTACGAGCGCTCGCTCACCGACCAGTCCCCTGAGCGGCCGATCCTCACGAAGCTCCCGCTGAAAGGCCAGCCGAGCATCAACGAGAGCATGGACGTCGGCTTCTCCGACGCGAGCGGCAAGGTCTTCAACATCACGAAGTTCGACTTCGTGATCCGCCGCGACAAGGGCTTCGAGGCCGGCGAATACCAGCTCAAGATCACGCGCCAGAACGACGGCGCCCAGATGGGCCAGACCATCAAGCTGATCCTCAAGGGCGACAACCCCATCGTCGACCGTCGCGCCATCGTCTTCGCCGGCGAGAAAAAGAAGAAGAAGCCCGCCGAGGAGAAGAAGGCCGAAGACACCTCGGCCGAGAAGACCGAAGGCGGAAGCGAGCCCGCCGCCCCCGAGGAGACGAACGACGCAGCCGCCACGGGCGAGACGCCCACCGAGGCGCCCCCGTCCGTCGAGCCCAAGCAAGGCGGCTGCGGCTGCCGCGTCGCAGGCGCGCCTCGGCCCTCGTCCTTCGCAGGCCTGTCCGCTCTGCTCCTCGGCGCGGCCCTCGTCCTGCGCCGCAGGACCGCCCGCGGCTGATCGCGCCGCCGGACGTTCGCCGCGGCCCTTCCTTTTCCCGAGCATCCCGCAAAACCCGGCTCGCCTCCCTTTTCGGTGGGAAAGGCAGCAGTTCGGCCTGCAGAGCCCCTCCGCTGGGTGATATCCTCTCCGCTACTCGCCCGCCACGTACGGTCGGCGATCCAGAGCGGAGAAGGGCATGCGCAGACGCTTCGCATTTCTTGGTTTCGTGAGCACGCTCGGCGTGGCGATGTTCGCCTACGGCTGTAGCAGCGGCGGCAGCAGCAGCAGCGGCTCCGGCGGCGACGCCGGCGACTCGAGCGGCTCGAACAGCGGCGGAAACGGCCAGGGCGCACAGGGCGGCGAAGGGGGCTGCCTGTTCAACTGTGGCTCGGGCGGCAATGGGGGCACGCCGAACGTCCAGCAGCTCGTCATCACGCCCCAGAACCCGACGCTGAGCGTCGTCGACCTCAACAAGCCGAACCAGGTCTTCACCGTGAAGACCCAGGACGGCCAGGACGTCACGAGCAGCGTCTCGTGGGTTTACGAGCGCCCCGACATCGGCGACATGACCGGCGCGACCTTCACGCCCACCGGCAACGTCGGCGGCACGGGGGTCCTCACGGCCAAGCTCAACATGGCCGATGTCAGCACAAACGTCACGGTCAACGTCAAGAAGACCGTCAACGCGGCGAACCTCGACCCCGCGCAGCAGGCGGCCTTCGACACCCCGGTCGGCCCCGATCCGGGCATGAACGTCGTTTATCCGTACCACGACACCGTCTTCCCGCTCGGCGTCCTCGCGCCCGAGGTGCAGTGGAACAACGTCGGGAGCGGCGAGACCTACCGCCTCAAGATCACCGAGAAGCACCTCGAATACGTGGTCTATTTCCAGACCGGCGCGCCGGCTCGGTATCTGATGGACCAGAAGGACTGGGAATACATCGGCTCCTCCGGCACGGGCGCGCAGAGCGACCCGGTCCTGGTGCAGCTCTCGCGCCTCGCGCCCGGCGGCGGCGCCTACCAGCCCGTGGTCCAGACCTGGCGTATCGCGCAGGGCAAGGTCCGCGGCGCCGTGTATTACTGGGAGCTGCCCCTGAACGGCGCCGGCAACGGCCGCATCCTCAAGATCAAGCCCGAGTCCGCCACGCCCGAGGAGTTCTTCAACCCGGGCGGCTGCTGGGGCTGTCATACCGTCAGCCGCGACGGCAAGACCATGATGGCCACGCTCGACAGCAACGTGCCCTTCCCGCAGATCACCATCGATCTGACGCAGACGCCGGCCGTGTACGGCCCGATCCAGCCGCCCTCGCCCATCGGCGGCACGTTCGGCGCCTTCAACCACACGGGCGACAAGCTCGTCGTCAGCAACGACGCGGCGTCGAGCCCTGGCAGCTCCATCCTGCGCATCGTCGACGCCGCGGGCGGCGCGGTGCTCAACAACAACGCCATGGGCAATGGCTGCGGCGAGCCGGCGTGGTCGCCCGACGGCGCGAAGCTCGCGGCCATCTGCGGCCTCGGCGGCAATGGCTGGATCTTCGACGCGAACAGCGGTTACCTCGCGACGGGCGACGTCGCCGCCGACGGCGTCACCGTGAGCAACGTGAAGCAGATCGTCCAGCAGGCCGGCGCGCAGGGCCGCCCGGCGTACCCGAGCTTCACCTCCGACAGCCAGTACATCGCGTTCGGCCGTCCCACCCAGGGCTCGCGGTCGACGGGCAATGGCGACCTCTGGCTCGTCAAGCCCGACGGCACCGAGCTGAAGAAGCTCGCGATCGCGGCGAGCGACAACAAGAGCTTCAACCCCGTCTTCGCGCCGCAGCGCGCGGGCGGCTACTACTGGCTCGTCTTCATCTCGCGCCGCGATTACGGCAACACCCTGGTCAACACGAACCGGCAGCAGCTCTGGATGACGGCGATCGACGACCCGCCGACGGCCGCCGATCCCTCGCATCCGCCCTTCTACATGCGCGGCCAGGAGGGCAATGGCCTCTCCGAGAACGCGTACATGGCGAAGGAGCCCTGCAAGGAGAAGGGCGAGGGCTGCGTGACGGGCGCCGATTGCTGCGACGGTCAATGCGTCAAGGATCAGAGCTCCGGCGCGTACGTCTGCGGCGAGGCCCCGCCGCCCGGCTCCTGCTCGGAGACCGGCAACGCCTGCACGACGATGGCCGATTGCTGCAACCCGGTCGACGAGTGCATCGACGGTTTCTGCGCGCAGAAGCCGCCGAAGTGACCTTCCCCCTCGCCTGCCCTCCCTCTCCGCGCGGCGCGCGCTTCGGAGAGGGAGGGAGCTCCCGCCTCCCCGCGATCGTCGCCTTCTCCCATCACTGACAAAACTCGGCGTGGCACTTGCCTTGCTCGGCGTGCCGCGCCCGTGCTTTTTTTGCGCGCGTGCCCGATTGACCAGCACATGCAGGATGTGCGTCACGGGCATGGTCGCCGCGATTTTCCAGCAAAAAGAAAAGGAGCCTTCGCGCGGATAGCTTGAGGAACCGACGAGAGACCGGACAATCGAATACAAGGAGACAAAGCATCGTGATTACCCTTAACGTGGTGACGAAAAGCGCGACGTTCTTCGCGTCCGCGGCGGTGCTGCTCTCGAGCATGAGCGGGACGGCCCTCGCCCAGGACAAAGGCGCGCTCGAAGACCTGGGAAAGTACGTCTTTTTCGACAAGATCTCGTCTCCGCCTCGCCAGGCTTGTGCGACGTGCCACGTCGCCAAGCACGGCTGGACGGCCGGCGTGGCCGGCGTCAACAAAAACGGCGTCGTGGTCCCCGGCGCCGACCCCAAGGCGGCCGGCCGGCGCAAGCCTCCGAGCAGCGCCTACGCGAGCTTCAGCCCGCCCTTCGCCACCCTGCCGAAGACCATGACCATCGCCGTGCTCTCGCCCGAGGTCGCGTGCACGAACGGCTTCTTGCCCCTCTGTTACGGCGGCGCCTTCTGGGACGGCCGCGCCGAGGGCCGCGACAAGCCCTTCAAGGCCCCGCCGAACTTCACGGGGGAGGGCGCGGTCGCGCACGTCGGCTCCGAGATCTTCAGCAGCCTCCTCTTCGAGGACGCCTACGAGGGTTTCCTCGGCCCGCTCGCGGATCAGGCGCTCGGGCCCTTCCCGAACGACAACGAGCAGAACGTACCCGACGGCAGGGATCACGGCCTGCCCGGCGCCGAGGCCGTCTGCTTGCACGTCGCGTCGTCCGATTATGCGCCTCTTTACACGATGGCCTGGGGCGAGCCGATCAACTGCCGCATCCCGGACATCGCCTTCAAGCGCGTCGCGCTCGCGCTCGCGGCCTGGCAGCACTCCGACGAGGTGAACTCGTTCAGCTCGAAGCGCGACATGGCCGCCCGGACCATCGACGCGCAGGGCCGGGAGGTCCTCGCGCTCCCCTTCAGCAGCCTGACCCCAGAGGAGAACCTGGGGCACGACCTGTTTTACGGGCGCAACGACTCGGGCCTGAACCCCGAGCTCAAGGCCGCGCGCTGCAATGCCTGCCACAGCAGCGGCGAGTCGGCCTTCCTCGGGCCCGCGCTGGCCTCGAAGGGCGACGAGCTCGACCAGATCTACAGCGATTTCGCCTATCACAGCATCGGGCTGCCGCCGAACTGCGACGCCACGAACTACGACCCCGATGGCGGCGACGCCGGCATCCTCTCGCACGCCGATCCGAGCGCCGTCTACGACGAGCTCGACCCGGACGCGACCCCCTTCGCCGGCCACTTCAAGACCCCCACCCTGCGCAACGTCGACAAGCGCCAGGGCAAGGGTTTCCCCAAGGCCTACATGCACAATGGGTACTTCAAGACCCTCGAGCAGGTGGTCCACTTCTACAACACCTCGGTCCTGCTCCGGGACCACGTGAGCTGCCCGCCCTGCACGACGGCCGAGGAGGCGATGGAAAGGGGTTGCTGGCCGGAGCCGGAGTTCAATATCGACAACGCGGCCGAGAACCTGGGCCTCATCGGCGACCTCGAGCTCACCGAGCAGCAAGAGGCCGCGCTCGTGGCGTACCTGAGGACACTCTCCGATACCCTCACCGTGGATCCGCCGAAGCCCTTCAAGGGCAAGCCCAAGGGACAGGGCAAGGGCAAGGGCAAGTGACCGTACGCGAGGCGTGAGCCCGTCGCCCGGCCGAACGGCCTGACGCGACGGAGAGCGCGCCGCGAAGGTTCTGGCATACTGCCCCCCGTGCGTCCCACCGTCCTCCTCTTCGACATCGACGGCACCCTCATCGACTCCGGCGGCGCGGGCCGCCGCTCCATGGAGCGCGCCTTCGAGCGCGTCATCGGCCGGGCCGACGCGTGCGCTCACTTCTCCTTCGACGGCATGACCGATCGCGCCATCGTCCGCTCGGGCCTCGACGCCTCCGGCGAGCGCGTGGACGAGCCGGCCATCGACCGCGTCCTCGGCGCCTACCTCGAGGCCCTCGCCGCCGAGGTCGCCGCCTCCACCGGGTACACCACCCACCCCGGCGTCGACCTCGTCCTCGATCGCGCCGCGGCGCATTCCCACATCGCCCTCGGCCTCGGCACCGGCAATGTCCGGGACGGCGCGCGCATCAAGCTCGATCGCGCCCGCCTCTTCGATCGTTTCTCCTTCGGCGGCTTCGGCTGCGACGCCGAGGACCGCGCCGCGATCCTCGCGGCCGGCGCGCGGCGCGGAGCGGAGCAACTCCGCCGCGATCTCCATGATTGTCGCGTCGTCGTCATCGGCGACACACCCAAGGACGTCGCGGCGGCCCTCGCCATCGGGGCCGAGTCGCTCGCCGTCGCCACGGGCAGGTTCGTCCCGGGAGAGCTCGGCCGGGCCGGCGCCACGTTCGTCTGCGACAACCTTCTTTCGCCCGGGGCCTTCGCAATGCTCTTCCCCGACGCCTAGGGTTCGGATTATACCGGGCAAAACCCCTCGGAGCCCGGTTCATGAAACAACGCTCGTTCTCCTCCCTCGCCGTCCTCGCCCCGCTCGCCCTCACGGCCGCGGCCCTCGCGTGCAGCTCTGCGCCTCCCCCGCCCACACAGTCCTCGGCCACGGCGGCCACGGGCGGCGCGGCCGCGGCGGCGCAAGGGCCGGGCGCCGCCGCCGAGAAGCCACCCACGGCCGAGGAGGCGCACGGCTTCACGATCCGCGTCAACGACGACCTCAAGAAGCTCTGGACGGCGTCGGCGCGCGCGGCCTGGGTCAACAAGACCTACATCACGGACGACACCACGGCGCTCTCGGCGGCGGCCGAGGAGGCCAACATGGAGTACCTCGGCGGCGCGATCACCGGCGCGACCCGCTTCGACGGCCTGACCCTCCCCGAGCCCGTCGCGCGCCAGCTCAAGCTCATCAAGCTCTCGAGCACCCTGCCGGCGCCCGCGGACCCGAAGAAGCGGGCCGAGCTCGCGCAGATCGCCGTCTCCATGGAGGCGGATTATGGCAAGGGCAAGTATTGCCCCTCGCGCCTCGGCGGCAAATGCCAGAACCTCGACGAGCTCTCCAACATCATGGGGAAGAGCCGCAAGTACGACGAGCTGCTCGAGGCGTGGACCGGCTGGCACTCGATCGCGCCGCCGATCCGCGAGCGGTACAGCCGTTACGTCGAGCTCGGCAACGAGGGCGCGCGCTCCATCGGCTTCTCCGACATGGGCGCGCTCTGGCGCTCCGGCTACGACATGACGCCCGAGGCCTTCGAGGCCGACACCGAGCGCCTGTGGAACCAGGTCAAGCCCCTCTACGACGAGCTGCATTGCCTCGTCCGCTCGAAGCTCCGCAAGGTCTACGGCAAGGACAAGATCGGCGACAAGGCCCCGATCCCCGCGCACCTGCTCGGCAACATGTGGGCGCAGGACTGGTCGAACCTCTACGACCTCGTCACGCCGTACCCGAAAGAGGCCTCGATCGACGTCACGAAGGCGCTCGAAGGCAAGAAGGTCGACGCCATTGAAATGGTCAAGATGGGCGAGAGGTTCTTCACCTCGCTCGGCCTCGACCCCCTGCCGAAGACCTTCTGGGAGCGCTCCCTCTTCGTCCGCCCGCGCGACCGCGAGGTCGTCTGCCACGCGAGCGCCTGGGACGTCACCTACGGCGGCGACATCCGCATCAAGATGTGCATCGAGCCGAAGGAGGAGGATTTCATCACGATCCACCACGAGCTCGGCCACAACTACTATTACGTCTACTACCACACCCTCCCGGTCCTCTTCCAGGCGGGCGCCAACGACGGCTTCCACGAGGGCATCGGCGACACGGTCGCCCTGAGCGTGACCCCGGGCTACCTGAAGACGATCGGCCTGCTCAAGGACGCGCCCGAGAACCCGAAGGCCGAGACGAACTTCCTGATGAAGCAGGCGCTCTCGAAGATCGCCTTCCTCCCGTTCGGCAAGCTCATCGATCAATGGCGGTGGGACGTCTTCGCGGGCAAGACGCCGCCGGCGAAGTACAACGAGGCGTGGTGGAATCTGCGGCAGAAATACCAGGGCGTCGCGTCCCCGGTTCCGCGCAGCGAGAAGGACTTCGATCCCGGGGCGAAGTTCCACGTCCCTGGCGGCACGCCCTACACGCGGTACTTCCTGGCGCACATCTACCAGTTCCAGTTCCACCGCGCGCTCTGCAAGGCCGCCGGCCACACGGGCCCGCTGCACACCTGCTCGATTTACGGCAACAAGGCCGCCGGCGACAAGCTCAAGGCGATGCTGGCGATGGGCGCGAGCAAGCCCTGGCCGGAGGCCATGAAGGCGATCTCCGGCGAGACCCAGGGCGACGCGAGCGCGATCCTCGAATACTTCGAGCCTCTTCGCAAATTCATCCGCGAAGAGAGCAAGGGCGAGACCTGCGGCTGGTGATCGGATCGGCCCCCTCGGGACGAAACACCGAGGGGGCCCGTCTGCTCAGTTGAACAGGTAATCGCAGAGCTCGCTGCCCGGGCAGCAGATGTCGAGGCCGCCGAATTGCTCGGTGTGCGCGCAGACGCGGGATCCCTTGCTCGGGTAATAATACGCCCAGAAGAAGCACATCTCCTGGTTCGCCGACTCCCCGAACCCGACCTGCGAGCTGCTCTGGTTGTCCCAGGCGCACGTGAACCGGAAGCCGCCGCCTTGCGGCACCTCGAACGGCGGATCGTGGTACACGGTCGGCGGCTCGCTCCAGAGCCAGTTATCGACCTTGTACACGCTGACCTCCCCCCCGAGCTCGCCCGACGCCGTCGCGACGGTCACGTTCTTGCCCCACTGGTGCGTGTGGCCCGTGACCCCGAAGAACTTCGACCCGGCGAGGTCCGCGGGCAGCGCCATGTACACGGGCCCGAGCGACGCCGTCGAGTGCGGCGCGATACTGATGTCGGGGCTGCCGATGAAGAGGAAATCGGCCTCGTCCTTGAAATCCTCCTCCTTCATCACGTGGAACGTCGACGTCGCCGACACGTCGAGCTCGCTCAGCGACGCGTTCAGGTAATGCATCTCGAGCCGCACCATCTGGTTCGGCTGCATCGTGAACCCGACGCCGTCCGGCAGCGTCAGCGTCTCCTCGTGCTTCTGCGTGATCATCACCGGCGCGCCCTTCGACGGGTCGAGCGTGTCGGCGAACGGCTGGCAATCGTAGGGCTCGAGCTGCTCCATCGTGTCGTTCGTCCGGTACACGATGAGGTGGTGCGAGCCCGTCGGCAGCACGTTGTGGATCTCGTGGATCCGGATCATCTCGTCATTGCCGAGCCGCTTGATCACGCATTGCGTCCGCTCCGTCCCGGGCGCGACCTTCACGGGGTCGAACGTCACCGTATACGACATCCCCGACCCGCCGGCCCCGCCGCCGCCGTTGCCGCTGCTGCTGCTGCTGCCGTTGCCGCTGCCCCCGCTCCCTCCGCCCCCCGCGCCGCCCGGCCCGCCGCCCGCCGGCCCGAGCTGCACGTCGCCGGAGCTCGAGCAACCGACCATTGCAAAAGAAATCGCGACCACGGAAAGAAGCGTTCTCATGGTAATTCTCGCTTTCGTGTGGGCAAGGAGCGTGGAAAACGAGCATACCGCGGCGCCGAACGCCGCGTCCATGCCTTTCCGCAGAGACGCGCGGACTTCCGCAATCGTCGCAATTTTAGATGAGTGAAAAACCCCTCTCCCGGACGGGAGAGGGGCTGGGGTGAGGGAGAGGGGTTGGGGTGAGGGCGTCGCTCAGCGCCGGCGACGACGCCGGAACGGCACGAGCATCGCCGCGAGCAGCGCGCCGAAGAGGCCCATCGAGGTCTTCGTGTCGCTCTCGCCCGCCACGCTGCAGTTGCAGCCGCCCTCGACGTCCGAGCCGGGCGTCGAGCCGCCCGTGCCGCCGCCGCCGCCTTCACCGGTCGACTCGGGCCGGCACTCCGCCGAGCAGCCGTCGCCGTTGGTCGTGTTGCCGTCGTCGCACACCTCGCCGGTCGTCAGCACGCCGTTGCCGCACCCCGTCGCGGTGCAGTTCGAGTCGCAGCCGTCGCCGTCGTCCTTGTTGCCGTCGTCGCACGCCTCGCCGTCGGTCACGGTGCCGTTGCCGCAGGCCGTCGACTTGCAGTTCGCGTCGCAGCCGTCGCCGTCGTCCGCGTTGCCGTCGTCGCACTCCTCGCCGAGCGTCTGCACGCCGTTGCCGCAGGCCGTCGCCGTGCAGTTCGAATCGCAGCCGTCGCCGTCGCTCGTGTTGCCGTCGTCGCAGGCCTCGCCCTCGTTGAGGATCGCATTGCCGCAGCCCGGCAGCTTGCAGTTCGAGTCGCAGCCGTCGCCGTCGTCGGTGTTGCCGTCGTCGCAGTCCTCGCCCGTGGTCTGGATGCCGTTGCCGCAGACGCTCGGCGTGCAATTCGAATCGCAGCCGTCGCCGTCGACCGTATTGCCGTCCTCGCAGGACTCGCCCGCCGTCAGCACGCCGTTGCCGCAGGCCGTCGCCGTGCAGTTCACGTCGCAGCCGTCGCCGTTCGTGTCGTTGCCGTCGTCGCAGGCCTCGCCCTCGCCGACGAACCCGTTGCCGCAGCTCGGGTTGAGGCAGTTGCCGTCGCAGCCGTCGCCGCCCACCGTGTTGCCGTCGTCGCAGAGCTCGCCGCCGGTCACGATGTTGTTGCCGCAGCCCGTCGGCGTGCAGTTCGCGTCGCAGCCGTCGCCGTTCGCGAGGTTGCCGTCGTCGCAGGTCTCGTCGCCGGCCATCACGCCGTTGCCGCAGGCCGTGACCGTGCAGTTCGAGTCGCAGCCGTCGTTGTCGGCCGTGTTGCCGTCGTCGCAGACCTCGCCCTCGGTCACGAAGCCGTTGCCGCAACCCGTCGGCTGGCAGTTCGCGTCGCAGCCGTCGCCGCTCACGGTGTTGCCGTCGTCGCAGGCCTCGCCGTCCGTCACGACGCCGTTGCCGCAGGCCGTGACCGTGCAGTTCGCGTCGCAGCCGTCGCCGCTCGCCACGTTGCCGTCGTCGCAGGCCTCGCCTTCCGTCTGGACGTTGTTGCCGCAGGCCGTCGGCGTGCAGTTCGTGTCACAGCCGTCGCCGCTCGTCGCGTTGCCGTCGTCGCACGCCTCGCCGCTCGTCACGACGCCGTTGCCGCAGGCCGTGATCGTGCAGTTCGAATCGCAGCCGTCGTCGCTGTCCGTGTTGCCGTCGTCGCACGTCTCGCCGGCCTCGGCCTCGGCCACGCCGTCGCCGCAGGCGCCGACGTCGAGCGTCATGACGATGTGCATGTCCGGGAAGCCGATCGCCGCGGTGTCCGTCGGCTCGTTGATGGAGCACTCCGGCGCGCGGATGTAGCTCGGCGCCGACTGCCCCGCGCCGTTCGAGCCGACGTAGAAGAACCTGCCGTCCGCGGAGCCGTCCGGCGCGAAGATCTCGACGACGATCTGATCCTGCGTATCGAAGGAGATGCTCGGGTTCAGGGGGACCGTGATCAGCGACGCCTGCTGATCCGGGACCGACACGGTGACGGCGCCGATCTGGACGAGGTTCGCCACCTCGAAGGTCGAGCCGAGCGTGTAGAACTTGACCTGGATGTCCTGCGGGCCGCCGAGCGCCTCGTCGATGCCGAACTGCACGCTGCGGATCCCGCTCGCGGGGATGCCGATGCCGAACAGATCGAACGCGCGATAGAACGAGTTTTCGGACGTACCGGCGCCGCTGCCGCAGGCCGCAGAGGCCCCGTAATCGACCGTGGTGGGGTCGGTGTTTTGCGTGATGGGCGCGGCGCCGGCGAGGCTCGCGAACCCGAGCACCGCGCCGACACACATCACCCCGAAGAACCCTCGCTTCATCATCATACCCTCCGCGCCTCCTCGCTGGCCGAGACCAAAACCCCGGGTCCTCGCTGCGTCCGCTCCGAACCCTCGTCGCTTCATGCGCACGAGAGGCGGGACATCCGGGAGTCGGGCCAGAGGATGGTCAAATATCGTGAGCAAACGATCATGAATCCGCCCCCGTGGCAAGAGCGGAATGAGCGCTGGACGCTTTTTTTACCGCCCGGACGACGGACACGTGGCTCAGCCCAGCGCCACGCGCGCGGCGCGCTCGAGGCCCGTGCGCTGTGCCTGTACGCTGTCGAAGAGCGCGAGTTGACCTTTGCCGCGCACGAGGTTGTGTTCACCACGCGCCGGGAATCGCCGCGGGTCGAAGCCAAAATACGCTTCGCGCAGCGCGTCCGCGAGGAACCGCGCCGAGAGCTCCAAGGTTATCGTCGCGAGCCCATCCACCACGGCCCCCGCCTCCTCGACCGAGACGAGCCCCAAAGGACGCGTGATCTCGCCATACCCCGCGAGCGCCGCGCCGAACGTGTCCGCGTCGAGCGTCACGCGCTCGACGTCCTCCCCCGCCGGATTGCACCAGGAGCGAAGCGCGTCCCCCATCTCGAACGGCCATATCATCCGCCCGAGTGTGTCCAGATCCACGAGGCACACGGCCTGTTCGCCCTGAAACAGCAGATTCGATATTTTCAGGTCTCCGTGCACGTGGCGCGACGGCAGGCCCGAGAGATCCGGCAGTCGGGCGGCCTCGGCGAGCAGGCGCCGCGCGAGCGGCTCGACCTCGCCGAAGAGCCGGTGCCCCGCGTGCGCCTCGAGCGCGGCTTCGAGCGTGGCGAGGTGCTTCTTCGTGTCGTGCACGCCCGCCCGCACGTGCCGGTAGTCGTACACGAGATCGGCGACGGCCGCGTGAAACCGCGCGACCATGCGGCCCGCCTCGCGCGCGACGCTCCCGCTCGGCACGCGATCGTGGCTCCTCCCCGCCACGTACGTGAGGGCGCGATAGGGCCGCCCCTCCTCGTCGTCGACCCAGAGCGCGCCGTCGTCCGTGCGCAAAGGCCGCGGCGTCACGAGGCCCTTCCGCGCGAGGTGCGTGGTCACGGCGTCGATGTCCTCGTTCACCACACCCGCGAACACCGGGTGCAGCCGCTGCACGATCACCTTGCCCGCGCGGCCCTCGACGAGGAACGTGCGGTTGATGAGGCCCCCGCCATGCACGGCGTGAGGCCGGCCGTCGAGGTCACGGTAGCGGGCGAGGATCCATGCCGGGATCGTCTCCATCGGCGCGCGAGGATGCACCGGGAGGCGTTTTTCGACAAGAACTCAGTCCCCGGCGAGCGCCTGATCGAGGTCCGCGATCAGGTCCCGCGTCGCCTCGATCCCCACCGAGAGCCGCAGCAGATCCTTCGGCACGCGCGAGCCCTCCCCCTCCACGCTCGCGCGGTGCTCGATGAGGCTCTCCACCCCGCCGAGCGACGTCGCGCGTTTCCACAACGAGACCCGCGACGCGACCCGCACCGCCGCCGCCTCGCCGCCGCGAATCCGGATCGAGAGCATCCCGCCGAAGGCCCCGTCCATCTGCCGCGCCGCCACCACGTGCCCGGGGAACGAGGACAAACCCGGGTACAACACGGAGAGCACGCGCGGGTGCCGCTCGAGGCGCTCGGCGATGGCGAGCGCGCTCGCGGAGGCCGCCCGCACCCGCAGGAACAAGGTCCGCATTCCCCGCACGAGCAGCCAGGCCTCGAAGGGCCCCGCGAGGCTGCCGATCTGCGACCGCGTCGCGCGAATGCGCTCCCAGAAATCGCCCTCGCGCGCCGCCGTCAAGGTGCCGGCGAGGACGTCGGAGTGACCATTCAGATATTTCGTCGCCGAATGCAGCACGAGGTCGGCGCCCCAGTCGATCGGCCGCGTGAGCACCGGCGTCGCCGACGTCGAGTCCACGCAGACGAGCGCGCCCGCCGCGCGCGCGAGCCGCGACACCTCGGCGATGTCCGTCACGCCCCAGAGCGGGTTCGCCGGCGTCTCCACCCAGACGAGCCGCGTCTCGCCCGGCACGATCGCCTTCGCGACCTCTCGCGGATCCGTCATGTCGACGATCGACGCCCGCAACCCGAACCGCGCCCCCGCGCTGCGAATCCAGCTCTGGAGCGAGCAGTACATCGCCTCCGGCACGACGACGTGGTCCCCGGCCTCGAGGCTCAGGAACACCGCCGTCGCCGCGGCCATCCCCGACGCGAACAGCATGCTCGACGCGCCGCCCTCGAGCGCCGTCACCAGGGCCTCGGCTTGATCGAACGTGGGGTTGTCCGAGCGGCCGTAGACCCTGCCCGACCGGTACTGGTTGTCCGGATCTCGCAGGAACGTCGTCGACGGGTGAATGGGCGCGACAATCGCGCGCGTCTCCGGATCCACCCATCCGAGCGCCTGCGCCGCAATGCTCTCCCGGGCGAACTCTCGTCCTGTGGAATCGTCCCGCATGGGCCTCCTCGACGCCCCCACTCTACCCCGAATCTCCGAGGGCGCCCGGCCTCTTTTCGTTCGATCGCGGGAATAAGCCGAGAGCAAAAACCCGAAATGCCATCGATTCGGCATTCCTGGGAGAGCTCTCCCCGCGGGCCGGCCGGCTCGACGAACGGCTCGGCGCGCGCGGGCGACTGGGACTAAAACGCGGGGGCCTTCTTCTGGGCGGCCATTTGCCGGATGCAATACGAGAGCCCCTGTCGCAGGGTCCCGAGCGTCTTCAACGACGATAGATCCATCCCGATCGAGATGATCGTCTGCGCCACGTTCGGCCGGATGCCCGTGACGACCCCGCTCGCGCCGAGCAGGCCGAGCGCGCGGACCATCCCGATGAGGTAGTTCGCCGTCGCCGTGTCCACCACGTCGACCCCGGTCAGGTCGAGCAGCACGTAGCGGGCGCCCGTGCGCGAGACCGAGGCGAGCAGATCGTTCATCACCCGCGCCGCGCGGCTCGAATCGAGGATCCCCACGAGCGGCAGCGCGATCACCCCCTCCCATACCTCGAGGACCGGCGTCTCCAGGTTCCGGATCACGTCCTCTTGCCGCTCGATCAGATCCACCTTCTGCGCGAGATCCCGCTGCGCCCGCTGCGCCTCGGAGACGTCGATCGACATCCCGATCACGCCCGTCACCTCGCCGCCTTCGCCGATGACCGGCGTATACCAGCTCTCCCAGAAGACGCCCGGCGAGGGCTCCGTGACCTTGCGGTGCTTCTCGCCCTGGAGCGCGCGGCGCAGCCACACGTTCGCCTCCTCGGGGTAGAGATCGAACGCGCATTTCCCCGTGATATCCGCCTGGGCCTGTGCCGCTTTCCCGTCGTGGAACGTGAAGTTGCCCTTGGGGTCGACAGCCCAGACCACGACGTCCAGGTTATCGAGCAGCGAGCGCAAAATGGTCGCCTCTGCAGCAGGTCCGCGGTCGACGCCACCACCGTCCATGCCACCCTCCCCCGGCCAGAAAGGCCGTACAAATCGTAATGGGTTCAGGAGCTACCATGGACGGATAGCCAGCGCCACGGCTCTGACGGCGCCGAGGCTGGAAAAGCAGCAATCGGACGGGGTGGCCCGCAGGAAATGGACGGGGCGCGTGAATGGGCCCCCGCGCGGCGCGGGGGGCCCGAAACGCCCACTACGGAATCAATACTGCGGGTGCTTCTCGAGGATGGAGAGGACCTCGAGCAGCTCGGGATCGTCGCCCTGCGTGTTGGCCGCCTTCGCCAGGGCGTGGGCGTCCACGAGGGCCTGATGCCCGCCCGACTTCAGGGCCTCGGCGAAGGCCACGATGGCCTTGGCCTTGGGCAGCCCGGGCTTTTGCGCCGAGAGCAGCTCCCCCACCGTCGTCGTGATCGCGGTCTCCTGGTCGAGGTACGTGAGCGGCGTCTTCCAGCGCGCCCGCACGGTGATCGTATCGGCCTGGACGATCTGCGCCGGGTCGCAGGCCTTGAGCACCTGATTGAAGATCATCGCGTCGCTCGGCGCGAGGTGCTGCGGCTCGACCTCCTCGGGGTTCTCCGAGTACTCCTCGCCGTAGAATTTGTGCATCTGGAAGTACCACGGCATCGTCAGCTCGACCTGCACGCCACGCGCCGCGACCTCCATCGTCTCGTCGAATCGGTCGACGAACATACGCGCCGCCTCGGCCGGGTCGTCGAGGTAGATGTACGCGCCGCGCCCCTTGTCGGTCACGATATCCATGAGCCTGTCCTCGTACGAGCCGGCGGGCCCGGTCCCCACGCCGACCAGGTAAATGCCCTCCTTGTCGGCGTCCTTCGATTTCTCGCCGATGAAATCGGCGTCCGTCTGCCCCACGTTCGCCCCGCCGTCGCTGATCAGCACCATGCGGTTGAGCCTGCCCGGACCATAATGTTGCTCGGCGAGCGCGTATCCCGCGACGAGGCCGCTGTGCAGGTCCGTCCCGCCGTTCGCCTGGAGCCCGTCGGCCAGGGCCACGATCTTCGGGTCGTTCGGCCCCGTCACCACGTGGCCGCTGAGCACCACGTTGTTGCTCGTGTTCCAGGTGACGGCATTGACGACGTCGCCCTCCGACAGGCTCGCGGCGAGGGCCTTCACCGCGGCCCGCTCGCGCTCGATCCCGGGCCCGCCCATCGAGCCCGAGGTGTCGAGCACGAACGTCACCGTCATCGGGCGCCGCGGCTCGACGGCGTCGTAGGATCGCACGGCGATCTGGAAATCGAGCTCGTTTTCGACCGCGGTGTTCGCGAGCTCGGGGAAAATCGCGAGCTCTCCCGCCGGCGGGGCCTGGTAACGAATCTTGTAATAATTGAGGAACTCATACGTGCGGATCTCGTGCGCCATCGGCTCGAGGCCCAGGTGGATGAGCTCGCGGACGTGGACGGGAGAGCCCATCGAGTTCGAATCGTCGGCCGAGAGGTAAAGGACGACGGGCTTCGAGTCATCGAGCCCCTCGCAGGTGAACTCCGTCGAGGCGTCGGTGCCCGCGTCCTGCGAAGGCACCGGCACCGCCGGATCGGACGGAGGGGGCTCGGTCGGGAGATCACCGCCGCCGCCGCCGCCGTGGAAGCCGCCCCCGTGGCCCTCGCCCGCGCCCGCCCCCACCGACCCCACGGGCCCATTTCCGCCCGACGCTTCGGCAAACCCCCCCGCGCTCGTGCTGCCATCCACGGCGAAACACGCGGCGAGACTCCCGCCGAGCGAAGCAAATGCCAAAAAAGGGACGCCGAACAAGCGCAACGACCGGTGTTTCATGAGGACCCTCCGGAGCAAGGACGCGAGAGCCAGCAAGCGACATGCCCGGGCGCGAGCGCACGATTCCCGCGGTGAACCTCGTTCTTTTTGAACCGGCGCGCCTGGCCCACGCTGGCACAACGAGGACGCCCGTCGGCCCGCGGCGTCATGACCTCACGCGGGGGGGGTAAGGTCGGGGCGCGACAGGTAAGGCCGAGTAAGGCGACGACGAGGGCGAACCACCCTAGCTTTGCACGTGTCGACGGCGGGCGCGTATCGCTCGCCTCCCTCCGAACCCTGGACAGCACGAGGTCCCATGAACTTTCGCCCTTCTTACGCCCTTGTTTTCTCCCTGCTCGCCGCCGCCTGCCAAGATGCAGCCGTTTGTGAGGAGGGGAGCGTCGACCAAGATGGCCAGTGCGTCGCCCCCGCCTCCCCCCTCGGGTGGGTGCGGCTGACGCACCTCGATGTCAAATACGACCTGTCGAAGCCGGTGTACGTCAACAACCGGGTCCCCATCACCTTCGGCATCACCGCGAACAGCGACGACCCCGCGAATCCGACCACCGAGAACGTCGCCGTCACCTTCTCGTTCGTCGAGGCGAATCCCAGCGACCCGAACAATCCCATCGCGTGCAGCTCCAGCGCCATCAACGTCGAGGTGATCTGCGACGGGACCGAGCGGTTCGTCGACGCCTTCATCTGGCCCACCACGCAATGCGCCGAGCTCGCCGCGAAAAACGCCGAGGTGAACCTCCAGGTCGATTTCAACGGCGACCCCGAGCTCGCGGCCGAGATCGGGTCGAAGCTCACCGCCCCGAGCGTCGTGTTCACGGAGGCGCGCCGCAGCGACGAGCTGAACCAGCGTTGCCGCGCTTCGCTCGACGCGGCGGACCCCAAGCCCGGCTGCGTGCACGCCATCAACCTCCAGCCGACCCCCACCGGCGCCGAAGGCTCGCTCATCGACGTCCGCTACGCCCTCAGCTCGAGCTCCTCGGTTGCCATCGTGCCGATGGTGCAGACCGAGGACATCGGCCCCGAAGGCCCCGCCGACGTCGACCCGACCCTGGTCGTCCAGTCGCGTTTCGTCATCAACGGGCGAGATCCGTACATCTCCCCCCTGGACCCGGCGCTGATTCCGCCGGCGCTCCTCGAGGCCGTCCCCGACATCGAGGAGGAGCTCAAGTTCGACCTCGACGACGCGACGCTGGCCGCCCTCACCACGCTGCCTGGCAAGGCCACCGTTTCGTACACCATCCGATCGGCCGCCGACAGCAATACACAAATGCCCCTCACCATCCGGGATCCCGCCGATCCGACGAAGAAGGTCGCCGAGGTCGTCGTCGAAAAGATCGTGCCCGGCACGCCCAACGACGCCGTGCACGAGCTCTTCCTCGAGGGCGCCGCCCTCGAAGCGGTGGCGCCCGGAGGCGTGTGGGCGAACCAGAACGACTTCATCGTCCGCGGCTGCTTCACCGGCGAGTTCGCGCAGGGCGGCAACGAGGGCGACGGCAACCTCGACGATTGCCGCGAGCTCGAGGTCGTGCTCGTCCGCGAGGCGTCGTCCGCGTCGGCGGCCTCCTCGCGCAGCTTCAACAAGGCGTTCGAGCGCAAGCTCGGCAATGATCGCATCGCGATCGAGAGCTCGATGTCGACCCAGAACCGCCTCGACCTGAGCGGCGCGTTCAGCCGGACCGAAGGGGAGGTCGCGCTGAAGGGCAAGATCGGCAAGAGCTTCGACCTGACGCTGGCGCGCGCCTTCGCCGACGCGAACCTCGCCGTCGACCCCACGAAGACCTCGTACGAGGTGGGCGTCGACGCCTTCGGAAAGCGCATCTTCGGCGTGTCGGAGCAGGCGTCGATCATCGTCCAGACCGAGGACTTCAGCGCCTCGAAGTCCTTCACGATCGGCAACCTCGGCTTCGGCTTCGGGCCCGTGACCGTCGGCATCAAGATCGGCGTCGGCGGCACCATCGGCGTCGAGCTCGAAGACACCCTCGAGGTCTTGGCGGACAACACGAGCTGCCAGGCGCTCCTGAATGCGCCCGACACCATCCCGCAATGCGGCCGGATCACGCGCGTCACGTCGCCGAATTTCGGCCTGACCGGCAGCCTCGAGGGCGGCATCGACCTGAAGATCGTGAAGGCGGGCGTGGCCGCGGATCTCCGCTTCGCCACCACGAGCTTCCCGCTCGAGACGACGCTCGGCTTCGGGATCACCGACCAGAACAAGATGCTCGTCCGCGGCAACGCGACCTGGGACATGACGTTCACGCCGCTCTCCGGTGACATCTCGATCGTCGGCAAGGTCGGCTTCCGTCGCTTCGCCAAGCGCCTGAAGGTCCACCTCTTCAGCTTCTCCACGCCCACCATCGAGACGCGGCTCCTGAGCGCGTCGATGGCCAACTTCGAGGAGCTCCAGTGAGCGTCATGGCGAAGGGTACGCAGAGAGGCGTCCTCGCGGCGCTGCTCGCAGCCGCTTCGATCCTGGGGATCACGTTGGGTCTCCGGCGAGCGGCGGAGCCCGAGGCGCCTGCCAAAGAGACGGAGGCCGCGCGCGCGGCCTCGGTCGCCCCGCTCTGCCAGTTCAACCTCGGCGAGACGGCGGCGTTCACGCTCGAGTCGACGGCGCGCGACGTGCGCGGCGAGGAAGAGGACCACTTCCGAGCGACGTTGAGCTGGGAGGTCGTCGAGCAGCTCTCCGCCACGCGTCATCGGCTGCGCGCCGCGCTGAGCGACGTCTCCCGGAGCGACACGTTGACGCTGCCGGAGGAGCGCGCCGAGGGGCCGCTCACCGACCCGTTTTTCGTCGACATCGACGCCTCGTGTCGGTTCGTCGGCTTCGGCTTCGCGCGGGACTGGGACGCTCGCCGTCGTCAGCTCGTGACGTCGATGCTCTCGACCCACGAGTTCGTGCTGCCTGCCACGCTCGAGACGGGACGCTGGAGCGCGTCCCAGTCCGATGGGATGGGCCCCTTCGAGGCGCGTTACGAGAACGTGTCCGAGGGGCCGGGCTCGGCGCTACGTTTCAAGCGGCGCAAGGCCGCCTACGACGGGAAAACGCGCGCCGAGGCGCTCGGCCTGTCGGTCGTGGTGGTCGCCTCGGAGGCCACCGCGAACTTCGACCCGAACCGCCCGCAATGGCTCAGGTCGACGTCCGGATTCGAGCGCATCCAGGTCCTCGTGCAGGGCAACGTCCAGGCGGACTTGCTCCAGCGCTTCCGCCTGGTGCGGGACGACGCGCGTTTCGTCGCGATACGCGCCACGTCGCCGGGCGACGCCGACTTCCGCGACGCCTCCGCCCTCGAGGTCGCGCACGATCAAAAGGTCGATGCCGAGATGGCGAAGGTGACCTACGAGGAGGCGCTGCGGTCGTTCCTCGCCCACTTCCGCGGGACCGGGGATCCGAGCTACGCGGCGGCGCGCGAGCTCGCGGCGTGGTTGAAGGCGCACCCCGAGGGAGCCAAACGGTTGGTCGCCGCGCTGCGGGCGGGCGACATCAACGACGCGGCCCGGCCCGCGTTGTTCCTGGGGCTCGAGCTGTCGGGCACCGAGGCCGCGCGCGCCGCCCTCTCGGACGTGCTCGAGGACCGGCGATTCCGCACGGTCGACCGCGCCCGGGCCGCGTCCGCCCTGTCCGACATCGGCGCGCCCACGCGGGACACGGCCGAGCTGCTCCTCGCGAAGGCGCAGAAGGACCACGACGACATGGTCGCGAACGTCAGCTTGCTCGGCCTCGGCAGCATGGCCCGGCGGAGCGGCGACGATGACGAGCTCAAGGCGTACGTCCACGCCTCGCTCGACAGGGAGCTCTCCGCCGCCGGGGACGAGACCAAGGCGCGCCTCGTCCTCGACGCCATGGGCAACAGCGGCGACCCGGCCTTCGCCGACGAGCTCGAGGCGCAGCTCGACGCGGAGAGCGCTTCGACGCGGCAACACGCGGCCGAAGCGCTGGGGCGCCTCGATCCCGTCGAGGCCGGGCCGCGCCTCCTCGGCCGTCTCCGCGAGGAGACGGATCCCGCCGTCCGCGCCACGATCGTGGGGGCCATGCGCGGCGCGCCCACGGCCGACGCGATCACGCTGATGGCGGACAAACTCGCGGCCAGCACGTCGATCCCGGAGCGGGCCGCGATCATCACGTGGCTCGGCGCCGCGTCTCGTACGCGCCCCGAGGCGCGCAGCCACCTCGTTTCGCAGTTCCACCGCGAGACGAGCGCTCGGCTGATGCAGCTCATCGGCACCTTCGTGCCCGCGGCGGCGCTGCGATGAGCGCGCGAGCAGCGTTCGCCGGTGTCGTGCTGGCGGCGCTGCTCGCCGGCTGTTCCTCGCACGTCCCTGCAGCTCCGGACGCTGCCGCGTCGGCCTGGGTCGAGGCCTTCACCACGCAGTTCGAGAGCGACGGCGAGACCGGCAGCGTGGTTCTCCCCGCCGAGGAGCCCATCGCTGCCCTCGCCGTGCGCGCCACCACGGCCCCCGGCGTTTGCTTCCAGCCGAGCTCGGTCGTCGACGGCGAAGGGCGCGTGGTGGTCGACGGGCGCAGCGCAGGCGCGTTTTGCCGCGACTGTGAGCTGCGTTCGTCGGTCGCCGTCGAATCTGGTGTTTTTCTTCTCCCGACGGAGGCGGGGCATTTCGAGCCGGCGACCGGCCTCTCGCTCCGCTTCGCTCGGGTCGACTGCCGGACCCTGACGCCGCTCACGGCCCCGGAAGACCGCCCCACGCTGCGAGTCGCGACGCAGCGTATCGAGACGATCCCGGATCTCGCGACGATCGACCTGCGCTTCCACATCACGAAGAGCTCGATCCTGTTCGGCGACGAGGACCGCCAGGAGGAGTTGATGGCACACCTCGGGCAGGAGCTCGCCTCGGGAGGCCTCGTTCCCCGGCTCGTCGACGTTCACGAGCTCGACGCGCTCCCCGGGGAGCTCCGCTTTCACGCGGGCGACCCCACGGCATTGTCTGCGCTCCTCACGAACGCCCCGCCCAAGGCCGAGACGACCATCGACGTCGTCTTCGGCGGCTGCTTGCTCTACGACGACCCGATCTTCGGCCCGCCCGTCGAAGTCAAGGGATTCACGCCGAGGATCCCGGGCGGCGCCGGCCCCGCCGACGCCGTATTCATGCCCGGCCTCGATTGTTTCGCGCAAGCCGCGGGGCCCGTCGATCTGCCCGCCCGCTCGCAGGCGCGCCTCCTCGCGCACGAGCTCGGCCATTATCTCGGCCTCTACCACGCCGTCGAAGCGGACGGCCTCGCCGACCCGCTCGACGACACCGGCCCGGACAACCTCATGTTTTTCCGCCCCGATCAGGCCACGGCGGTCGGCTTCAGCCCATTCCAAGGCCGCGTGATGCGGATGCACCCTGCCGCGCGCGCCCGCTGACCGTCGAGGTCACGACGCGCCTTCGGTCGGATTCGCGCCGGGCGTCGCGCCGTCGAAGCGCTGCACCTCGAGGTTGGGATCCAGGGCATACCCGTCGTCCTGGCTGCGCAAGAAGTCCCGCAACCCGCGACGCCGCAGCTTGGAGACCGCCACGTAGATGCGGTTCGCCGCGGCGTCGGTTCGAATGCGCTCTCCCGGCCAGGCCGCGCGCTGGATCTCCTCCAGCGAGAGCCCCACGCCGGGCCGCGCGCGCCGCTGCTCGACCAGCGCGAACAGGATGCGGCGCAGGACGGGATGCTGCCGCAGATCCTCCCATTCGCCCCCCGGGGGTCGATAACAACCCGCGCTCGGCGCGATCACCAGCGCGTCGGCGGACAGCTCCTCGGCGGCCTCGGCCGACAGGCGACCCAGCGCGGCGCTCAGGATCCGGAGGCCGATACGCACGTCGTCCGACAGCTCGGCCGGCGACGGGCCGCCCGGCGCCGAAGCGCGGTGCGCTCGCTCCATCCGCTGCCGCACGCGCTGCAGGAGCGCCCTCGCTTCCTGCGGCTCGTTCGCCTCCAGCGCCTCGGCGGCGCAAAGCTCCGCCGCGCCCCAGGCCAGATCCACGAACGCCGCCGCCAGCGCGTCTCCACCACTCGTGACCGCGAGCTCCGCCTCCGCGAGCAGCCCGCGGGACGTGGTGAGGTCCCCGAGCGCCGCGAGCACCATCGCCAGCCTGCCTCGCGCCAGCGTCTCGGACCGGACGTCCCCGGTGGTGCGGAGCGCCAGGAGGGCGCGCTCATGATACCCGCGCGCGGACGCGAGCTGGCTGCGCTCGTGCTGCAGCGTGCCCAGGTTGCCGAGGGCGATCGCCTCCAGGCGCCGATCCCCGGCCCGCTCGAGGAGGCGCAGCCCGAACTCGTAATGCACGAGCGCCGTGCCCAGGTCGCCCTGCTCCTGCTCCAGCACGCCCAGGTTCACCTGAACGATGCCCTGGAGCCGCACCACGCCCGCATCGCCGAGCACGCGCAGCGCGTCCTGGTAGCGCTCCCTGGCGGCCTCGTACTGGCGGAGGTCGTGCAGCAGGGCCCCGAGGTTCGCCAGCAGCCTTCCCTCCGCGCGCCGGTCCCCCTGGCCGGCCAGGCGCGACATGGCGAGGTCGTAACACGCCCGCGCCTCCGAGAGCTCGCGCTGCTCGTGGTGGAGCACGCCCAGGTCGGTGACGATCGCCGCCTGGATGGCGAACAGGCCCGAAGCCTCCGCCAGCTCGATTCCCTGATCGAACCTCGAGCGCGCCTCGTCCACGTGACCTCGCACCTGCGCGGCGCGGCCTCGCGCCGCGAAGAGCGGCGCGCCGAGCGCCGGCGGCAGGTCCGGCGCGAGGTGTAACGCTCGCTCCAGCAGCTCGAGCAAGAGGTCCGCCGGCCCCCGTCGCGCCAGCGCCGGTTCGATCGCGAGCAGCGCCCGGACGGCGCGTTCGGGCGCGGGGCCCGCGCGAGGCCGGTGCTCTCCGCTCGGCGACCGCTCCAGCCGCCCGAGCTCGCGCTTCAGCGCCGCCACCACGTTGTCCCGCAGCTCGGCGTCCAGCGGCTCGTCCGGGCTCTGCTCGTGCCTCCCGAGGGCCAGCGTCAGGAAGTGCGCCGTGTGGCGCGCCTCCGCGTGGAGCTCGGGATCGATCTGCGCGTAGTGCTCGTCGAGGAGCTCGCGCACGCACTCGAAGAGCCCCAGCTTCCCCGTGCCGAGCACCCGGAGCAGCGACTTTCCCCGCAGGGATTCGAGCCGAGAGAGCACGTCCTTGGCGCTCAGCACCGCCTCCGCCGACGAAAACGAAAAGGCCCCAGGGAACAGCGAACACTCGACCAGCGCGCGCTGGTCCTCCTCCGTCAGGAGGTCCCACGACCACTCCAGCGCCGTGCGGAGGGTGGCCTGGCGTGGCTCGGCGTCACGAAAGCCGCCACAAAGAACGTCGAGCCGCTTGCCCAGCCGGGAGATCAGCCCGTCCACGCCGAGCAGGGGCAGCCGCACGGCGGCCAGCTCGATGGCCAGCGGGATCCCCTCGAGCTTCTGGACCAGCTCCGCGATGCGGGGGGCGTTCTCGTCGGTCAGCTCGAACGCGTCGTCCTCGGCCCGCGCCTTGAGCAAAAAGAGCTGGACCGCTTCGGACGCGGCGAACGCGGCGTCCGCGGGCAGGCTGAGCGGGCCGAGCTCCAGGATCCCCTCACCGCGGAGCCGCAGCCGCTCGCGCGAGCCCAGAAGAAAACGAACCTCGGGCGCCTCCCGCAACCAGCGACCGACGGTCTCGACGGCGAGGTGCGCGATCCGCTCGAAGTTGTCGAGCACCAGGAGGATCGGCCCCCGCGCGGCCAGCACGCGCCCGAGTCGAACCGGGGCCTGGTCGGACTCGCGCCCGCCGGGCAAGACGACGTCGAGCGCGCTCGCGACCGTCTCGCACACCGTCCCCAGGCAACGCGCGCTGGAGAGATCCACGAACAGGGACTCACCCGCAAACCGGCTCGCATACTCGACCGCCAGGCGGGTCTTTCCGATGCCGGCCGGCCCCCACAACGTGATCAGGCGCCTCTCGCGAAACAACACGCCGATGCGCTCGAGGTCGGCGCCTCGCCCGACGAACGGGGTGAGCAGCTCCAGCGACGGGATGTCGGAGCCGCGCACGGCGGAGCTCGGCGGACCCACGGCTCACTGTGCGGCGGGGCTTGCGCCTGCCCGGCGAACCTCGAAGCGCACCTCGCCGGCGGGAGTGTTCGCCAGCACGGGCAGGATATCGTTCGAGAAATCCATCGGACGGACCGGGGTGACTTGCGCGAAGACCTCCGCTGCCTCGATCAGGCCACACCAGGTGCCGTGCACCTCCGGCTCGACCCCGCCGTCGTCGATCACCACCACGCCCCAGGGGCACTCGGCGTCGGCCGGCGATTCGTACACCGCCGAGCGACTCCCGGCCCCCGCTCGCTCGGCCAGGGTCGTGTGCACGGCCCCGTCCGGCGCGGTGAGGGTGATGTCCGTCTCCTCTCCCCGCCGCGTCACGTCGAGCCGAAAGCCGTCGTTTTCGAGCGGCGCGGAGCCTGACGCGAGCGAACCGGCGAACCAGCGCGAATGGGTCGCGAAGGTCGTCTCGCCCCCGCAAACGTAGGCGTACACGTTGCCCCACTCCGACACGGCCAGGCCCACGACCGCGTCCGCGGTCTCCAGCCGGCCGGTGAACATGGAAACCTGCGCCGCGCCGGGCGGATCGCGATCCTCCTCCCCGCTGCAGGCGACGAGGCACAGGGCCAGCGGGACGAGGAGCTTCCGATGTCTACCTGAAGCAAAGATCACGGCCGAAAGTTAGCACTACCCCGCCGGCTCGCCAAGCAGGTGTTCTTATGCGCCGAGCTCACGCCCGAGCTCCATCGTCCGCTGATTTTCGGGCACGCGCTCGAGGAAGCTCTCGCGCATCGTGGCGTCCATCATTCGATTCGCCCGCAAAAGCAGCCGCGTCCGCGCCTGGAAAATCGCGTGTCTCCCGCTCGCCGCGCTCCCCGACGCGAGCAGCGCCTCGGCATACACGAGCCGCAGCAGCGCCTCGCCCTCCTCCATGCCCCCGAGCGACGCCAGGAGCCCCATCGCCGCGCCCGCGATCCCGAGCCCCGACGGCCAGTTGTCCTGCGCGAGCAGCGCCCGCGCCCACGCCGCGAGCGCGAACGCCCGCAGCGGCCCGATCGCCGCGAGCGCCTCCGCCGCGCTCTCGGCCTCGATCTCCGCCGCCTCCGCGTCCCCGCGCGCGAGCAGCAGCGCCGACAGATAAATACGCGCCCGCCCCTCCTGCCGCCGGTTCGATTGGTGCGCGAAATCGGCGATCGCCTCGCGCACGTACCGCTCGCCCTCCTCGATCGCCCCGCGCGCCGCGAGCGCCGGCCCGAGGTTCTGCTTCGCCAGCGCCGCCACGTTGGAGAGCCCGAGCCGCCGCGCGTCGCCGAGGATCTCCACGAGCTCCCGCTCCGCCTCCGCGAACAGCCCGAGCTGGATCCGCGCGTGCGCCGCGTTCACCCGCGCCACACACGCGTCCCGCCGGTTGCCCGTCCCGAGGAACGCCGGAATGCTGCGCGCCGTCTGCAACAGCGCGCCCGCCGGGTCCCCCTCGCAGAGCGCGCGTGACGCGTGCAGCGCATACAGCCGCGCCTCCACGCCCTCGTCCTGCGCCGACATCGGCCCGACCTCCCGGAGCTCGGCGACGAGCACCTCCGCCGCCGCGTGCTCCCCCGCGTGCAGCAGCGACGCCGCCACGTGCGCCACCGCGCTCACCGCCATCGCCGAACCCCGCATCGCCTCCGCGCCCGGCGCGCCCACCTCCTCCGCGAGCGCGGAGAGCGCCTCCCTCTGCCCGAGCCGGACCAGCATCGACGCCGCCGTCGCCGCCGCCGCATACCAGGCCCCGCTGCCCCGCGAGAGCGCCTTCATCGCGCTCGCCGCCCGCGCCGCGGCCTCGGACGCCTCCCCGAGCCAGCGATACGCCTCCGCCTGCAGATACGAAAGCTCCCCGCGCGCCTCCCCCGACGCGCCCCGCGCCGCCTTCTCGGCCCGCTCGATCGCCGCCCGGAAATCGTTGCCCTCGAGCGCCTGCTCCGCCGCCCGCCGGTACCACGCCGCGGCCCTCGCCGGCACCCTTCCTCGCTCGTAATGTTCCGCCAGGACAACCGCGTCCCGCTCCCCCGCCTCCTCCAGCCACGCCCCCGCGAGCTCGTGCCCGAGCGCCCGATCCGACAGCGTCAGCGCCGCATACGCCGCCTCCCGCACGAGCGCGTGCCGGAACGTGTACTCCTCCTGCGCGGGAAAGCGGCTCTCGGCCCGCTTCACCACGAGCTCCCGCGCGCAGAGATCCGCGAGCAATCCCCCCAGGCTCGCCTCGCCCGGCCCCTCGCCGAGCAGCGCCGCGGCCCCGCCGCGCCAGAACACCTGCCCGAACACGCTCCCTGCGCGCAAGAGCCGCCGCGCCTCCGGGGCGAGCGCGTGCAGCCGCGCCTCCACCATCGCCAGCACCGTCTCCGGCAGCTCCGCGGCCCGCCCGCTCTCCGCCGCGCGGATCAGCTCCTCCAGGTAAAACGCATTGCCCCCGGCCCGCTCCACGAGCCGGCGCGCCATTTCGTCCGAAATGCGCTCCCCGAGCACCTCCCGCACGAGCGACGTCGCCGCCTTCTTCGAGAGCTCCTTCAACCGGATCTCCTGCACCGGCCGCCCCTCCCAGAGCCGCGGGAACACCTCCGGCAAATCGGGCCGCGCGAGCGCCAGCACGAAGATCGGCCGCTCCGGCAGCGCGCGCAACAGCTCGTCCACGAGCTTCACCGTCGGCCGATCCCCCCAGTGCAAATCCTCGAGGATCAACATCGCCGGCCGCTCCTCCGTCTCGGCGCGCAGCAGATCCTCCCACGCCGCCCGGATCTGATCCCCCATCAGCAAGGGATCCCGCCGCGCCGCGCGTAATTCGATGCTCTCCTCGTCCGCCGCCGGCACACCCGCGAGCGGCCCGAGGAACATCACCGCCCGCTCGAGCGCCCGGCCCACGAGGTGCCGCCCGAGCCGCGCCCGCAGCCTCTGCCGCTGCACGTCGAGCGGCATCCCCCCTGACAAACCCGCCTGCCCACGCAACATCTGCCCCACGAGCGCGAACGGCGAATTCTGGCTCATCGGATCCCCCTGCCCGACCCAGACGCCAATCGCATCCTGCCGCTCCCTGAGCTTGCGCAAGAGCTCATGCCGAAGCCGGCTCTTGCCCATCCCCGGCGGCCCGAGGATCACGGCCGCCCGCGACAGCGGCTCGTCGAAGCACTCGTCCACGAGCGCCATCAAAATCGCGAGCTCGCTCTCCCGACCGACACAATGCGTGGGCCTGCCGAGCAGCGTCCGCGCCGCCTCCGTCAACTCGCGCTCGCCGCGCAGGTAAAGCCCCTCCTCATCGCCGTCGACGTCGAACCGCACATCGAGCAGCCCCGCCATCACATCGTCCAGGCGAATCGGCGGCGCCCTCCCCGCCATTCCCTTCTTCCCGAGCAGCCGCACCCCCCGCTCGATCACCGCGCCCATCGGCAACCCCTCGGACGAGACCTCCGCCCCCGCCACGAGCGCCATCGGCGCCTCCGGCAACACCTCCCGCAACGCCAGCGCCGACCGCGCCGCCCGCGCCGCCTGATCCGTCGCCGCCCCCGTCGACAGCAGGCTCACGACCAGCGTGCCATCCGACAGCGCATCGAGCCGCCCGCCATACCGCTCCACGACCCCCGCCAGCGACCTCCCCCGCCCCGTATCCACATCCGCCGCCGTCTCCGCCCCCGCAAGCGCGACCGTCGGCCCATAAACCCCGCTCTCCCCCACCCTCGGCGCCCGCTCGCCCCGCGGCAATCTCGTGAGCACGAGCGAAACCACACGCCGCTCCTTGCCCGTGAGCCCACTCGGCCGCGCACTCGTCTCGGCCACCTCGGTATCCCCCACGATCCCGAGCCCCGCGAGCGCCGCCGCCACCGCCGCCCCATCCGCAGGCCGCTCCTTCGACGCCTTCGCCAGCATCCGCGCCACGAGCGCGTCGAGCGCCTCCGGCACCCCACTCCGCACCGACGAGACCCGCGGCGCCTCCTCCAGCACCACCTTGAGCAGCGCCGCATGCATCTCCTCCGCCACGAACGGCGGCCGCCCCGTCAAGCAATGAAACAGCACACACCCGAGCGCAAACACATCCGCCCGCGCATCGATCCGCCTCGACCCCCGCGCCTGCTCCGGCGCCATGTACGCCGGTGTCCCGATGACGAACCCGGTATGCGTCAGCGCCTCGCCCCCCTCGACCCGCGCAATCCCAAAATCGAGCAGCCTGACCTCGGCCGGACTCTGCCCCACGAGAAAAATGTTCGCCGGCTTGAGATCCCGATGCACGATCCCAGCCCCATGCGCGACCCCAAGCGCCTCGGCCACACGCCGCGCGACCCCCACACTCTCCGCAACGTCGAGCCCAGCACGCTTGAGCCGCTCCGCGAGCGTCTCACCCTCCAGCCACTCGAGCGCGAGCCAAGGCTCCCCCTCCACGCCGAGCCCATGCGCCACATGCCGCACGATCCCCGGATGATCGAGCCCCTCGAGCAGCTCCGCCTCCCGCACGAACCGCGTCGCCGTATCCTCATGCGCGTGCGCCCAGAGCACCTTGACCGCGACGAGCCCCCCCGTCCTGCGATCCCTCGCACGAAACACCTTCCCCATGCCCCCCGAGCCCGCCACCTTGTCGAGCTCGAACCGATCCGCGACAACATCTCCGGGCTTCATCCTGGGAGCCCGATGGGTAGCGGAAGGCGCGAGAGAAGGCCAGGATTTCGGCGGTGAGGGCGGGCGGCTGGCAGCGTGTGCGCCGGGGCGCCGCCCCGGACCCCGCGGGGGCTGTCCGCCCCTCGACCCGGACCAGGCACGGCCTGGACCGAGGGGGGAGGAACTGCGCGATGCGCAGTTCCTCCCACGGGCCCGTGGGAAGAACACGGGCGTGTGGTTGGAGCTGGCGATGGGGCCGGCGACGCGTACACCTGCCCGAGATCGAGTTTGTCGTCCATACTCTGCCCGGCATCCTACGCGATCGGTTTGTCGGGGTCAATGATCACCGCTCCCGTCCTCTGGAGCGACGACTCGCTCGGCGCAGCCGCTTCCCACTCTGCGATGATTTCCTCCAGCGCGGATTCGATGGGACCGCGCTCGTAGAGTTCGTCGAACGTCGTATCGTACACGAACAACCTGCCATGTTTATGGGCGTAGTAACACACGTTTGATGCGTCCATGAAGAACGAAAGCTCTGGGTCCAGCGCCATGGCGTGCTTGACTTCCACTCGCTCTAGCAATTCATGGAGATTATAGAGCCCAAAAAGCTTCTTGAACGACGGCATGGCTACTTTCAGGGAACTGTCCACGAGGAATCCTCCACGACAGGAGCCGTAAATCTGCTGGTGCACGCGAAACTCCGACGCCGGCGCTCTCGTCCAATCGGTCGAGTAGAACAGCTCCGAGACGGACGCCGTGCCTGCTCCCCATATCTTTGCGCGCATGCCCTGCATGTAGGTCTCGTCTGGCTGTCCGTAGCGGCGCATGAGCACTCGCTCTAGAATTCCGAGGTCGTTGCTACTCATGGTTTTCTGAAATCTCCTCCATGCGCTTCCAGGTGTCCCTTCGTCCCTCCTCGCACCGGGCGCACGACAGAAGGGTCGGCCGCAAGGTCGGGCCGGTTGGCGACGGTAGGATCATGATGCCAGTTGACATCGTCCGGAAACCTGCCGGTGGCACGGATCTCTGCCAGCTCCTCGTCGGTCCATACACCACTCCCTCGGCCGCCAGCTCGAATATTCTCGAGCTCTTGGGCCTTCTTGAGACGTACACCCTTATCGCGCGCCGTCTCAATCGCCCGCCTCTCCGGCGTGCCCTTGGGTGGAAGCCGCGCTTTCCCCGCCGTCGCGCCATTCGGACTCGACACCGGCCTCGTCGTCGTCTTGACAGTCGTCCCGTTCTGTGCCGGCGGCGTCGCCGCCTTCGGCGTGCTCGCAGCCGGCGCGCTCGACAGCCTCGGCCGCCGCAAGAACCCGCCCGGCCCGCCCGCCGCGCTCGGCAGGAACACCGGCATGCTGCGGAGCCTCTGCTGAGCCGCCCGCAGCGCCCTCGCCCCGGCGGTCTCGAGGCTTGCCGCTCCCCCGGAGGCGACCATCAACAAGGCGTCCGCCAGGGCGTTCACCATCGCGAACTTCAGCTCGATGTCCGCCCAGCCTCTGCCATAACCCTTGAGAAAGGCTTCCCACGCGATCTTGGCGAGCCGCTCGTCGTCGTACGTCGGCAGCTCGGGGATTGCATTCAACTGTCTGGCCAGCTCGGCCTGCATTTCCTCGGCACGCTGGGGGGCCCTCCGGAGCAACAGGGTCCAGGCTCCCTCCCCGCCCAAGAGGCGGTCATGGGTCTTCTTCATTTCTGCCGCCCCGCCGAGCGTCACACCCCATTCGCGCCCGATCCGCTCCCCGGTACGCCTCGCCTCCTCCTCGGCCTCCTTTCGCGCGACGATGGCCCTCCTCTGCTCCTCGTTCATTTTCCCAGCCGGAGGCGGCGGACACGGCACGCGCATCCCAGGCGCGGGCGCGGGCGTCGTTTGCCCGAGGTAACGCCCATCCGGTGGCCGATTCCTCGGCCTGTCGCAGGGCCTCAGCCCCGACGTCCGCGTCACGGTCCGGACGGTCGAGCGCGCCTCGGCGCTCGGCTTCTCCGCTTCCTCGTCAGCCGCCTCCTCCTCCGGCGGCGGTGGTGGTGGCGGCGGCGGCGGCGGCTTGTCGCAGGGCAGATCCTGATGAGCGATCCCCAGCAGCCTCAGACTCTCGGGCGGCGCGTACGGGTCGTAAACAAAAACGGCCTTGACCGGGCCACTCTCGAGCAGCTCCTCGACCGGCTGGCGCGCCGTTCGAGGCGTCCCGTCTCCGAGCTCGTACCAGGCGCGCGCATCCGGCGCGACGCCGGGATGGCGCCGGCAAACACGAAACACGCGCTTGCCATCCGGCGTCGCCTGCGCCCACGCCTGCGTGTTCGCCGACGTCGCGCCGCACCCGAGGAGCCACGCCGACACGCCCAAAGCCGAGAGCACCGGCAGCCCGCGCCGAAAGAACCACAACGCGACGCCCACGAACATCAGGGCGGCGCGGGTGATCCAGATGCGACGGGGCGCGCGGCGCAAGGTCATGGCGAGGGTTTCCCTTTCAGGCCAACCGGCAGCCTGGGTCACACGATACGCCCTTCCGCGCGCGCCGACCTGCGCATCACGCCCGTCTGACGCGCAGACAACGTCGCAAGCGCCGGAGAGCCCACCTGCGATGGCGCGGAAGCGTCCGCAAACGTCTGCAGGACAGCGCCGCGATGGTGCAGGGGCCGCCGCAAGCGCTTGCGACACGCGCCGCGCCAGCGCAGGACCCTTCGCAAGCACTTGCGGACGCCCGCCGCGACGGCGCAGAGCAGGTTTCCGTCGACTGCACGCGCCCCCCGCACCCTCACGCGGCGCGCCGCAACCGCTTGCGGACGTCACCGCGCCATCGCGGCAGACCTCGCAAGCGCTTGCGGACGCATCCGCGTCCTCCCCACGGCCCAGAGCCGCGGAAAAAGCGCGGCGAGCGCCTACAACCCCGCCCACCCCGACGGCAGCACCCGCGTGACGTAGATCGCCCCGCCATTCCCGTCAGGCTTGTAGACCGCCGCCTCGCCCCACGCGAGCGTGTCGAGCAGCTCGCAGTTGAACCCCGAATGCCCCACGATCGCCACATTCGCGCCCGCGGGCGGCTCCGACGCGGCCAGCATCATCGTATTCGCGCAGCGGCCCTCCTCGTCGTAGACGTAATAGCTGATCTCGGTGCGCTCCTCGATCGCCGGCCCGAGGTCCATGAGCTCGGCCGTCTTCACGCACCGGCAATACTCGCTCGACAGCACGCGCCCGAACGGAAAACCGCGGCCCTTCACGGCGAGGCCAATGTCCTCCGCCTGCGTCACGCCCTGCGCATTGAGCTGCCGCGCAGTCGCCGTCGCGCAATTCGACTCACAGCTCTTCCACCAGCCCGGCGACGACGTACGCGCCGCCGTCCCGAGCGCCAGGTTGTCCTGGCAGACGTCCGCAGCCGCGTGCCGCCACACGACATTGTACCCGCCGCCGACGAGCGCCTGCCCGATCGTCACGGAGAGCTCGGCCCCCGCCGCCCCGCCGCCGCAACTCCCGGCCTCGTCGCAGCCGTACACGGCGTAATGGTACGTGCGCGGCGTCGTCGCCGTCGTCGGCGCCAGATGGCGGAGCGGCTCCGTCGAAGCGGACGCCGCGCCCTCGTAAACCACCGTCGCCGCCGGATCGTCCGGGCCGGCAGGCGCCCCATTCAACACGCGGACGACCCTCGACGCAGGCTTGCTCGATTTCACCCACGAGAGCTCGACATACCCCCCGGCGACGAGCGCCTTCATCTCACTCGGATCAAACGCAGCCCCGCCACCACCCCCACCCGCGCCTCCGCCCCCGCCCTCACCGCCGCTCCCGCCCTCGCCGCCCATGCCCCCGAGCCCGCCGCTCCCGCCCTCGCCACCCATGCCCCCGAGCCCGCCCGTGCCGCCCGTGCCGCCCGTGCCGCCCGTGCCCGTCGAGGTCGAGGTCGACGACGACGCCCCCACGCTCGGGCCGCCCGACGTGGTGAACCCTGCTTCCCCCTCGTCCGTGCACCCTGTCCCGACGCAGACCAGACCGAGGAGCACCGACGTCGCGCTGACGAGCTTTTTCATTGATTCCTTTTCCTAGAACACCCCCGGCGGCGGGTCAACATCGTCCCGAACGGCGCTTCCAGGGCTGGCGCAACTTGCCGCGATTTCCGCAACGACGCGGAAGGCCTCATCATCCAAATTGTCGGCGCTCGTGATGTGATGCCCGGCGGCCCCCGACGGCCCCGGACGCGTGCTCACCACGAGCGCCGTCCTCTTCATTCCAAGGCCCAATCCGGGAACGAACGATCATGCCGACGAACCTCGGCGGGGCCGCGCGCCTCGCCCTCCTGCCCATCGCCCTGCTCGCCGCGAGCTGCAACCAGGCCGCCGAGCCCGAATGCACCGATGGCCCCATTTGCGAGACGAAGGCTACCGGCGATCGCTACGTCGTGCCGCGCTGCGTACCCGCCTGGAACGCCGGGCCCGTGCCCGCCGACTGCGGCGTCTTCGTCTCCACGAGCCTCGGCGACGACGACGCGCCCGGCACACAGGACAAACCCGTCCGCAGCCTCGCCCGCGCCGCCGAGCTCGCCGGCATCGAGCGGCCCATCTATGCCTGCGCCGAGGACTTTCACGACCGCCTCGTCCTGCCCGCCGGCGCGAGCCTCTTCGGCGGCCTCGATTGCACGGACGGATATCGCTGGACGGACGACCTCGCGAAGACACGCCTCCACGGCGCGCCCGACGAGATCCCGCTCGTACTCGCGCCCGGCCCCGAGGTGAGCCGCATCGAGGACCTCGCCATCTTCGCCGCCGACGCGACGAGGCCCGGCGGCTCGTCCATCGCGCTCGTCGCCGACCACACGCGCGCCGAGCTCCGGCGCTGCGACGTCCGCGCCGGCAAGGGCAAGGACGGCGAAAATGGCGCGAGCCTCCCGTACGACCCCGCGCTCGACGGCCTCGACGGCGTGCCAGGCGAGGCCGCCTGCGTCGCCGATTTCAACCTCGGCACCCCGGGCGGCCCGCGCGTCTCGCGCACGTGCGAGGGCGGGCCCGGCACGACCGGCGGGCAAGGCGGCGACGGCGGCGCGATCACCCCGGACTCGTTGCAATCGACCCCCGGGAAATCCGGCGAGGTCGGCGCGCCCGCAGCCCCGATGTTTGGCCTCGGCGGCGCGGGCGACGCGGGCAACGGCTGGAGCTGCGTGATGGGCAAGGGCACGGCGGGAAACAACGGATCACGCGGCACGCCCGGCGCGGGCGCCGCGGGGTTCGGCTGGCTCGACGCGAATGGATACGCCGGTATCGCCGGCGGCGTCGGCGGCTTTGGTTTGCCGGGACAAGGCGGCGGCGGCGCCGGGGGCGCGCGGGGCGGGGCCTCCATTTGCGCAAACGCGACGCCCGGGGCGGGCGCGAGCGGCGGCAGCGGCGGCACCGGCGGCTGCGGCGGGCGCGGCGGCACCGGCGGCGGGCCCGGCGGCGCGAGCATCGGGATCGCCAGCATCGAATCGAGGCTCGTGCTCTGGGACGGCCGCGTCGTCGCCGGTCGCGGCGGCCGGGGCGGCGACGGCGCGGACGGCCAGCCCGGCGGGAGCGGCGGCAATGGCGGCATGGGCGGCGCAGGCAAGGGCCCGAGCGCGCCCGACGCCTGCCAGGGCGGCGCGGGTGGAATGGGCGGCAAGGGTGGCCCCGGCGGCGGCGGCCTCGGCGGGCCTTCCCTCGTGATCGCGCACGTCGGCGCCGAGCCCGAGCTACGCGGCAAGGTCTCGCTCGCCACGGGCAAACCCGGCGACGGCGGCAAGGGCGGCGACGCCGACCTCCTCGGCAACCGCGGCGCGCCCGGCATGGGCGCGGCCATCCGCGGCTTTTAGTCCCCCATCCCGGACGCGCTCGCGCCCGAAAAAGTGACACCGGCCGGTGGCCTCGCTGTACGATGGGTCTTCCCCCCGAACGCGAGGTCCATCGTGCTCCGACGCCTCCTCTTCTCCTTCGCTGCAATCGGCCTCTCCCTGACCACGATCGCTTGCGGCGGCGGGAGCACGCAAAACGCCGGGGCGCAGACGGCCGCGGACGCGCCGAAGAAGCCCGCGGCGGATCCGAAGCTCGGCCGCAGCAAGGAGACCCCCGTCCCCCGCTGCGGCCCGGTCGACAGCTACGCGTTCGTCTCGGAGTACACGTGCAAGGACGGCTCCCAGCCGCTCGGCCGCGATCCCCACATGGGACAGCAGGCGCGCACGGGCAATGTCGGCGCGAACCACACCGGTCACATCATCGATCGATACGTCGTCGCGTGCCCCGAGGGCGAGGTCGAGATCTACGTCGACATGTATGGCTGCGACGCGGCGGAGAAGCGGCTCGAGCAGATGCGGGACGCGGACAACCCCTTCGGCCCGCCGGGCAAAGCCTTGCCGCGCCCGCGCCTCCTGGCGATCGCCAGCGTGTTCAAGAAAATGGCCGAGGCGCCGCTCTCGACGGCGAGCCGCGAGCATATCGGCCACGCGGTCGGGTGGGTCTCGGCGAGCCCCGACATCCAGGTGCGCCTCTGCCCGTTCTTCCGCGATTTCATCGACGGCCCGAACCCGAAGAGCCGCTCCGGGGCGGGCACGATCCTGCTCGCCTACGCCATCCTCGGCGCCGCGGCGTACCAGATCGAGAGCCCCCTGCTCGATCCAATGGACGCCCAGGTCGCGGGCCTGCAGACGGCCGTCGACGTGTACCGGAAGCTGCGAGACGAGGGCGGCTTCAGCCCCGTGCCCGTGATGGAGAAGCTCGACAAGGTCGAGTCCGACGGCAAGCTCGCGGATTGGCTCGCCAAGAATGGTGATTGCGGGCCCTGATCAATCGATCCGCTCGAGCAGCGCCGCCGCCCCGAGCCCACCCGCCGCGCAGATCCCGAGCAGCGCCGTCCGCTTGTCGGAACGGACGAGCTCGTTCGCCATCGTCGTCACCATCCGCGCGCCCGTCGCGCCAAACGGATGCCCGAGCGCGATCGAGCCGCCGTGCACGTTGAGCCGCGCTGGATCCACCTCGCCCACGGCCGCCGATTTCCCGAGCCGCTCCCGCGCGAACGCCGCGCTGCCGAGCATCTTCAGCACGCAGAGCACCTGCGCCGCGAACGCCTCGTGTAGATCCACGAGGTCGATCTCCCCGAGCGATCTCCCCGCCCGATCGAGCACCTTCGGAATGGCGAGCGCCGGCCCCATGAGCAATTGATCCGCCGGATCGACGCCCACGTAGGCCCACGAGGAGATCGTCGCCCTCGGCCGGTACCCGAGCGCCCGCGCCTTCTCCTCGCTCATGAGCAACACCGCCGCGGCGCCGTCCGTCAAGGGGCTCGCATTGCCCGCCGTCACCGTGCCGTCCTTCGCGAACACCGGGCGGAGCTTCCCGAGCTTCTCTTCATTCGTGTCGGCCCGCACGAGCCCATCGGCGTGCACCCATTTGCCTGCGCTCGCCTCGACAGGCGTGATCTCCTCGTCGAACCGCCCCGACGCCATCGCCGCCGCCGCGCGGTGGTGCGAGCGCGCCGCGAAGACGTCCTGCGCCGCGCGGGAAATCTCGTTCCGGCGCGCCATCTTCTCGGCCGCCTCGCCCATCACCTCGCCCGTCGTCCGCTCCGCGATCTTCGGCCTCGTCGGCAGGATGTCCGTGAAAGGCGCGAGTTTGCCCATGGCGCCGAGGATCGCCTTCGGATCGGCCTTGCCCAGCGCCACGGGCGCGAGCGCGTGCACCACCTTCTGCGGCAGCTTGATCTCCGCGTTGCTCGTCGAGTCGCTCCCGCCCGCGATCACCACGTCCGCCTCGCCGCGCTCGATCGCCGCCGCCGCGAGCGTCACCGCCTGCAACCCCGACGCGCACGCCCGCGTCACCGTCATCGCCTCGCACGCGGGATCGAGCCTCAGATCCAGCGCGATCTCACGCCCCACGTTCGGCGCCGTGCCCGGCAGGATGACCCCGCCCCACACGATCGACTCGACGTCACCCCGCCCGAGGTTCGCCCGTTGGAGGAGGCCCCGCGCCGCGGCCACGCCGAGCGCGATCGTGTCGAGCTTCGTGAAATCCGTGAATGCCTTGACGAACGGCGTCCGCACGCCGTCGACGATCACCGCCCGCCGCCCCGTTTTTCCGCTCATCCCCATTCTCTTCACGCGCCGATGAGCGCGCCTCCACAGACCCGCACCGTCCGCCCCGTGATCCCCGCGGCCCCCGGGCTCGCGAGGAACGTGATGACCTCGGCCACGTCCTCGGGCAAACCCCCCTGCCCGAGCGCGGCGAGCCGCCGCCCCGCCTCCCGCACCGTCACCGGGATCGCCGCCGTCAGGCGCGTCTCGATGAACCCCGGCGCGACCGCGTTCACCGTGATCCCGCGCTCTGCGAGCGTCGGCCAGAGGCCCGCGACGAACCCCATGATCCCCGCCTTCGAGGCCGCGTACGCCGATTGCCCCACGTTCCCGGCGATCCCCGCGATCGACGAGAGACAAACCACGCGCCCGCCCTCGCGGAGCAAGGGCTCGAGCGCCTCGTGTGTCCGGACGACCGCGCCGAGGTTCACCGCGATCACCTCGTCCCATTGCCGCTCGCTCATGCGGCCGAGCGTCTTGTCCCGCGTGATCCCCGCGTTGTGCACGACGACGTCGAGCCCGCCGAGCGCCCGCACGACGTCCGCGATCCGCGAGGGCGCCTCCTCGGCCCCGAGATCCACGAGCAGCGCCGTCCCGTGGATCGACCGCGCGAGCTGGCTCGTCGGCCCGTCGTCGCCGGGCCTGTCGAGGCAAACCACGTGCGCGCCCTCCTCGGCGAGCCGCCTCGCCGTCGCCGCGCCGATCCCTCGCGCCGCGCCGGTCACGACCGCGATCTTCTTCTCCAGCGGCCGCACGAAGGGCGGTTTGTCGAGGGCGCCGTTCGTCCGCGTGTCGACCACGAACGGCTGCGCCGAGACGAACGCCGACCTCGGCGAGAGCAAGAATCGAAGCACCGGGCCGAGGCGCATCTCCGCGCCCTTCTCCACCCGCACGAGGTTCGCCGTCGCCCCCACGCGGCCGATCTCCTTCGCCACGCTCCGGACAAACCCGTCGAGCGCCCCCTGCGCAGCCGACGCCGCGGGGCTGTCGCCGCTCGGCCTCCCGAGGACGAGGACGCGGCCCGAGCGCGCGATGCGGCCGACCAGCGGATGAAACGTCTCGTAAAGCGCGCGGAGGGCCGCGACGTCGCGCAGCCCCGTCGCGTCGAAGACGACGCCCGCCACGCGCTCCTTGTCCTGGAGCGCCGCGAGCGCACGCGCGGGCCGGCCGTAGGCTTCTCCCGGCTCCACGAACGAGGCCGCGATCGAATCGGGCCCGATCAAATACGCATTCGCCCCCGCCGCCGCGAGCGCCTCGGCGATCACCGGCGAGAGCTCGGCGCCTTGCGTCGCGCCCACGACCACACAAGCGTCCGCGAGTGGCCTCTCGCGCCACGGCCCGCGCGCGCGCCTGAGCGGCACGGGCAACGGAATGGGCAGGCCGAGCGCGCTCAGGACCGCCCGCGCGCGCGCATTTTTACCGAGCTCCAACAACACGTCGTTCATCGCCCCACCTCCGCCTCCGCCTCGAACCGACCTTCGAGATAACTCCCGCCGCCATGGGCGTCCCCCACCCAGATCCCACGATTCTGATCCACGTACACCCCGACCCGCGCCGGCAGGACGAGCGGCCGGGTGAACCGCACGTCGATCACCGAGAGCCGGCCCGGATCCCCCGCGAGCCGCGCCCGGTTCAAGGCCTCGATCGCCCGCGCGAGCGTCGAGAACCCGTGCAGGATACACGAACGGAAGCCCGCCGCCCGCGCGTACGGGGCGATCCAGTGGATCGGATTGAAATCCCCGGTCAGCTTGGCGAAATCGAGGCCCGCGCTCTCCGGGATCCGCGAGAACGCGATCTCACGCGCCTCGGCCGGCACCGTGGGCCGCGCCTTCTTCTCTTTGCCCTCGCGCTTCTCGAGCGGGATGAACGTACGCATCTCGGCCACGAGCGCCATCCCCGCGCTCTCCGTCCCCGTCTCGATACGCTGGGTCACGAGCGCACGGTGACCGTCGTCGTCCACCTTCTCGATCCGCGCCCGCACCCGGAGCGGCTCGTTCGCAGGCAACATCGCGCGTTGCTCGATCCGACAGCCCGCGTTCACCACGCGCCCGAGCGGATACGGCAGCACCGCGAGCGCCCGCGCCGCGAGAGGAAACCCCCATTGCGGGAAGAGATGCGCCGGCAGCCGCCCGCGATACCACGCCGGATCGCCGCCCACGTGTTTCACGTAATCCCGCACCAGATCCGCCGGCCGCGGCGGGATCTCGGCCTCCAGCCACCCGCCCCGCTCGGGATCGATCCCGCTCGCCGGGCGCCGCGTCAGCGACGAGAGCGCCGCCTGCCCCATCCCTCGCAACACCGGGAGCTGCGAGAGCACGTGTTTCGTCGGTACACCCATGGATCTCACTCCGCCGCGACGGCCGGCTTTCCTTCGGCTTCCGGCGCGAGCATCGAGAGGATGCGCCCGCCCGTGGTGGTGATCTCCTCGCAGAGCGCGCGCGCCCGGAGCTCGGCCCGATCGAGGTACCGCTCGGCGAGCTCGCGCCGCCCGGGATGTTTTTTCGCCTGCGCCACCAGGATCTCCGCGACGGCCTCGTCCGCGAGCAGGCGGATCAGGCGCTCGGCGTGCAGCATCGCGAGCGAAAAGTCACGCTTCGGATCCCAGCCCTTCGTGAGCGCGTCGCGCCAGCTCGCGATCGGCACGACCGAGAGCGTCCGCAGCTTGCCCGCCGCCGTGCGCGTGAGCAGGTGCTGCTGCGCCGACAGCGAATGGCCTTGCACCCGCGCGAGCCGCCGATCGAGCTCGTCTTTCGCGGTCAACGCGCCGAGCCTCGCGTCCGCGATACGCCCGAGGAAATCCCGCGGCCGCTTGATGGCCCCGAGGAGCGTGTCCTTCATGGCCATGAGCGCCTGGATCTGGCTCGTCCCCTCGTAAATGGGCATCACGAGCGCGTCCCGGAGGAGCTTCTCCGCCCCGTAATCCTTGGTGTATCCGACGCCCCCGTGGATCTGGATCGCGCGCCGGGCGATCTCCACGGCCTTCTCCGCGGCCAGGTATTTGAGCAGCGGCGTCAGCCTGCGCGAGCGCGCGCGCCACCGCGGCAGCTCGCGTGAGACGCGCTCCCGCTCGGCGGGCCCGAGCCCCGCCGAGAACCGCTCGAAGAGGACGAGCTTCTGCGCCATCTCCTCGCAATACGCCGCCTCCACCGCGAGCGCCCGGAGCCCCTGGATGTCCGTCTGCATCTCGTCGAGGTAATCGGCGATCATCTCGTGCCGCGCGATGGGCTTGCCCATCGAGCGCCGCTCCTCGGCGTACGCCCGCGCCATTCGATACGCGCTCTCGGCGAGCCCGATGCTCTCGAACCCCACGCCGACACGCGCGTTGTTCATCAGCACGAGCATGTACTTGAACCCCTCGCCCCGCTTGCCGATGAGCTCCCCCGGCACGCCCTCGAACGAGAGCGCCGCCGTCACCGAGCCGTGATGCCCGAGCTTCTCCTCGACCCGGTCGATCGTCACGTATCGCTTACGCGTGCCGTCCGGCAGATCGTCGTAGGCCTTGACGAGGAACATCGAGAGCCCGCCGAGCCCCGCGAACGCATCGTCCGGGTCCGTCGCCGCCTCGGTCCGGGCGATGACGAAATGGTATTTCCCGTGCCCCGACGTGATGAAGATCTTCTGCCCCGTCAGATACCAGCGCCCATCTTCGCCGAGCTCCGCCCGCGTGCGCAGCGCGGCCATGTCGCTGCCCGCGTTTGGCTCCGTGATGTCCATGCAGCCCCAGGCGTCACCGCGGGCGATCTCCTCGATCGCGCTCGCGAAGCGCGTGGACTCGATCCGCCCGCGCGCGGGGTCGAGCGCGGTCGAGCCTTCGTAGATCGAATACGCGAGCAGCGCCATCGCCATCCCGCCGTGGAACGAGTGATGCGTCATCACCGAGACGTCGGCGCGCGCGATCATCTCCCCCGAGAGGAAATACAGGAGCAAGGGCGCATTGAGCCCCCCGAGCTCGCGCGGCAGGCAGAGCCTGTGCAGCTCCGCCGCCTTGATCGCCTCGAAGACGTGGTTCATCGCCGGGCCCGAGACGGCCTCTCCATTCTCGAGGTGCGTGTCCTCGCGGTCGATCGCCGCGGCGCGCGTGGCGATCTGCTCGGCGGCGAGCGCGCCCGTGGAGCCGGCCACCTCACGATAAAACGCGACGGCCTCGTGTGGCGTCTTGAACCCGTCCTCGGTCCGGTATCCGAGCTCGGTCACCTCCACGAGCGGCGCCCAGTCGATGCCCTCCTCGAAATGGAACCTGAGGTCGTCGTTGTCGGTGAAGAAATTGGCCATGGATTCACCTCTTCTGGTGGGCCCCGCCTCGGGGCCTCCCGGGGGAAAACAAGCTCGCGCGCGCGATCCGGGCGAGCTCTCGATCGCTCCTGGCGCGCGCGTCGTCGTCGAGCGCCCCTTGCATCACGGAGGCCGTCGCCGCCGCGGAGATGACGAAGAGCATCACGTGCACCACGTACGCCTCCGCATCGACATCGCAGTGGTGTTTGCCCGCGGCCTGCCCGGTGCGAATGTACCCCGCGACCGCCTCGAGCCAAGGCCGCACCGGCCCTCGCAGGAGCTTCCGCGTCTCGGCGGGCCGATCGAGCGCCTCGCGCAGGACGACACGCGCGCGGTCCGGATCCGCGGCGAAAAACGCCGACAGCTCGCCGAAGACCGCCTCGAAGCGATCCTCGCTCGCCGCCGCCGCGAGCAAGAGCCGCGGCAATGTGTCGTTCCAGTGCGCGAGGATCGCGCCGAGCACCGCCTGCCGGAGGTGCTCCTTCGACGGGAAATGATGCAGCACCGCCTGCTTCGTCAGCGACACCTCGTCCGCCACGGCCTGCACGCTGGTCGCGTCGAAGCCCTGCGCCGCGAAGAGGCGCGTCGCCGCGGCGACGATGGCGCGCGGGACGTCGAGGTCGGGAGAACGGGCGAGAACCATCCGGTCGGGACTTCCCTACCAGGTGGTAAGCGAGTGGTCAAGCGGTTCTCCTGGACGCGAAATGGGTAGCACGCCGCTCATCATGCGTGCTACCACACCTCCCCCGGGACGTTCGCTTGCGCCTCCGCCCTCTTTTCCCTTCGGCCCTCCTCGTTCTGGCGTCGCTCGTCGCCTCGCCGGCGCGCGCGCACGAGGAGATCACGCCGCCTTCGCCAAAGAGCCAGCCCAGGCCGGCCTGGCCCGACGGCCGCGCCGCGGCGCACGACGTGATCGTCCCGCTCGTGATCACGGTCGGCCCCGACGGGCGCGCCGTGGCGATCGAGGTCGAGGCGAGCGTCTCGCCGGCCTTCGACGCCGAGGCGATCCGCGCCGCAGCCGCGTGGACATTCGAGCCAGCGCGCCGGAGCGGCAAACCCGTCAAGGCCAAGATCCGCATGATCGCGCGATTCGAGGGCGAAGCGGCGAAGCACGACAAACCGGCGGACAAACCCGCGCCCGGCCTCGTGGATCCGCCCCCGCACCCGCACCCGCATCCGCCGCCCCCGCCGCCGCGGCCGATCTCCGTCACCGTTCGGGGCGAAGGGCCGCCGCGCAGCGCCTCCGAGGTCGTACAGAAGCGCGACGTCCTCGCCGCGGCCCCGCACCGCACGGCGAGTGATCTTTTGCGGGTCGTGCCGGGCGTCTTCATCACGCAGCACGGCGGCCAGGGCAAGGCGCACCAGATCTTCTTGCGGGGGTTCGACGCGGCGCACGGCCAGGATCTCGAGCTCCGCGTCGCGGGCGCGCCGGTCAACGAGGTCTCGAACGTCCACGGCCAGGGATATGCCGACCTGCATTTCGTGATGCCCGAGGTCGTGAAGAGCGTCCGCGCGAAGGTCGGGCCCTACGATCCGCGGCAAGGTGATTTCGCGGTCGCGGGCACGATCGAAATGGACCTCGGCCTCGCCGAGGCGGGGTTCTCCTCGTCCCTCGGCCTCGGCACCTACGGCGAGCGGCGCCTCTTTCTCGCCTATCGCCCCGCGGGCACGACCGAGGCGACGTTCGGGGCCTTCGAGGCGCAGAGCACCGACGGATTCGGCCCCTCCCGCGCCGCCCGCCGCGCCTCGGCCATCGCCCAGCACGTCTTTCCCCTCGGCCAGAACCTCTCGGCCCGCGTCATGGCCTCGGCCTACGCGGCGCGGTTCTCCTCGGCCGGCGTCCTGCGCCGCGACGACGTCGAGCGCGGGCTCGTCGATCGATTCGCGACCTACGACGCGCGCCAGGGCGGCGACTCCACCCGCGTCCAGGTCGTGCTCTCCCTCGACCACGACGACGACAGCGGCAAGGCGCGCTTCTCCTTCACGCCTTATCTCGTCCTGCGAGGCCTGCGGCTCCGCGCCAATTACACAGGTTTCCTCGGCGACCCGATCGACGGCGACTCGCAGCAGCAGATCAACGAGGCGACGACCTTCGGTTTGTCCGCCCATTACCACCGCAAGACGCCGCTCTTCTCCCCCGAGGACGCCCTCGAGATCGGCGTCCAGGCGCGGGGGGACTCGATCGAGCAATCGCAACGGAGGCTCTCGGTCGTCACCGATCGCGTGACGGACACCCTCGTCGACGCCCGCGTCCGCGCCGCCGACGTCGCCGGCTACGTCGACGCCTCGCTCCGGCCGCTGCGCCGCGTGGTGATCCGCGGCGGCGTGCGCGTGGATGGGCTCTTTTATGGCGTCACGGACCTCGCCTCGGGCGAAGGCGCGGGGGCGGCGCGCGCGGCCATGGGCGCGCGCGTGGGTGGAAAGGCCACGATCGACGTCACGTTGCTCCCGGGCCTGCACGCGGTCGCGAGTTATGGCGACGGCTTTCGCTCCCCGCAGGCCCGGACGCTCGGCGACGGCGAACGCACGCCCTTCACCACCGTGCGCTCCTTCGAGGCGGGCCTGCGTTATGCCGACGGCGAGCGCGCGCGGGCGAACCTCAGCGTCTTTCATACCCGCCTCTCCGACGACCTCGTCTTCGACGAGAAGGCCGCCGCCTACGAGCGCGTCCCGGCCACGCAGCGCACCGGCTTCTCGCTCGATTTCGTCCTGCGCCCGCGCTCGTGGATCGTCGAGAGCGGCAGCGTCACGTATTCGCGCGCCTCGTTCACGGAGGCGGGCCCCGACGCGGACCTCGGCTCGCTCGTCCCCTACTCGCCCCAGCTCGTCGCGCGCGCCGACGTCGCGCTCACGCCTCGCCTCGCGCGCCTCTTCGGCCGTGATCTCGTGGGCAAGATCGGCGTGGGCCTCGCCTACCTCGGCGCCCGGCCCCTGCGCTTCGGGGAGTTTGGCCGGGACATCTTCCTCGCGGACGCGACCGTGGGCGCGCGGCTGCGCGAGGTCGAGATCGAGCTCGACGTCTACAACCTGCTCGACGCGAAATGGTACGACGGCCAGTTCACCTATGCATCGAGCTTCACCCGCGGCGCGGCGCCCTCGCTCGTGCCGCTCGACCACGTGACGGTGGGCGCGCCGCTCACCTTGATGGGCACCTTGTCCCTGCACCTCTAGGGGAACCGAGCAGCATCATGAAACGAAACATGGTTCGTCTGGGCCTCTCGTCCGCGGCCGGGTTTTTCCTGGTCGGCCTCTCGCTCGCCGCGGGCGCCCTCGCCTCCGCCTGCGGGCCCGCCGAGGCCACGAGCGGCAAGCGCGTCGCCTTGCAGACGCGTATCGTCGCCGACGACGGGATCAACGCGCCGTTCGTCAATTCCTACGGCTGGTCGATCCGCCTCGACGTCGCCGCCGTCTCCGTCGGCCCACTTTATTATTTCAACGGCGCGCCCATCTTCTCGACCGCCGCCGCTCCGACGCGCCCCGGGCCTTCCTTCGCCTCGCTCCTCGGCGTCGGCGTCGCCCACGCGCACCCCGGCCATTACCAGGCCGGCGACGCCATGGGCCAGGTGCTCGTCCCGTCCTCGGTCGACCTCGCGAAAGGCCCCGCCGACCTCCCGCCCGGCGCGGGCGTGACGGGCGTGTATCGCTCCGCCCGCTTCTCGTTCGAGCCCACGCCCACGGGCGACGCGAAGGACCTCCTCGCGGGGCACGTCCTCGTGCTCGAAGGCGAGGCGCAAAAAGACACGATGAGCCGTGTCTTCCGCGTCGAAGCCGACGCCGAGGACGTGCTCGACGCGTACGGCGAGCCGCGCCTCGAAGGGTGCGCCTTCGCAGGCGCGCCCGACGTGCAGGACGACGGCACGATCACCGTCCACGTCGCCCCGAGCGTATGGCTCGATCAAGCCGAGTTCGACGCGGTGCCCGAGAGCCCGGACGGCGCCCCCGTCGTCCTGCCGCGCGACGGCGCGGCGTTCCGCGCGATCGTCCGCGGATTCAAGAAGGGATCCGCCGTGACCTTCCACCATTCGACACCTTGACGAGGTTACCATGAAAAACCATTTCGGAAAAACCTGCCTTGGCCTCGCCGCCGCCCTCCTCGCGGGTTGCGGCGCCGAGGAGCCCGCCGGCCGCGGGGACGTGGCCATCACGACCTGGGGCGAGGGGTACATCGAGCAGGAGATCCCCGCGTCCGAATTCGAGGACGGCTGGACCATCCGATTCTCGAAGTTCCTCGTCGTGCTCGGCGGCGTGCGGATCGCCGACGACGCGGGCGAGATCGGCGCCGAGATGACGACGACCAAGCTCTTCGATCACGTGGCCCAGGGGGTCAAGCCGCTCGTCACGTTCCCGGGCCTCGAGGCCAAGCCGTGGACGAAGGTGAGCTTCGAGGTCCGCCCCGCGGGCGACGACACCGAGCTCGGCGAAGGCGCGACCGCGGCCGACCTCGACGCCATGAAGCAAGGCAATTTCGCCCTCTTCGCGGAGGGCGAGGCCACGCAGGGCGCGACAAAAAAGACGTTCCGCTGGGGCTTCGGCGTGCCCACGGCGTACACCGAATGCAAAGGCGAGAAGGACGGCCGCGAGACGCCCGGGGTCCTCGTCACGAACGGCGGCGTCGACAACGTGGAGCTCACGATCCACGGCGATCACCTGTTCTACGACGATCTGCAATCGCCCACCGCGAAGCTCCGCTTCGACGCCCTCGCCTCGGCGGACGAAAACGGCGACGGCGAGGTCACGCTCGCCGAGCTCGCCGCGAAGAAGCTCGTGGACATCGACCCCGCGGACGGCGCCTACGGCACGGGCGCGGCCGGCGACGTGAACGACCTCGGCGCGTTCGTCACCGACCTCTCCCGCACGGTTGGACATTTCCGCGGCGAAGGCGAGTGCTTCGCCGCGGACCCGAAATGACAAGATTGGTCACCCGGACGACCAACGGGTGACAATTTTGGTCACCGCGGCCCTGACGCGGCGCGGCGCCACGCGCCACTCGCTCATCTTTCTTGCATCCGGAGCCCTGGATCCAGGACGATGCGAGCATGGCACGCGGCATGCTTGGCGCGCGCTCTCCAAGGAAACGAGACATGAAGCGGCGGAGGCAAAATCGAGGCTTCACCTTGGTCGAGGTGATGCTCGTGGTCGTCATCATCGGCGTGCTGGCGGCGCTCGCCATGTTCGGCGTGCGGCGTTATCTCGCGGCGGCGAAGGTCAGCGAGGCAAAGCAATCGATGGGCGTCATTGCGCGCGGCATTGCGATGCTCACCGAGCGGACCGCGAAGAGCGAGGTCCTGCCCCTCGGCGGCGAATCGGCCACGAGCACCTCGGTCTGGTGCCCCGAGTGCGGCGGGAGCATGACGTGCGTCGCGCCCCAGACCGTCCCGGCGGCCAAAAAATACCAGCCCAACAACTCGGGCGGCCAGGACTTCGACCAGTGCTGCTGGCGCTGCGTCCGCTTCGGGATCAGCGACCCGACCTATTACCAGTATCGTTATTCCGTGGAGCAATCCTACCTCGGGCCGCCCCTCGGCGGCCCCGACCCCGGCCCCACGGGCGTCGAGGTCGCCGCCGTGGGTGACCTCGACGGCGACGGGACGCTGAGCACGTTGACGCTCGCCGGGACACGCGACACGCAGAGCGGCACGATCCGGTTCTCCACGCACATCTTCGTCGACAACGAGCACGAGTGAGGCTCACGCCGCCCGCGGCGTCTCCACCTCGATCGGCCACGCCGCGGCGGGCGGCGCGCGGAGCGCGATCGCCAGCACCTCGTCGAGCGTCTCGACGAAGTGGAAATGCAGCGACCGCAGCACCTCCTCCGGGAGATCCTCGAGCTCGGCCTCGTTGTCCCGCGGCAGGATGATCTCCGGAATGCCCGCCCGGTGCGCGCCGAGCACCTTCTCCTTCACGCCGCCGATCGGCAAGACCCGCCCGCGCAGCGTGATTTCCCCGGTCATCGCGACGTCCTTGCGGACGCGCCGCCCCGAGAGCGCCGACACGATCGCCGTCGCCATCGTCACGCCCGCGCTCGGCCCGTCCTTGGGGATCGCCCCGGCGGGCACGTGGACGTGGATGTCCCGGCCCTCCAGCCGATCCCGCGGCACGCCGAGCGCCGCGGAGTGCTCACGCGCGTACGTCAGCGCCGCGCGCCCGCTCTCTTTCATGACGTCGCCGAGCTGCCCCGTCAGCGCGAGCTCGCCTTTGCCCGGCACGATGCTCGCCTCGACGTGCATGATATCGCCGCCCTCCTGCGTGTAATACATGCCCGTGGCCACCCCGAGCTCGTCTCGATCGAGCGCGGTCGTCGGTCGCATGCGCGGGCGCCTGAGCAGCACGCGGACGTCCGCCACCGTATCGACGCGCACCCGCTCTGCGGCCCCCGTGGCGATACGATGGGCCGCCTTCCGCGCCAGCGAGCCGATCGCCCGCTCGAGCTGCCGCACGCCCGCCTCGTGCGTATAACTCGTGATCACGTCGAGCAGCGCCGTGTCCGACACGACGAGCTGCTCCTCCTCGAGCGCGCACTCGCGCCGCTGTCGCGGCAAGAGATACCGTCGCGCGATCTCGAGTTTTTCGAGCTCCGTGTATCCGGGGAACGTGATCGTCTCCATCCGGTCGAGCAGGGGCGAGGGGATCCCCTCGCGCAGGTTCGCCGTGCACACGAAGAGGACCTCCGAGAGGTCGAAGGGCAAACCCAGGTAATGGTCGACGAACGACACGTTCTGCGCCGGATCGAGCACCTCGAGCAGCGCCGCCGCCGGGTCGCCCTGGTACGACACGCCGAGTTTGTCGATCTCGTCCAACGTGAAGACCGGGTTCTTCGAGCCCACGCGCCGCATGCCCTGCAGGATGCGCCCCGGCATCGCGCCGACGTACGTGCGCCGGTGGCCGCGGATATCGGCCTCGTCGCGCGCGCCGCCGAGCGAGACGCGGATGTATTTGCGCCCCATCGCCCGCGCGATGCTCTCCGCGATGCTCGTCTTCCCCGTCCCCGGAGGCCCGAGGAAGAGCAGGATCGGCCCCCGCGCGGCCCGCTGCGCCCGCTCGAGCGGCGAGGAATGTCCCTGCAGGCGCAGCTTGATCACGCTGAGCAGCTCGAGCACCCGGTCCTTCACGTCCCCGAGGCCGTAATGGTCCTCGTCGAGGATCCGCCGCGCCATCTCCAGATCGACGTGATCGTCCGTCCGCCGGTTCCACGGCAGATCACCGACCCACTCGAGCCAGCTCGTCACGACCTGCGCCTCGGGGGAGGTCTCGCGGCTCATCCGCCGCAGCCGCCCGAGCTCGCGTCGCACCTCCTCGCGCACCTCGACCGGCAGGTCCGCCGCGTCGATCTTCTTCTCCAGCCGATCCGCGATGCCCGCCTCGTCCTCCTCGCCGAGCTCTTTCTGGATCGCCTTCAATTGCTCGCGCAGGTAGAGCTCCCGCTGCCGCTCGCCGAGCTCCTCCTGCACCGTCGTCCGGATCTTCTCCTGCGTCTCGGCAATGCCGATTTGCCGGTGCAAATGCACGGTGAGCGCGCGCAGCCGCTCCACGGTCCGGAGCGTCTCCAGGAGGCCCTGCTTCTCGGCCACGGGGAGGTCGAGGTAAAACGCGACGTGATTGGCGAGCGCGCCCGGATCCTCGACGCCGCCGAGGAACTGCTCGAGCGCCTCCTTCGGCGCGCCGCGACGCCTTCCGTACTCGATCGCTCGCTCGCGCACCTCGCGGGCGAGCGCGAGCACGACCGCCTCCTCGCCCGGGCGGCGAGGCAGATCCGCGAGCTCCACGCAAGCCGCGCGCAAGATCCCGTCCTCGGTCACGTATCGAAGCGCGGTGGCCCGGCGCTCGCATTGCAGGACGAGCGAGAGCCCCGTCCCCAGCCGCTGCACCTGGGCGATGCGCCCGATCACGCCGACCGCGAAGAGACTGCTCTCCGTGGGCTCCTCCGAGGTGTCACGTTGCGCGACGGCGAAGACACGCTTGTCCTCCCCTTCGGCGCGGAGCGCGATCTCGACCGCGCGCAGCGTCTTCAGCCTTCCGGCCGTGATCGGCGTCGCGAGCCCCGGAAACAGGACGGTGTCGCGCAGCGGTAGGACGGGCAAGGTGAACCGTTCGGCCATCATATCCCCCGGGATTCGTCGCCAGGATCCGCGTCTGCGAGGGCCGTGCCATCAGGGACGTCACCGATCGTCCACCAAGGAGCGGCGTACGTATCCCCTCCGCGCGCCCGGGATACGGCGAGGCGCACGAGCGAACGCGCGGACGGGGCAAACGGTGGTAGGTTCGTCCCCGTCATGTCGATCGAAATTCGCCTCCTCGGACCCGAGCAAACGGACGAGTTCGTCCTGCCCATCCGCACCGCCTTCGGTATCCCGCACTCGTCGGAGCGCACGGAGCGCACGCGCCGCCTGCCCGAGCTCACGACACGAATCACCGCCTTCGAAGGGAGCGAGGTCCTCGGCTCGGCCGGCGCGTTCGCCTTCGATTTCATCACGCCCGGCGGCGCAGCGGTCCCCACCTCGGGCCTGACGATGGTCGCGGTGATGCCGACGCACCGGAGACGCGGCATCCTGCGCGAGCTCATCCAGAGGCAACTCGAGGACGCGCGCGAGCGCGGCCAGCCCATCGCGGCGCTCTGGGCGACCGAGGCGACGATTTATGGTCGCTTCGGATATGGCCTCGCCTCGTTCGCGGGCGACGTATCGATCGTGCGCGACCGCTCGGCGTTCGTGGGCTCGCCCGTCCCCTTCCAGGCGCGCTTCGTGACTGAAGCGGAGGCGCTCGATCGGTTCCCGCCCATCTACGAGCGCGCCCGCCGCGCCGCCACTTGTATGCCCTCGCGTTCGCCCGGTTGGTGGAGCCTGCGCAGGCTGCCCGACCTGGAGACGATGCGGCAAGGCTCGGGGCCGCTGCAGCGCGTGATCTTCCAGATCGACGGCCGCGACGAGGCCTATGCGCTCTACCGCTTGCGCCTCGAATCGGTCGACCCGCAGATCCCGGTCACCACGGTGACGGTGCAGGAGGCGATCGGCGCGACGCCCGCGGGCACGCGCGCCGCGTGGCGTTACCTTTGCGACCTGGACCTCGCGACGCGGATCAATGCCACCTGTTTGCCCCCGGATCACCCGCTCTTCTTGCTGCTCGCCGAGCCGCGGCGGATGCATTACAGCACCTACGACGCCGTGTGGGTCCGCGTCGTGGACGTCCCTTCGGCGCTCGCGGCGCGGCGATACTACGCGGAGGGCTCGATCGTGATCGAGGTCGACGACACATTCTGCCCGTGGAACGCGGGCCGTTATCGGCTCGACGCCTCCGCCGCGCGCGTGACGCGGACCGAGGAGCCCTGCGACCTGCAGGTCACGGCGGCGGCGCTCGGATCGGCCTACCTCGGGGGTTTTTCCTTCACGCGCCTCGCGGAGGCGGGAGGCGTGGTTGCGAGGACCGAAGGCGCGCTCGAGCGCGCCGATCGGATGTTCGTCGCGCCGCGCCTGCCATTCTGCCCGGAAATCTTCTGACGTTTACTGCATTTGCTCTGGCGGCGGCATCGGTCCCCGGGGGCCCGGGGGCCGCAACCCCTTGGGCAAACGTGGCCTCGGCGGCCCGTCCTCCGGGCCTCCGCGCCTCGGCCCCTTGCGCGGGCCTCTGCCGCCGCCCTCCTCGGCCGGATCCTGGGCGCGCGACATCGGCGCCTCGTCCGTGTCGCTCCCGTCCTCGCCGCCGGCCCGATCCTCGGCTTCGGCCTTCTTGTCGTCGGCCTCGGCGTCGAACGCGAGCCGCTCCGCGAGCGGCATCTCGGGCAGCTCGACGAGCGCGCCGTCCCCGAGGAAGGGCAGGATGTTGATGTACGCGTTCATGGCGTGACAAACCGAGTCTGTCCGGACATACCGTTCCCGCACGCTCCAGAACACGCCGCCCAGGGCCGCCTTCGGGTTCTTCACCACGAAATCGTTCTCGGGCGCGTAGGTGTATTGCATGATCTGCCGGACGGCGAAAACCACGGCGTCCTTGTAGGCGTCGCAGCTCTCCTTGCCCTTCTCCCTGCAGAACATGAACACCTCGCTCATGACCTCGGCGAGCCAGCCGGTGCCGCTGCTCGACAAGGAGCCCTTCCAGCGCCCGTGCCGGTAGGCGTCCTCGGGCCGCTTCCATTGCCGGCCGAGGAGCTCGCGCGAGCAGCGGAAGACGATGTCCTCGGTGCGTTTGTCGCCGCTCGCCCTGGTGAAATCGAGCAGCGAGAGGACGAGCCACGAGCTCGAGATCGGGTTCGGCTTGCGGTACTCGTCGCCGACGTAGCAGCCCTTCGCCTCGACCTTCTGGGCGAGGTACATCGCCGTGGTCGCGGCGGCGTCGAGGTATTTCGTCTCCTTCGTCGCGCGGTAGAGGCGCGAGAGCGCGGAGAGGACCTGCCCGGTGTAAAGCGTCGACTCCTTCGCGTGCACCTTCCACGGGCCGCCCTCGTGCTGGCTCAGCGCGGCGCGCACGGCGCCCGTGGGGAGCTGCATCGAAATGAGCCAATCGCCGGCCTTGCGCGAGGCGTCGAGGTACTTCTTGTCCTGCGTGAGCGTGTGGAGCTCGAGCAGCGTGAAGATCGTCTTCGAGGTCGTGCCGACGACCAGCTTGCGCTCGGGTTTGCCGCGCTTGAGATCGAGCGTGTAGAAGAACCCGCCCGCGGTGTGGTCGCGCTCGTCGCGGCTCTGCATCGAGAGGAGGAACTCGGCCGCGCTCTTCGTCCGGTCGAGCAGGCTCTTGTCCTTCTTCATCGCGTGGAGCTTGAGGAGCGTGAAGCCCGTCGACGCCGTGTAAATGGTGTGGAGCTCGGGCTCGAACGCGTCGGCCGGCGCGTGATAGTACTTGTGCGCCCCCTTGTGCTCGGGGTCGAGCACGCGCAGGAGATACGCCTGCCCCTCGTCGATACGCTGCGCGAGCAGCCCCTTGTCGAACTTGCGCAGCGGGACGAGGCCGTGATCGAGCTCGAGCCCCTTGCCCTGGTGCTCGAGGATCGAGACGCCGTGATCCGGCAGCTCGATGGCGATACGCCGCGGCCCGAGCGCCTCCTTCGTCCCGCCCCCGGAGGCGACGGCGCGGCGCGTGGCCTCCTTCAGGGCCACACAAAGCGAGGCATCCGAGGCCTCGCCGCGCGCGACCTGCGCGCCCTCGTGATACCCCCACACGACGGCGCGGAATGGCTTCGGGGACTGCGTCGGCAGATCACAGGCCACGCTCTCGCCGGCCTTCTCCACCGCCGCGACCTTTCGCACGAAGCCGAGGACCCGATCACGAAAGACCTGGTTTTCGAGCGGCTCGGCCGCGCTCTCGGGCCCGGTGATCGTCGGATCCGGCACCTTGGACAGGTGCTCCTGGATCTTCTGATCGAAACGATCGTCGCGAACCGTGGGCCTGGGGAGCCTCGCCTTCTTTTTGTCGGGCGCCGCGGCCGCGCTCGCCGAGGCGCTCGGCGCGGGCGCCGCCTCGTTACCTTGTGCGCCTCGCTGGCAACCCGCGGCGCCCGAGAGGGAGAGCGCCGCCGCGGAGACCAGCGCCGAAAACCAGGTTATCGAAATGGAGCATCTTTGGCGCATGGAAAGGTCCGGGAAGGGAACTCCGACCCTTACCAAGGATCAAGGGTCCGCGCAAGGCAGCACGAAATCGTCGCGGGCCCCTCGGCGCCACCGTGGACGGAGGCGCGCGGCGCTGCGATGAGCATCTCACACGACCCAGCCCGCGTGGCATTTCACCATTGACGCAGCGCAGGGGCCATTTGGTGCGACACGCGTGCACATCGGCGCCTCGAACACCTCGTGCCCGCGCCTTGACACCCTGGAGGCGCGTCGGTTAGGTAGGAAGACTTTTATTCCTTCATCTTGTGTGAAGGACGAAGGGAGCGACTCGATGCGCAGCTTCTTGAATCGTGGTCCCGTGGCACGGACGGCGGGTCTTTTGACGGCGCTCTTGTTCGTGGCCGGGCCGGGATGCGCCACGAATACGGGTGATGCAGGCGAGAAGACCGGCGAGGCCGAGCTGGAGGCCAAAGGGCCGACCTCGTTCCTGTCGGCCGATGACCCGAGTTATCGGATCGTCTGGGGCGAGGAGGAGGAAGAAGAAGAGGAGGAGGAGGAAGAAGAAGAGGAGGAGGAAGAAGAGGAGCAGGAGCTCGAGGAGGGCGACATCTACCGTGTCATGAACAATGGCACCCTCCTGAACCTCAACTGGTACCGCGGCCTGCAGGTCATCGACGTCAGTGACGTGACCGAGCCGAAGGTCGTCGGCCAGCTCCAGGTCGGCGGCAGCCCGGTCGAGATGTACGTCGACGGGACGCGCGCGATCCTCCTGATGAACGACTGGTACGGCTACAAGGGCAAGCCGAACAGCCTCGAGATCGACTCGACCTCGGGCGGCACCGTGCTGCTCGTCGACATCTCGGTCCCCTCGAAGCCCGTGCTTTTGTCGCAGTACGACGTGCCCGGCTACATCCAGACGAGCCGCTACGCGAACGGCGCCACGCAAGACGCGCTGTTCGTCGCGGCGAGCCACTATGATTGGTTCATCAACGATCAGGGCTCCTGGGAGTGGATCCTCGGCAGCACGGTGAAGAGCTTCGACGTCGGGCAGACGGCGATGACCGAGAAGAGCGAGCTCGCGCTCGGCGGCTACGTCTCGGCCATCCACGCGGAGAACGAGGTGCTGCTCGTGGCGCGTGAGCAGGACTGGTGGTCGTCGCAGAAGAGCGACGTCGCGGTCATCGACATCTCCGACAACCTCGGCACGATGGTCCCGCGCGACGAGGTGTCCGTCGACGGCTACATCCGGTCGCAGTTCCACATGGACTACCGGAACAACCAGGTCCGCATCTTCTCGGGCCCGCAATGGGGCTGGGGCCAGCAGAGCTACCTGCAGACGTTCGACGCGACGAACCTCGACGACCTCGTGCCGATCAGCAAGGTGCCCTTCGGCTCGGACATGAGCCTGTTCGCCGCGGTCTTCCTCGACGATCGCGCGTTCGCCGTGACGTACCGCAACTTCGACCCGTTCCACGCCTTCTCGATTGCTCCGGACGGCCAGGCCGTGGAGAAGAGCGAGTTCATCGTCTCGGGCTGGAACGACTTCTTCCGGCCCGCCTTCAGCAACACGCGCCTCGTCGGCATCGGCGTCGACGATCAGAACGGCCGCAAGCTCGCCGTCAGCCTCTACGACATCACGGACCTCGAGAACCCGAACCCGCTCGTCGCGCGCCAGGAGGTGCAGGGCGACGACTACGGCTGGAACTGGTCCGAGGCGAACTGGGACCACCGCGCCTTCAGCGTGCTGCACAACGCGGTCAGCGTGCAGGCGCCGACGGGCGAGACGGAGACGGGCCTCGTGCTGCTGCCGTTCTCCGGCTACAAGGTCGTGAACGGATCCTGGTCGTACGAGTCCGCCGTCCAGATCTTCACGTTCTCGCCGACGTCGGTGACGCGCCGCGGGCTCATGGCGCACCCCGACCAGGTCCGCCGCGCGTTCAAGCTCGATCCGACGAACGGGGCGAACCTCTCGGAGACGAAGCTCCGCATCTGGGATCAATCGGATCTCGACGCGCCCGAGAAGGTCGGCGAGCTCGAGCTCGCGCCGGACTACAGCCGCGTCTGGGTCTACGACGATCACCGCGCGCGCCTGCGCGGCCCGGACTTCGACGATTACTGGTACTATTACGACCCGGACGCGAAGGCGAAGATCGAGATCATCGACGAGGACGAGCCCGCCGACACCGGCACGCCCGTCGCCACCTTCGAGGTCCCGGCGAGCGCGCAGTACTATCAGGTGGGTGATCTGTTCGTCGCGATGAGCGGCCGATGGGTCAACTATCCGAGCTACGAGACGACGATCAAGGTGTGGGATCTCTCCGATCCCGAGGAGCCCGTGGAGGCCGGGACGCTCGTCACGACGGAGCTGCCCTACTCCTATTCCTACGCCTACGGCAGCAGCGCCGGCATCGTCGGCAAGAAGACGCTCGGGTTCGTCACGTCCACCCGGGTGCAGGGCGAGAGGATCGAGGACGTCGAGGTCTGCAACCGCTCCTACTGGGGCTATTCGTCCTGCCGCGGTCAGGAGGGCTGCACGTTCTTCGCGGGTCGTCAGAACTGCAAGACCCTCGACGGCGGCGCGCTCGATTACTGCAATGGTGGCTTCGCGCAATGCACCGACCACGCCGACGCGGAGACGACCTGCGTGGAGGTCGATCCGAGCCAGGTGCCGGGGCTCTACGCGTACTGCTACGGCGACGGCTACGACGCGATCCGCCAGCGCACGAAGGCGCAGCTCCGGCTCATCAACTTCTCGAACCCGTCGCAGCCGACCGTCCTCGCGCCGATCGACCTGACCCCCGGACAAACCGACGAGTACGTCGCGGCCAGCGGCCTGGATGACGACATCTACGTGACGATCAAGAGGTCGGCGTCCGTGCAGGGCGACACGCGACCCTACGCGCGGTACTTCCTGAAGAAGCTCGACCTGAAGAAGCCCGCGCAGCCGGACCTCGAGGACGAGATCAACGTGCCGGGCACGATCCTCGCGAAGAAGGGCAACACGATCTTCACGAGAGACGCGGTCTGGGGCGAGCAGTTCATCGAGACGGCCGTCGCGAAGCTGAAGCTCAAGGGCAAGAAGGCCGAGCTCGAGAACAAGCACCACTTCGCGGGTCGCTCGGTCGGCGGGCTCCTCATCGACGACGGCGATCGGCCCGTCGCCGCGCACAACCTCGTGTGGGAGAACTACAGCTACTACACGAACAACAATGACCGGTTCAGCGTCCTCGTGCCCCAGGGCGGCCATGCCAATGGGTTCACGGTCGCGTCGAACGTGAAGCGCCCGCAATACGCGTCGCTGATGAGCGTCGACGAGCACCGCGCCTTCTTCAGCCTGAACGGCGGCGTGCTCATGGCGAACCTGGACGATCCGGCGAACCCGACCTCCACGGCATTCTTCCCGGGTTGGAGCTGGTACTACAGCGTGGTGCCGATCGTCGACGGCGACGAGGTGCTGATCGCGTCGGGCCGCTACGGCATCCACGAGGCGGACCTCGACACGTACAACCTGCTCACGAGCGGCAACTAACTCGCCTCGTCTCCTCGCGCGTGGGGGGTTCGGCCCCCCGCGCCCCCGCCATTGACACTCCCCGCCCCATGGGCCCATGATGCGGCCCCGACGCACCCCTCCATCCACTCTCCGGGAACCGCATGAGCAAACGCAAAGAGCTTTCGTACAAATGGGTCATCATCGGCGGCGGCGTCATCATGACGCTCCACTTCGTGATGCGCCTCCTGCTCGCCGGCGGCGTCTCGGCCTCGATCATCGGCAGCTACGGGCCCGACACCGGCCGCCTCGTGATCGCCGGCATCGTGGCGTTGGTCTCGTACTTCGTCGGCGGGATCCTCATCGGCATCTTCAGCCCCGGGGAGACGGTCAAGGAGCCCGCCCTCGCGACGTTCATGGCGATCCTCCCGAACGCCATGCACACGATCATCTGGCACATCGAGTACAACTACTCGATGGCCGGCGTGCCCCTCGGCCTGCTCACGACGTTCGCCATCGGCATCCTCATGGCCGTCGCAGGCGCATGGATCGGCGAGAAGGTCCAGGGCCGGACCGTCGAAAAGCTGCGCGAAGAGGGCGAGCTGCCGCCCGCGAAGCCCTCGAGCGACACGAACTGAGCGGTCTTTCCCGCCTCCGCGCGCAAACCTTCCGTCCACCACCTCCCCTCACGACACATACGATCCAGGAACCGATCTCGTGGTATCCTGGGTTCCATCGTGACCGTCATTGCCGAGGGACAGCTCATCGCCGGAAAGATCCGCCTCGAGCGCCCGCTCGCACGAGGCGGCATGGGCGCCGTCTGGATCGCCCACCACCTCAAGCTCGATCGGGCCGTGGCCGTGAAGTTCATGGAGCCGGCCCTCGCCGCCTCCGAGGTCGCGCGCGCCCGCTTCGAACGCGAGGCGCGCGCCGCGGCGCAGATCCAGAGCGCCCACGTCGTCGAGGTGCACGACTACGGCGTCGAGGGCGAAACACCCTACATCGTGATGGAGCTGCTCCGCGGCGAAGACCTCGCCGCGCGCCTCGACAAACGCGGCAAGCTCGACCTCGCCGAGGCCCTCCGCGTCACCCAGCCGATCTGCAAGGCCCTCCGCCGCGCCCACGAGCTCGGCCTCGTGCACCGCGACCTCAAGCCCGGCAACGTCTTCCTCGCGCGGCAAGACGACGAGGAGATCGTCAAGCTGCTCGACTTCGGCATCGCCAAAGCCGTGACCCCCGGGACACCACAATCCGGCGACGTCACGCGCTCGGGCAACCTCGTCGGCTCGCCGCTCTACATGAGCCCCGAGCAGATCCGGAAATCGAAGGAGGTCGACCACCGCAGTGATCTCTGGTCCCTCGGCGTGATCCTCTACCAGATGCTCACGGGCAGGACGCCGTTCGTCGAGGACGAGGTCGGCGCGGTGCTCGTGGCGATCTGCACCGATCCGATCCCGAGACCCTCGAGCCTCACGCCCGAGCTCGGCCCCGAGGTGGACCGCTTCTTCGATCGTGCCCTCGCCCGCGACCCGGCCGAGCGCTTCCAGAGCTCGCGCGAGCTCATCGAGGCCCTCGAGGCGCTCGCCACGAAATGCGCCGCGCCGACGACACGCGCCGCGGACGCCGCATGTTGCTCGAGCCCCAGGCTCGACGCGACCGCCGAGGCCCCGAGCCCCGCGCCCCGTACGGTCGAGAAAAACGCCGTCGCCCTCGCCGAGACGATGCAGGCGCCCGAAGGGCCGGGCACGCTCACGCTCTCGCCCTCGGGCCGGACGCAGCAGGACGCGAGGACGCAGAAGGATCGGCCGCGGAGGTTCGCCGCCGCAGCGGCCGGTGTGCTCGCGCTCGGCGCCGTCGGGTGGGTCTACCTCGGCCCGACCGCGCCGGCGCACGAGAACGAGGCGCACGTGGACGAGGCGTGCGTGGACGGCCCGGGGAGCCCGACATTGCCCCTGCCGCCGCCCGTGACCGAGCCCGAGGCGCCCACGCCGCCCACGCCCACGCCCGAGGCGGCCCCGCAGCCGCCGCCGGAGGGGGTCGCCGAGGCCGAATCCCAGAAGCGAGCGCCGACCGAGGCGAACGTTCGGATCGACAAACCGTTCGTCCCTGCCAAACCCTCGCCCGCAAAGGCGGACGCGGACGGGAAAGACGAGCCCGCGCAGGCCCCGACGCCGAACGACGACGACGAGCTGCTCGGCCTTTCGAAGCCCGCCGCGCCGCAGCCCCTCCGATGATCCGAAGCGGTCGCGTCTTGCTCGCCGGAGCCGCCCTGGCCGCGACGCTGACCCTCCCCGCGAGATCGGAGGCGGACGAGCCGCCGAAGGACGAGACGACGAGCGCGCCGCCCCCGGGCCCCTCCGAGGAGGAAGAGCGCGAGCAGAAGCGCACGATCGCCCTCGAAAAAGGCCGCCGCGCGATGCAGCTCTTCCGCGCCGCCAAATACGCCGAGGCCTATCCGCTGTTCCGCGACGCCAACGAGCAATTCCACACGCCGCAGCTCGTGCTTTACATGGCCCGGTGCCAGGACAAACGCGGCAAGCTGCTCGAGGCGCGCGCGCTCTACGAGCGGACGCTCGCCGAGACGTTGCCGGAGAACCCGTCGGAGTCACTGCTCCGGGCGCGGCAAGCGGCGACGGCGGAGCTCGGGCCGGTGCGCCTGCGCATCCCGACGCTCGCGGTCGACGTGCGCGGACCGCCGCCCGCGGAGGTGACGATCTTCGTGGACGGCGAGCTCTGGCCGCTGGGCGAGCCACGCGAGCTCGATCCGGGCAAACACGAGGTCGAGGCGCTGTCGCGCAGCGGCGCGCGGACGAACCGGGAGGTGGAGCTGCCCGAGGGCCGCAGCGTGTCGATCGTGCTGCGCCTCGGCCTCTTCGCGAAGAGCGTGGAGCGGACGATCGAGCCCACGCCGCCGGAGCCCACGAGGCCGGTGTGGAGCGTCGTCGCCGCGAGTGGGCTCTTTTCGATCGGCGCGTTCGCGCTCGTGACGGGCGTGGTGATGGGCGGGCTCACGCTCGATCGGAGAGCCGTGCTCGAGCGGGAATGCGTGCAGCAGCGCTGCACGCCGTCGGGCTTCGATGCGTACGAGCAGACGAAGACGTACGCGTCGGTCTCGAACCTGGGGCTCGGCGCGGCGGCGCTCGCGGCCGCGGCGGGGGCCGGCGTGCTTCTTTTCGTGCCGAGCTCGAAGCCTGCCGCGCGCGGCGCGAGCGTGGAGCTCTTGGTCGGGGGCCCGTTCGTCGGCGCGCGGGGCGTGTTTTGAGGAGGATCACGCTGCTATCGATCGGCGGGGCCGCGGCGCTCCTCGGCTGCGAGACGTTCATCGCGCTGGGGGACGATTACACCGAGGAATGCGCCGCGCTCACGACGGTGTACCGGGACGCGGACGGCGACGGCGACGGGAACCCGCACGAGCCGCTCGTCTGGTGCGGGGATCCGCCGCCCGAGTACGTGACGAACACGCGTGATTGCGACGACGAGCGGGCCGACGTGAACACGCGCGCGCCCGACGATCAGTGCGACGGCGTCGATCAAGACTGCGACGAGGACCCCGACGACGAGTTCACGAAGCTCGATTGCCCGATCCAGGAAAACGAGGCGGAGGCGTGCCCGGGGCGCAGCGAATGTGTGGGCGCCGAGGTGCTCTGTTACGCGATCTTCTACTTCGACGGGGACAACGACGGATACGGCAGCATCCCGCGCCTCGCCGACACCCCCGGGACGTGCGCGCCGCCGGACGATCCCGGCGTGTGGGTCCGCGAGGGCAACGATTGCATAGACAATGACCCCACGATCCACCCGGGGGCCGAGGAGCTCTGCGACGGGGTCGATCAGAACTGCAACGGGACCCTGGGGCGTGTCTATCTGCGACAAACCTTTTCGGAGATCGTGCTGAACGCGGGCGCGCCGGGCGAGGCTTGGTCGTGCGGGACGAACAGCGGCTTCGAGCAGGGGGCGCCGAGCGAAAACGCGTGCCATCGCCCGGAGGCCGACGTCACGCCCACGGAGGACGGGAACCTCGTGGGCGTGGGCCTCGGGGCGTGTGTCCCGCCCGGGACCTCGGGCGAGGTCGAATCTCCGATCGTGGATACGTCGGACGCGCCCCACCTCGAGCTCCGATTCCACGAATGGGTCGATTTCACCCCGGAAGGGACCAGCGGCGCCCCTCCGACCGTGACGCTCTCGGTGCAACAAGGGTCCCAGCGAACGACGTTGTTCTCGCTGGTGAACCCCGGGCCCGTGGGGACACGAACGGCGCCGGCGTGGAGCGAGGTCGAGAGGACGCTCGATACATTCGCGGGCCCGAGCACGTCGCTCGTCTGGTCCTACGAGAGCGGCGACGCGGTGGGCTGGGGCGGATATGCGTTCGACGACGTGGAGCTCGTCGACGAGCCCTGCGTCGATCCGCACTGATTCATTTGCACGTCGTCCCTTTGGCCGGGACCTTCCGATCGACGAGGTAATCGGTGACCGCCTGGTCGATGCAGGTGTGGTCGCGGAGGAACGAGATGTGCCCCGGGCCCTCGCGCGTGAGCAAGACGCCGGAGGAGAGCTGCTCGGCGAGCGAGACGGACCAGGCATACGGCGTCGCCGGATCGCCGGTGCCGCCCACGACGAGGATCGGCGGCGCGCCCGCGGCGGAGACGGGCGTATTCGATCGCCAGGGTGGAACCGGCCAGCGCGCCGAGGGCAACGCCGTGGCGGGCAAAGACGCGCCGAAGCGCGGCGCCTTCGATTGGAGCTCGCCCGTCAAGGCCTGGTAGACCGCGGGATCCGCGGGGAACGGCAGGTCGACCGAGATGACCCCGTAATACACCTCGAACGAATCGTCGTAGCTGCCATCCTCGCTCCGGGCGACATAGTCGTCCGCATACGCGAGCAGGCCCGACCCGTCGCCCGCGGCCGCGAGCGCGAGCGCCTCGGCGAGGCCCTTCCACTGCGATTCGTCGTAGAGCGGCCGCGCCACGCCATACACGAACTCCCCGGGGCCGAGCGCGCGCTCCCCGCCCGGCGGCGCAGGCAGGGGGGAGGCCTCGATCGCGGCCTTCACGGCGTCGTACGCGCTCTGGGGGTCGCCGCCCGAATGAAACGCGCACTTGGCGTCCGCCGCGCAATCCGCGAGGAATTTCTCGAGCTCGGCCTCGAATGCGACGGCCTGCCCCTCGATGTACCTGTCGCCCGGGACCGTCGGATCGATCGCCGCGTCGAGCACGAGCGCCCGCACACGTTCCGGGTAGGTCTCGGCGTACATCGCCCCGACGAACGTTCCATACGAAAAACCCAGGAAGGTGAGCTTCTCGTCGCCGAGGGCCTCGCGGAGGAGGTCCATGTCGCGGACGATGTGGTTGGTCCCGACGAACGGCAAGAGCTCGCCGCTCCGCGCCTCGCAAGCGGCCGCGAACGCGTCGGCGCCGGCGACGAGGGCCTGCTGCTCGGCGGCGTCGTCGGGGGTCGGATCGAGGCCGATGAGGGGGCCGAGGTCGTCGACGCAATCGATCCGGGGCGTGCTCCCGGCCTGGCCGCGAGGGTCGAAGCCCACGAGATCGAAGCGATCCTTGAGGGGTTGGGGCAAAAAAATCTGAAGGCCGCGCGCCCAGCCGACGCCGGATCCGCCCGGCCCGCCGGGGTTGACGAGCAAGGAGCCGATACGCGCGGACGGAACCGCGGCCGGGCGGCGCACGAGCGGAATGGAAAAGGTCCTTCCGTCCGGCGCGTCGTGGTTCACGGGCACGGAGAACGTGGCGCATTCGAAGCCTCCGCCGCACTCCTCCCATGAAATGGCAGGCGGCGACGGCGCGGGCGCGGGATCGGGGTCGTCGCCGCAGCCGAGGAAGAGCGCGAAAACGAGGAACGGAGAGACCCGACAGAGGCGCCGCGGGGACGAGGTGACCATGACGAGGTCCATGGTACCCGATTCGAATGCGGGGAGCTTCTAGCTCGCTGGCCGGAGCCGAGCGCGTCCGCCGAGGGTATCGAGGTCGTGCAGGCAAAGCCGCGAGGACGGCACCGCCTCGCGCGCGAGGTCGGCCACGCGCGCGTGGTGCGTGAAGAAGAGGACCTGCGTCTTCAGCGAGAGATCGCCGAGGATGGAGAGCGCGGCGCGGGAGCGCGCGTCGTCGAAATTGACGAGGATGTCGTCGAGGATGAACGGAATGGGTTCGTTGTGCTCGAAATGGCGCTCCAGGCTCGCCATGCGGAGCGCAAAAAAGAGCTGATCACGCGTCCCGTCGCTGAGCCCCTCCACGCCGACGCGCTCGCCCGAGGCGCGGACGCATTTCAGGACGGGCCGGCTCTCGTCGCCCTCGTCGTCGCCGCGAATTTCCAGGAAAGAGCCGAGGGTGAGGCGCTGGAAGAGCTCCGAGGCGCGCCGCACGATGGGCCCCTGGTGCCGCTCGCGGTAATGCTTGATCTCGTCTTCGAGCAGGCGGAACGCGAGCCGCGCCCGCGCGTACTCCTCGACGAGCACGCCCATCGCCGCGAGGTGACCCTCCGCCTCCGCCGCGGCCTGCGCGGCCCCGTCCCCGCCGTCGACGCGCCCGCGGCGCTCCTCGAGCTTGCCGATCTCCTGCTCGACCCTGGCCTTGGCGTCGTTCTTCGCCTGGATCTGCTCCTCCAGCGAGGAGAGCTCCGCGGCCACGTCGTCCCCGGACAAACCATGGCACTCCGCGACGAGGGCCTCGATGCCGAGCCCCTCGCCGAGGTGGAGGAGCTGGTCCTCGATCGGCGCGAGGCGGGCCTTGCGCGCGCGGACCTCCTTCGAGCGATCCTCGGCGTCGACGAGCTCGGCGAGGCTCTCGGCCCGCGCGGCGGCCTGGAGCGCGCCGAGCTCGTTCTCCGCGGCCTTGCGGCGCAGGATCACCTCTTCGAGCTCGCGCCGCTTCTCCTCGAGCTTCTGCGCGTCCTTCTGCCGCGCGATCTCGTCCTTCTCGGCCGCGAGGAAGCGCTCGACGACGAGGCCCGCCGCGTGCTCGATCGGCGCGCCCTCGAGGTCGGGCGCCGCGGCGCGGGTGATCTCGGAGACGCGCTCCGCGAAGAGACGCGCGTCCCGCTCGATGCCCTCGATGCGACGCCGCCGGTCCCGCGCGTCGGCGCAGCGCTTCTCGAGCTCGCTCCGCAGCGTGAGCACCTCCTCCGCCTCGACCGTGCCCGTCGCGGGCGGCAGATCCATGCCCGCCATCGCCTCGGCCCACTGCGCGGACCACGCGCCGAGCTCGGCGCGGCGCCGCTCGAGCAGGGCCTTGCACTGCGCGACCTGGTCCTTCGCGCGCGCGAGGTCACGCTCGTGCGCCTCGTGATCCTTCTGCGCCTTCGCCTCCCGCTCGCAGACGGCGCGCGCCCGCTCCATGAGCGCGGGCAAGCCCTTCGCGGCGAGCCCGAGCGGGCGGAGGAGCGCGCCGAGCGCCTCCTCGTGATCGGCCGCGAGCGAGCGATCCTGGGCGAGCAGCGACTCGGCCTCGGCCCACCGGCGCTTGTCCTCGACGAGCCGCTCGTACTGCCCGAGGAAGCCCTTCATCTCCGCGGGCGAGAGGGGCGCGACGGAGCTCGCCTTCCAGAGCTCCTGCCACTGCCGGAGGAGCTCGTCGCGCGCCGCTTCGAGCGTGACGCGCTCGGCGTCGAGCTCGGCGAGCTCGCGCGAGATCCCTTGTTGCTCCAATGATTTTTGCGAGACCTTCGCCACGCGGTCCGCCTCGCGGAAGAGGCGATCGGCGAGATCGTCCGCGCGCCGCACGCTGGCCTCGTAGTCGAGCACCGCGTCGATGCCGGGGCGCGAGGGCCCGCTGCGGAAGGCCGCGACGTCGTCCGAGGCGCGCGCGTGCTCCGGGAGCAACACGCGCCGGAGCTCGAACCAGGCCGCGTCCCGCCCGCCCCGCGCCGCGGCGACGTCCGCCTCCGTGGGCACGGCGCCGCCGCGCCGGATCTGCTCGAGCTCACGCTCGAGCGCCGAGAGCTTGCGCTTCCGATCGGCGAGGGTTTGTCCGAGGGAGCGGAGCTCCTCGTCCTTCGCCCCGAGGGCCCGCTCGAAGCGCTCGATCGTCTCGCGCGTCGGCATGGGCAGGTTGCCGATCCTGTCGAACGGGACGTCGAAGAGCGAGAGCGCGGCGCGGCCGGCTTGCACGCGTTGCCCGAGGCTCTCGGCGGCGCGCGCGCGCTCCTGAATGCGTTTGTCGAGGTCGCCCTCGCGCCGGGCGACCTCGAGCGCGTGCGCGAGCGCCTCCACGTCCGCGGGCGGAGGCAAGGCCGCGCCGCGCCGCTTCTCGTCGTCGAGGCGCTCCTCGGCCGCGGCGAGCGCGCTCTCCGCGCTCTTCGCGGCGGCGTCGAGCTCGACCTTCTGCTTGACGAGCGAGCGCACGCGCGTGCTCACGACCGACGAGAGCCGCCACGCCTCGGCCTCCTCGACGGAGATGGCCCGACCGAGGCGCGCGCAGAGCGCCCGCGCTTCGTCCTCGACCTGCCGGAGCTCCCCGCGCAGCCGGTTCGCGTCGAGGCTCGCCTTCTTGTGGCTGCCGAGCTCCCCCTGCACCTGCCGCACGAGCGCGCCCTTCTGCAGGAGGGCCGTGGGGACCACGAGCACGGCGAGCTTGCCTTCGATCTCGCTCACGTCCTCGCGCAGTTTTTCCTCGCGGGGGCCGGCCTCGTGGATGACGGCCTGCGCGCGGCGGCGATCTTCGGCCGCGGTCTCGGGCAGGACCACGACGTCGCGCCGCGCGTCGAGCGCCGCGAGGATCTCGGCTCGCTCGGCGATGGGGCGGAGCGCCTGCTTCACGCGCTGGAGGCGTCGCATGCGGCGGCCGAGGTCGACGAGCTCGGCGGCGATGCGGGCCGTCTCGGCGCGACGGTCGGCGAGCTGTTTGTTGATGTCCTCGAAGTCGCGCGCCGACTGCGAGAGCTCCTGCGCGCGCCTCTTGGCCTCCTTGAACCTGTCGATCGCCTCGTTGATTTTCTTCTTCTTGCCGCGCGGCAGGTAGATCTCCGCCGCGCGGCCCTCGAGCTTGCGCAGGAGCGAGGCCACGGTCTGGCCGAGGCCCGCGCCGAAGAGGCTCTCGCCGAGATCGCCCTGCCCTTCGGCGAGCTCGCGCCCGCCCTTCACGAGGCCGTCGTGCGAGAGGCCGAACATGGTCTCGAACTGCGCGCGCTCGATGTTGCCGAGCAGCTTGCGCAAGATCGCCTCGTCGAGCGGCTGCCCCGCGGGATCGAGCAGCGTCTCCTTGCGGCCCTTGCGCCGGACGATCGCGAGCTCGGAGCCGTCCTCGGCGCCGATGCGGCCGCTGATGCGGAGGTCCGACATCTTGTGCCGGTGGTCGTCGTTCGTGCGCTCGGGGATGCCGAAGAGCAGGCCACCCACGGCGCGCAGCGTGGTGCTCTTGCCGGCCTCGTTCGAACCGACGACGAGGTGGAAGGCGCGGGCCGGCGACGAGAAATCGAGCGCGAGATCCGAGAAGGGTCCCCAGCGCAAGAGCTCGAGCGAGAGGATCTTCAAGCGTCGTCTCCCTCTCCGGAGAGCTGCGGCAGGAGGTAATCCGGCAGCTCGTCGACGATGCGGCGCAGGACCGAGAGGTCGGTGATCTTTGCGGCCGCGTCGGTCTGGAAGAACTCCTGGGGGAGCTTGCCGACGATGTCGGAGAGCTCCTTGCCGAGCTTGTCGAGCGCCTCGTCGTCGTCGCGGAGGAAGCGCAGCGTCTTCAAGAGGCCGCCGATGGGGTTGTCGTTCGCGGCGAGCGCGTCGATGTCGGCCGGCGTGCGGGTGCGGAGCTCGACCTTCTCGATCCACGCCTCGCCGAGGTCGTTCGCGAGGCCGCGAATCTCGCCGCGCCAGTGGCCGACGTCGCGCACGAGGGCGGCGTGGGCGCGGCTCGCGCCGGTGAGGACGATGCGGGCGCAGACGACGCGGCCGTCAGCGGCCTCGACCTCGTTCGAGAGGGCGGCGCGGCAGAGCTCGAGGACGTCGTCGGGCGAACGCGCGGGCGAGGCGTCGACCTGACAGGCGGCCCAGCGCGCGACGTCGAGGACACGATGCTCGACCGATTTCACGCGGCCCTCCTCGACCGTGACGAGGCTCGCGCCCTTGGGCCCGGTCTCGCGGGCGTGGCGGCCCTGCAGATTGCCTGGGAAAACGACCCACGGTCTCTCGTGCAGGACCTCGCGGGCGTGGACGTGGCCGAGGGCCCAGTAGTCGTATCCCTTCTGGACGAGGGACTCGACGCGGCAAGGGGCATAAGGCGCGTGCCCTTCGCGCCCCTCGGCGGCCGTGTGCAAGAGGCCGATGTTGAAGCAATCCGAGCGCGGCGCGGGGTAGGTCTGGGCGAGGTCCTCGGTCGTCTCGGCGCGGGCGTAGCCGCGGCCGTGCACGGCGACGCCGAGGTCGTCGAGGACGACGGTCTCGGCGCGGGAGGTCGAGAGCTCACGCACGCCCTCGGGCAAGCGGAGGATCTTGCTCTTCGCGTCGTGGTTGCCGCGGACGATGAAGACGCGGATGCCGGCCTCGCGCAGGCGCGCCATCTGCCGGACGAAGAAGAGGCCGGTGTTGTAGTCGGTCCAGTCGCCGTCGTAGAGGTCGCCGGCGATGAGGAGGAAATCGACCGACTCGGCGATGCACGACTCGACGAGGGCCTCGAGGGCCCTGCGCGTCGCGCCGCGGAGTTTGTCCGCGGGCGCCCCCTCGTAACGATCGAGCCCGCGCAGGGGACTGTCGAGGTGGATGTCCGCCGCGTGGAAGAACTTCATGGACGGCCGCGGATACTACCCGCGGCCCCCCGCTCGGTCGATCGATTTACTCGACCGCCTGCGCCTGTTCGATCGCGTCCTCGCGCCGATCGCGCAGGTTCACCGCGAGCACCTTCTTGCGCACCCGCACGAACTCCGGCGTGACCTCGACGAGTTCGTCGGCGTCGATCCACTCCATCGCGGTCTCGATGGTGAGCAGCCTCGGGCTCGCGAGCAGGACGTTCTCGTCCTTGCCGTGGTTGCGGATGTTGGAGAGCTTCTTCTCCTTGATCACGTTGCAGTCCGTGTCGTTCGGCCGGTTGTGCTCGCCGCAGATCATGCCCTCGTACACCTCGACGCCCGGCACGATGAAGAACGTGCCGCGCGGCTGCAGGTGGTGGAGCGCGTAGGGCGTCGCGACCCCCGCGCGATCGGCCACGATGGCGCCCGTGGGCCTGCGCATCATGGGCCCGCCCCACGGCGTCCAGCCGTCGAACATGGTGTTGAGCAGGCCCGTGCCGCGCGTCGAGGTGAGGAACTCGCCGCGGAAGCCGATGAGCCCGCGCGAGGGGACCTGGAACTCGAGGCGCGCCCGGCCAAACCCGGGGTTCGTCATCTTCACCATGCGCCCGCGCCGCGACGAGAGCCGCTCGGTCACGATGCCGACGTACGTCTCCGGGACGTCGATCACCACGAGCTCGACAGGCTCCATGACCTGTCCGTCGATCTCGCGCGTCACGACCTCGGGGTTCGAGAGCTGCATCTCGTAGCCCTCGCGCCGCATCGTCTCGACGAGGATCGCGAGCTGCAGCTCGCCGCGGCCGAGCACCATGAACGTGTCGGGCGAGTCGGTGGGCTCGACGCGGATCGCCAGGTTCTTGCGGGCCTCGCGCTCCAGCCGATCCTTGAGCTGGCGGCTCGTCAGGAACTTCGACTGCTTGCTCTTGCCCGCGAACGGCGAGGTGTTGACGCCGATCTTCATCTTGATCGTCGGCTCCTCGACGACGATCCGCGGCAGGGCGTCGGGGCGCGCCGGGTCGGCGATCGTGTCGCCGATGTTCACGTCGAGGCCCGCGATGGCCACGACCTCGCCCGCCTGCGCGACGTCCGCGTTCACGCGCTTGAGGCCCTCGAAGGTGAAGAGCGCCTTCACCGCGCCCTTCGTGACCTTGCCGTTCTCGCCGAGGACCACGACCTCACCCGTCTGCTTGACGGTGCCGCGCATGATGCGCCCGACCGCGAGCCGGCCGACGTAGTCGTCGTGCGTCGTGTTGCAGACGATGATCTGGAGCGGCTCCTCGGGGTCGCCCTCGGGCGCGGGGACACGCGAGAGGACCGTCTCGAAGAGCGGCACGAGGTTCGTGAGCTCGTGCTCGAGCTCGCGCTTGCACTGGCCGAGCTTGCCGATCGCGTAGACCGTGGGGAAATCGGTCTGCGCGTCGCTCGCGCCGAGGTCGCAGAAGAGGTCGAAGACCTCGGAGAGGACCTCGTGCGGCCGCGCGTCCTGGCGGTCGATCTTGTTGATGACGACGATGAGCGGGAAGCCTCGCTCGAGGCACTTGGAGAGCACGAAGCGCGTCTGCGGCAGCGGCCCCTCGGCCGCGTCGACGAGCAGGATGGCGCCGTCGGCCATCATGAGGGTGCGCTCGACCTCGCCGCCGAAGTCCGAGTGTCCCGGCGTGTCGACGATGTTGATCTTGGTGCCCTTCCAGCGGACGCTCGTGTTCTTCGCAAGGATGGTGATTCCTCGCTCGCGCTCGAGGTCGTTCGAGTCCATCACGCGCTCGGCAACCACCTCGTTGTCGCGGAAAGCGCCCGCCTGGCGGAGCATGTGATCGACGAGCGTGGTCTTACCGTGGTCGACGTGGGCCACGATGGCGATGTTACGGAGATCCTTGCGAGCCATTTTTGAGGGGCCGGCTCCTAGCACGCGCTACGAGACGATGCGAGCGAGCCCATCCGACCCCAGAGCCGCGACGGCCTGGCAGAACACGGGCTTTTCCGGCATGGTGCGCGCCGAAAAAAATGTTGGATCTGGACCTCTTTCGGAAGCTCGCCGAGGAGCTCATCCCTTTCAACAAGTGGCTCGGCCTCAAGGTCGAGCACCTCGCGAAGGGCCACATCACGCTGTCGATCCCCTGGCGCGACGAGCTCATCGGTGACCCCATCCGCCAGGCGATCCACGGTGGCGTGATCAGCACGCTCGCCGACACGGCGGGCGGGCTCTGCGTGTGGAGCGCGATCGAGAACCCCACGATGGGCCGCGTCTCCACCGTGGATTTGCGCGTGGATTACCTCCGGCCCGGTCGCCGCGAGGCGCTCGTCGGCGACGCCACCACGGTGCGCGTCGGCGCCAAGCTCGGCTGGGCCGACATCCGGCTCTACCACCCGAGCGCCACCTCCGAGCTCGTCGCCACGGCCCGCGGCGTCTACGCGCTGAAGCACCCGAAGCAGCCGCAGCGCGACGCCTGACGAGCAGGCTCTTGGCCAAGATCAGGCGAGCGAGGGTATCCTCGTCGCATGCGACCTTTGACCTTGGCGCTCGTCGCCTGCCTCTCGGGCGCCGCGTGCGCGACCGCCGCGGGGCAAGCCTGGGTGCAGGACGAAGGTGAGCCCGCGCGGAGCCCGGAGCATCGCGGCTGGTCCGACGCCCGAGGCGCGCGCGCCGGGTTCCTCACCCAGGAGAGCGCGCCCGACCGAGTGGCCTCCGCGACGCGGAGACACGAGCCCGCGGCCGCCCCGCCCAAGGGCGCGGAGGAGGTCGTGACCATCACGGCGCGAGGCTCGGGCGCGACGCCCGCGGCGGCCTTCCGCAACGGCGAGCGCTTCCGCAACACCTACTACGACTTCCCGAAGGAAGACGCGTCGGGCCCGAAAGACGCGACGATCTACGACGCGAGCTGCAAGCCGATCACGAACGTCACGCAGGACTTCCACGATCGCGTCTGCGTGCAAGGCAGCGGCCGCCTCTCGACCGGCGAGACCGTGAGCTTCGCCAAGCGCGACTGCGCGTGCGCCGCGCTCTGCCCGCGCACGAGCCAGAAGATCTGCTTCGAACGGCTCGACCCCGCCCGCTTCCCCGCGGGGCGCGGCGCCCTCGGCAAGCCGATCACGCCGCTGCGCTCGGTGGCCGTGGACTCGTCGGTGATCCCGCTCGGGACCGTTCTCTATATCCCCGAGTTCAAGGGCGTCAGCCTGCCCGAGGGCGGGCGCCACGACGGCTGCTTCGTCGCCGAGGACCGCGGCATGAAGGTCGTTGGACGTCAAATCGACGTCTTCACGGGTGATCCCGCCGCGACGATCCGCCTGAACGCGCTCGTGCCCTCGAACCGCGGCGTACGTGTCTACGCCGACGACGCGCGTTGCCGCTCGCTCGCCACGCGCGCGCCCTGACGACGCGAAGCCGCTTCCACATCCCCCGGAAATCCACATGGTCAGCGGAGTGCCCGGTTGCGCCGCCGCGCGCACGCTGGCACGCTTCGTGGCCGAGTCGCCGCACATGGCCGCGCCGCCTCCTGCCCCCACGACCGGAATGCCCTTCGTCCTCCCTCCGGGGCTCGCACCGACGGCAGAAGCCAACCTGGTGCAGACGCCGCTGCTGCACCTCTACGTGTACCTGCTCGACAAGGGCCTCTCGGGCACGCTCGTGCTCACCACGAAGGCGGGCGCGCGCGCGGTGGTGGCGTTCGACGAGGGGACGCCGAGCCGCGTGATGGACGTCGCGGGCACCCGGTACGCCGAACGGACGCCGCTCGAAGCGGCCATGATCAAGCTCTGCGCGCTCGAGGCCGAGACACGGTACGCGTTTTATGCAGGGACCGATCTGCTCGCCGAGCGCGGCGCCGAGGTGCCACGCGTCGAGCCACTCGCGGTGATCATGGCCGGCGCGCGCGCGTTCGTCGGGGCGCCGCAGGCCGAGGCGACGCTGAAGCGGATCGAGGAGGTACCGATGGGGCTCGCGCCCGGCGCGACGCCGGAGCGGTTCCGGCTCACGCCCGAGGAGCGCGCGCTCCTCGAGAGGCTCCGCAAGACGCGGACGAAGCTCTCCGACCTCGTGAAATCGAGCGGCGTGCCCCCGCGTATCGTGCGCGGCGTGGTCTACGGGATGACGATCACGCGGCACGTCGATTTCGGCGGCTCCACGCGCCCGCCCGTGGGGCTCGAGCGCGCCGGCGCGCGCCCTGCGATGGGCTCCGAGGTGCACGCCGGGTGGATGCCCACGACGGGGACGACGGGGCTGCAGTACGTGGACCAGACCGGGATGCGCCCGCGCGACGCGACCGGCTCGCCCCCGCCGGCCGTGGTGCAAGGAGCGCCGTCGGGGAACGAGAAGCGCCGCGCCGAGATCGAGGCCAAGCTCGCGTCCGCGCCGAACGAGGACCATTTCCAGATGCTCGGCGTCTCGCGCGACGCGACGTCGAGCGACGTCCGGAGCGCCTATTTCAAGCTGGCGCTGGTGCTCCACCCGGACAAACTCCCGAAGGACCTGCACGATCTCAAGCCGCGGGTGGCGCGGCTCTTCGCCTCGGTCAACGCGGCCTACGAGGCGCTGAAGGACGACGCCGGGCGCGCCCAGTACCTCGCGTCGCTCAGCGGGAGCGGCCGGCCGGTCGACGAGCAGGCGAAGGTCGAGCGCGTGGTGAACGCGGCGCTCGAGTTCGAGAAGGCCGAGGTCTTCCTGAACAAGAAGGACCTCGCCGCGGCCGAGGCGTGCGTGCGGCGCGCCCTCGGCGCCGATCCCGAGCAGCCCTCGTACACGGCGCTCTTCGCCTGGGTCGTGGCGAGCCGGCGGCCGCTGCCGACGCCGCCCGAGGAGGGCAAGACCATCCCGTATTACGACGACTGCATCACGCAGCTCGACGGCGTGCTCAAGGCGGAGCCCGATTACGAGAAGGCGCTCGTCTACCGCGCCAGGCTGCTCAAGCTCGCCGGGCGCCTCCAGGCGTCCTACCGGGACTACAAGCGAAGCGCCCAGATCAACCCGAAGAACATCGAGGCGGCGCGCGAGGTTCGTCTTTATGAAATGAGACACCCGCCCGAGGACGACGGGCCGGGCGGCGGAGCCGGGGGAGGCCGCGGCCTCTTCGGCAATCTCTTCAACAAGAAGCGCTGAGCGCCTCCCCCGGGCCCTCGGCCCTCAGCCGCCTGGGCAGGTGACGAGGATGCCGCCGTCGGGCAGTTTGTCGCAATAGATCTGCGCGCAAGGGTCGTCCATGCACGCGCAGCTCGGCGTATCGCCGCACGCGGCGGGGATCGGCGCGCACTGGAACGAATCCGGGAAGCCGACGACGTCCGACGTGGTCTTCTGGCAATACTCCGTGGCCTCGTCGCAGAAGCCGTGGCCGCAGGGGAACATGTCGTCGGCCGGCGGCTTGCAATTGCCGAGGTCCGAGACGTCCTGGCCCGCCGCGGCCGCGTCGCAGGGATTGCCATACACGGTGCCGTCGCACGCGCACGTCGGCAAATAAGCGTCCGGGCACGCCTCCGGCCGGGGCTTGCAAATGCCCGTGTGGTCGGTGTCGCCGCACCGATCATTCGGGAAATCACAATATTCGTCGGCGGGACACACGAGCCCGGCGAATCCACCACAAGCCGCGCCGCCGCTGCCGCCGCCCATTCCACCGGCGCCGCCCGCCTGGCCGCCGCCGCCCATTCCGCCGAGACCACCCGAGCCGGAAGCGCCGCCGAGGCCGCCCTCACCACCCGCGCCCCCGCCGGCCGCGCCCGAGCCCCCCGAGCCATTGTTCGTATCGACGAACGTCACGTTGCACCCGGCGAGCAGCAAAACAGCGAGAGAAGAAGCACACAACCAACCATGCAAAGCCAATCGCATCACGGCCTCCAGACACGCCTTCAGCAAGCGTAATGCCACAGCGTATCACGTTCTCTTCGCGCCCACCGTGACGCCCGACGGCCGGCCGCGGTGTCGCTGCCCTGGCCCAGCCTGCGCCAGAACGATCAGCGCGCCGCGGCGACGGAGGCGCCGAGCGCCCGGAGCGCGCGGCAGACGGTCTCGTCCCGGCAAGGCCCGACGCGGCCGCCGTGCAAGGCCCACGGCGCCTCACGCACGAGCGCAGGATCCCGCACGTCGGGGCCACGCCAGGGCTCGAGCGCCCGCGCGAGCCGCGCCTCACGCTCCGTCGCCGCCGGGAGCGAGAGCGTGATCTGCGGCGATATGCCGACCTTCTGCACCGGCGCCCCGTCCGGCAAAGAATAGAGCAACGTCGTCAACCGAAGGACGCCCGCGTGCGCCTCGTCATCGAGGTACTCCTGCGCGCACCCTTTGCCATACGTCCGGTCTCCAATCACCACGCCGCGACGATAACTGGCGATCGCCCCCGCGATCATCTCCGCGGCGCTCGCCGAGTCGCCGTCCACGAGCGCCGCGAGCGGCCCCGAATACGACTCCTCGGCAGGCACCTCCGGCGCGCGCTCGACCTCGACGCCGCCGTCACGCCGGCGCATCGGGAACAGCGCCGCGCCGGGGAGGAAATGGCCAAGCGCCGCGATGGCGCCGTCCGTCGAGCCCCCGCCGTTCGCCCGCAGGTCGAGCACCACGCCGCGGATGTCGCGCGCCTCGCGGACCCGCGCGAGCGCCGCCCCGATCCGATCGCCGAGATCGTCGGGGACGTCGGGGATGGTGACGATCGCGACGCGCCCGTCCGCATACCGGACCACGTCGAAGGGCAACGCCGGAGGCTCGGCCGGCGGCGCGGGGCCCTCTTTCGCGGGGCCGGGCAGGATCGCGAACTCCACCGGCCGCGCGGCGTGGGGCCTCAGGATCGTCACGGGCGCCGGCGGCCCGTGTGGCGCATCAACGACGAGGGCGCTCTGCTCGGCCTGCTCGACGCTCATGCCCGCGAGCGGCACGCCGCGCACCGCGAGCACGACGTCGCCGTCGACGAGCGGCGCGAGCGCGCCCCGGTCGATCCGGACGCCGAGCGCCGTCCGCGTCATCTCCGACCAGAGGCGCAGAGGAGGCGCCGTCTCGAGGTCGAGGTCGTAGATCGAGATCTCCTCCTCGAGCGGGGCCCAGGCGCCGTGCGCGTCGAGCTGCGGCACGTACGCGCGCACCGCGGCCGCGATGACGACCCGGCCCCAGGCCTCGGCCGTGAGGTCGGGGAAGAGCCGCTCGCTCGCCGCTTCGACGTACGGGTCGAGCGCCGGGCCGTAGGCAACCCGCGCAGCGCCGATCTCGCGCCCGAGCTCTCGCGCGAGGTCACGGCCGCTCCGCGTGACCGGCCCCTCCTCGAAGGGCGACACGCTCACCGTACGCCAGACCTCGGCCGGCGAGCGCGTCGGGGCGCGACCTTCGGGGCGGCCCTCGCGGAGGCCCTCGTCGAAGGCGGCGCGGAGCGTCGTCATCCACGCGGCGAGTGAGGCTCCCACGACGTCCGCCGCGGCGCAGGGGCCTGCGTTTGGCGCGGCTTCGAGCTCGCGCAGGAGCCGCTCGCCCTCGCGACGCAGGGCGGGCGCGACGGGCGTGTCGGGCGCGATGGACCAGAGGCCGTGGGGGTCGAGCCAGTCGACGACCCCGTCGGCAAAACTTGCGGCCTCGATGTCGCTCACGGGGGCGGCGAGGTTCGTTCGGACCTGCGTGACGATGGTGCGCGCGGCCTCGCAGGAGAGGGCCGCGGGCGCGCCCGTGGGCAGGACGATTCCGCCGCCCGAGGGCGCGCCGCACTCGGCGCCGAGGGCCTCTTCGTCCGCGACGTCGAGCGTGTGGAGCGACCAGAGCGCGACGCCGCGGAGGGCGGGCTTCGGGGCCTCGGCCGGCCGCTGCGCGGCGAGCGCGAAGATGGCGGCGGCCGCTGCGACGTACGAGCCTCTTGTTGCGAGACGCCTGCCCACGTGTGCCTGAAAGAGGGTGTACCACGGCCGGGGCCCGGGAGTGCAACTCGGGGGGCATGAACCACCTTCCGGTTCGAGGCGCTCGGGGCAGCGGAGCTCCGCGAAGCTGAACCGAGCGCGCGGGGGTGTGGGGGCAGAGGAAGGCCCGACGATTCTCCGCGCAGCGGAGAGTCGGCTCAGGGCCGACCGGAGCCCCCCACGTTGACCGATTCACGCAACCGTTTCGCGCCCCCGGGGCGGGCCGTGACGTTTGCGCGAAACGAGATCGGCTCTTCTCGAGAAAGCGCCTGATTTGCGCTCGGCATCGGCCCTGCATTGGCGACCCGCGCGCCTTTCCCCTCCCGCCGCCTCTTCGGCGGCGTGAACGCCCCGGGGCGCGAGGAGTCCCCATGGCCGAGAGCCGAAGTCCCACCGTCTTCGCCCACGCTCCGCGCCACCGCGAGCAGGACAAGCGCGAGCCGTTGACGCCCGAGCTCGAGCGCGACCTCGCCGACCGCTTCCGATGTGGTGATCGCGACGCCGGCCGCCGCATCGTGGAGGCGTGCCTGCCCTTCGTGATGACCATCGCCCTCGAGTACCGGCGCTGGGGCATCCCGATCGAGGACCTCGTCCAGGAGGGCAACATCGGGCTGCTGAAGGCGGCCGAGCGCTTCGATCCGTCGCGCGGCTGCCGGCTCGTGACGTATGCCGCGTACTGGATCCGCGCCGAGATCCGCGAGCACGTGGCGCGGGGCTACCGGATCGTGCGCCTCGGCTCGTCGAAGAGCGAGCGGCGCGTGCTGCGCATCTACCGGCGCACGCACGAGCGGGATCCGGACGTGCTCGCCGCGCAGAGCGGCCTGCCTCGGGAGCGCGTGGTGGCGCTCCTGCCGCTGCTCATGGCGCGCGACGTGAGCCTCGACAAGAAGAACCCCGAGGGCGACGCCCCGCTCGACCGCCTGGCCTCGCCGCTGCCCTCGCCGGAGGATCAGGCCTGCGAGGACGAGGCGCAGCGGCAGGTCGCCACGGCGCTGCGGCAGATCGTGACCGAGCTGTCGCCGCGCGAGCAGAAGATCGCGAACGCCCGCTGGCTGAGCGAGGATCCCGCGACGCTCGAGCAGCTCGGCGCCGACTTCGGCGTCAGCAAGGAGCGCGTGCGGCAGATCGAGGAGCGCGCGAAGAAGCGCGTCCGCGCGCGCCTCACCGAGCTCCTCCACTAGCCGCTCGCCCGCCCCTCCCCTCCCCTCTCCCGCCGGGAGAGGGGCTGGGGGTGAGGGGCGGGACGGGGGTGAGGGCTCAGATCTCCAGGACCAACCCTTCCTTCGCCGCGATCGTGTTCGGGAAGAGCTCCCGCGCGCGGCGCTCCTTCTCGCGGACCATCGCGTCGGTCTGGCTTGGATCGTGGTGGTGCAGGATGAGCTGCTTGACGCCCGCGGCATTCGCGAGCTCGCAGCCTGCGGCGAACGTGGCGTGACCCCAGCCCGTCTTCGGGCCGCCGCCGACCTCGCCCGCGTACTCCTCGGGCGTGTACATCGCGTCGAAGATCAGGACGTCCGCGCCCTGGGCGAGCTTGCGCAGCTTCGGGTCCACGATCGCGTAGTGCTCGGAGTCCGTCACGTACACGAGCGACTTGCCCTCGTGATCGACGCGGTACGCGTAGACGCCGTTCGGGTGGTTGCCGCGCGCGTTCGAGACGCGCACGTCTTGTTTCTTCCCGATCGTCACGACCTCGCCCTCGTAGAGGTCGCGGAAGGTCATGTTCGCGCCCATCTCCGAGAGGTGGACGGGGAAGCTCGGATAATCCATCTGGCCCGCGAGCGTCTCCTCGAGCGTGCGCGAGACGTTGAGGCCGCCGAAGAGGTGGATCGTGTTCTTGCGGACGAAGGCCGGCGTGAAAAACGGGAAGCCCTGGATGTGATCCCAGTGGACGTGGCTGAAGAACATCCACGCCTCGATCGGCATCTCCCGGAGGAGGCTCTGCCCGAGGAGGCGCAGACCCGTGCCCCCGTCCAGGATGATCAACGTCTCGCCGGCCCGCACTTCGTAGCAGCTCGTGTTGCCGCCGAACTCGACCGTGTCGGGTCCGGGCGTGGGGATGCTTCCGCGGACACCCCACATCTTGAGTCGCATCCTGATCGCCCTTCCGGCCCCCGCCCTTGGTCCGATTCCCCGTGATAAATGCCTTCCGGGCGCAACGTCAAGCGAGAGGTGGCCCTTACGTGACTTTCTGGCGGCCTGCCTTGGTTCGGCTATCGTCGCCCCGATGCCGGAGCGCGCAGATGCCATCGTGGTCCTCGGTTGCCGCGTGCTTTTTTCGGGTCGGCTCACGACCGCCGCGGCGCGCCGCGCCGCCAAGGCCGCCGAGGCCTATCACGCGGGTGTCGCGCCCCACATCGTGACCAGCGGCGGGCGGCGCTGGGGGGCGCAGATCGAAGCGGAAGCCTTGCGCCGCGAGCTCGTCCGTGCAGGGGTGCCCGAGGACGCCGTCACGAGCGAGCTCTGGTCGCTGACGACACACGAAAACGCGGCGTTCTCGGCGGAGATCCTGCGCAGGCGAGGGGCGCGGCGGGCTTGCGTGGTGACGTGCGCGTGGCACGTCGAGCGCGCGATCCAGGACTTCCGCGCCGTCGGCGTCGACGCGTGGCCGCTGCCGTCCGAGGGCGTGCGCGCCGGTCTTCTTCGACGCGTGTATCGACGTGGCCACGAGGTCGTGTGCACGTGGCTCGACAGGCGCGCCCTGCGCCGCGCGCACGTGCTCGTCCGCGCCGTGCCCGCGCCCGTCCCCCGTGTGTCCGGCGCGCGAGGCGCCGAGGAGAACGCGCGATGAAGTGCCAGGTTGTTCGGCGCGCAGGCCTCGTGATCGGCCTCGCCGCCTCACTCGCCGCGTGTGACCGACCGTCCACGAGCGCGACGGACGCAGGAGTCGACGCGGGATCCGACGCGGCGATCGTGGTCGCGGACGAGGCGCGGCAGCGGCAAGAAGCGCTGCTCGCCGCGGAGCATCGCCGCGCGGCCGCCGAGATCACGAGCACGGATCAGCAGAGCCGCGACGTGGGCGTGCGGCGCGCCGCGGCCCGCGCGCTCGCGAGGATCGGCGGCCCGGAGGCGCGACCGGGGCTCCTGCGCGCGCTCGCCGACGAGGATCCGGAGGTCGTCACGTGGGCGGCCTACGGGCTCGGTTTTTCGTGCGCGACGGGCGACAAGGCCGTCGTCGCGGCGCTCGTGGCCCGGTCGCTTTCGCTCGCCGAGACGAGCGCGAAGGGCGCCGCGGACGAACCCGGAGGCGTGAAGCTCGATCCCCGCGTGGCGATCGCGCGGGCCATCGGCCGTTGCGGCGCGGAGCAGAGCGAGCCGACGCTCGTCGCGTGGCTCTCGGGCACGGAGGCGCAGGCCTCGGCCGCGGCGTTCGCGCTGGGGGATCTCGCCGCGGTGAAGGAGCGGCTCCGCGAGGAGACGCTGGCGGCGCTCCTGAACCTCGCGGCCGGCAGCGCGTCGGCGCCGCCCGCGCCCGAGGGGCTCTTCGCCATCGGGAGGCTCGAGAACGTGCCGAACACGGTGACGACGCGCCTGCGTGATGTCGCCGGCGCGCGCCTCGCCGAGCCCGGTCCGTACCGGATCTTCGCCGTCCGCGCGCTCGGGCGCGCCGGGCCGGAGGCCGCGGCGGATCTCGGGCGTGTGCTCGCCGGGGCGACGCTCTTCAGCGCGGCCGAACGCGCGGAGGCGGCGCGCGCGCTCGCGCGGCTCGGCGGCGCGGGACAAACCCAGCTCGCGGCCACGCTGCCCGCGCTCGTCCCGCCGGGCGGGGCCGTCGCGCTCACGGCGCTCGGCGAGGAGATCGGCGTCCTCCTGGCCACGCTCGACGCGCTCGAGCCCAAAAACAAGGCGAAGAAGTGGCTCACGGATCTGGCCTCGATGGAGCCGCCGCCCTCCGCGCCGGTGACGGTGCTCCGGCGTCTGTCCTGGATCCGGTGCAGCGCGGCGGCGGCGCTCGCGGGCGCCGACGTGCGGGATCCCCGGCTCACGCGCTGCGACGTCACGGCGGCGCTCGCGGCGGGGGACGGCGCGGACGCGGGCGCGAAGGCGCCGGGGCAGCCCGGCTCGATCGGCGCGCGCGTGATGGTGAAGGTGCTCGATCGAGCGCCGATCGAGGGGGCGCGGCGCGTGGTGTTCCTCGCGCACGCGAAGGGTGGTGATCTGCGGGCGCGCGAGGCCGCGATCGAGCTCCTGCCCAAGCACGAAGAGCTCTCCGAGGAGGCGGCTCCGATCCTCGAAGCGGCGCTCACGGCCGAGGCGCCGGGCCTCGTCTCGACGGCGGCGGGGGTGATCGCGCAGAAGCCGAACCTCGCGTCCGAGCCGGAGAAGCGCAAGAAACGCGGCAAGAAGAAGAAGGGCGCGGAGGACGAGGCCGCCGCGGAGGAGGCCGTCACGCGGCCGCCGTCGCCCGCGATCGTGAAGGCGATCGTCGCGGCGCTCGGCCGCGCCGACGTGGAGAACGATCCCGAACACGTGAGCTCGATGATCGACGCGGCAGGCGCGCTCGGCCTGAAGGAGACGCTCCCCCGGCTCGAGGAGCTCTGCCGCTCGTCGTGGCCGGAGCTACGCAAGCGCGCGGCGAAGGCCATCGGGCTCGTCGCGGGCAAGACGCCGGCGTGCAAGGCGCCGGCGGGCGGCGGGCCGAAGCCAACCGAGCTCGACGCGCGCGCGGCGGGCCAGGTGACGCTCAGCCTGGAGACGGACGTCGGCGAGGCAACGCTCGTGCTCGACGCGGACGTCGCGCCGGTGGCCGTCACGCGGATCGTCGATCTGGCGAAGGCCGGATACTACGACGGGATGGTCGTGCACCGCGTGGTGCCGGGCTTCGTGACGCAGCTCGGCGCGCCCTTCGGCGACGGCTACGGCGGCCCGTCGGGCAAGGCGCCGCTGCGCTGCGAGACCTCGCCGATCCCGTTCGAGCCGCTCACCGTGGGCGTGGCGCTCGCGGGCCGCGACACCGGCTCGAGCCAGATCTTCGTGATGCACGCGCGCCACCCGCACCTCGACGGTCAGTACGCGTGGATCGGCCGCGCGACGGGGCCGTGGAGCTCGTTCGTCGACGGAGACCTCGTGCACAAGGTCTCCGTCAAGCCCTGAGCCCGCGAGGCTCAGCCTTGCTGCCCGTGTTTCTTCTTCTTGCCGTTCTTGCGGCGCATCTCGTCGCCGCTATCGCCGTGGCCCACCTGGAAGATGTGGAACCGCCCGCCCCGCGCGAGCACGTCGGCGGGCTTCGGCCGCTCGCGCGCGAGGTCCATGAACCGCTGCTGCGAGCGCACCGGCGTCGCGCCCGCGGGCGTCGCGACCCGCGTGTAGCCGCCGTCCGCGTTGAGCGCCCACGTCTTCGCCGTGTCGGCCGCGAGCGTCGCGAGCATGTCCTCGGCGCGTGAACGCGCGGCCGGGTCGAGCAGCGGCACGAGCAGCTCGACGCGGCGGTGGAAGTTCCGCGGCATCCAGTCCGCGCTGGAGAAGTAAAACTCCTCGCTCCCGCCGTTCGCGAACCGGAAGATCCGCTTGTGCTCGAGGAACCGGTCGATGAGCGCGCGCACCTGGATCCGCTCCGAGAGCCCCGGGATCCCCGGCCGCAGGCAGCAGATGCCGCGCACGAAGAGCCGGATGTCGACGCCGTGCTGGCTCGCCGCGTAGAGCGCGTCGATCACGTCCACGTCCACGAGCGCGTTCATCTGCGCCACGATCTCCGCCTTCCGCCCCGCGCGCGCGTGCTCCGTCTCGCGCGCGATGAGCCCGAGGATCGCCTCGTGCAAGCCGAGCGGCGCCACCACCAGCCGGTTCCACCGCGGCGGCGCGCTGTACCCCGTGAGCAGGTTGAAGAGCGAGGTCACGTCCTCGCCGAACTCGCGGTTCGCCGTGAAGAGGCCAACGTCCGTGTAGAGGCGCGCCGTGTGCGGGTTGTAGTTGCCCGTCGAGAGGTGCACGTACCGCCGCAGTTTGTCCTTCTCGCGCCGCACCACGAGCAGCGCCTTCACGTGTGTCTTCAGCCCGAGCAGGCCGTAGATCACCTGCGCCCCGCTCTGCTCCAAAGTCCGCGCCCACTGGATGTTCGAGGCCTCGTCGAAGCGCGCCTTGAGCTCGACGATCGCCGTCACCTGCTTGCCGTTTTCTGCGGCGCGCGCGAGCGCCTTCACGATCGGCGAGTCGCCGCCGGTGCGGTAGAGCGTCTGCTTGATCGCGAGCACGTTCGGATCGTCGGCCGCGCGCGAGATGAACTCGACCACCGGGTCGAACGAGTCGTACGGGTGGTGCAGGAAGACGTCCCGCTCGCGGATCACGGCGAACGGATCCTCCACCTCGCGCAGCGCCACCGGCACCTGCGGGGTGAAGCGCTCGTCGCGTAGATCCCGCCGGTCCTCCTCGCCCACCACCGAGACGAGATCCGCGACGCTGAGCGGCCCCGAGACGCGGTAGACGTCGAGGTTCGGGTCGATGCCGAGCGCGCGGCAGAGGCGCTGCACGCTCGCGCCCACGCCACCACCGACGCCGATCTCCACGCGCACCGCGTTGCCACGATCGCGGCGGCGCAGCTCGGCCTGGATCGTCTCGAGCAGGTCCTCGCCCTCCTCCTCGTCGATCTCGAGGTCCCAGTTGCGCGTCACGCGGAACGGGTACGTGCCGCGCAGCCGCGAGACGGGGAAAAACTCCTTCACGTGACGCGCGATCACGTCCTCGAGGAGCACGAACGCCCGCGCGCAGCCCTCGACCTTCACGCGCATCAGGCGGCTCAGCATCGGCGGCACCTGGATCACGCCGAAGCCGGGCTCCTCGCCCTCGTGCTCGCGGCTGAACATGATGCCGAGGTTGATGCTCTTGTTGCGCAGGTGCGGGAACGGGTGGCCGGGGTCGATCGCCAGCGGCGTCAGGATCGGGAAGATGTCCGTGCGGAAGCGCTCGTCGAGCACCGCGAGCTCGTGCGCGTCGAGCTCCTCCGGCCGCACGATGCGCACGCCGACCCGGTGCAGCGCCGGCAGCATCTCCGTGTTCCAGAGCCGGTAGGCGTTGTCGAAGAGCGCGTGCGCCCGCGTGCTGATCGCGTCGAGCTGCTGCTTCGGCTTCATGCCGTCGGGCGGGACCTCGGTGATCGTGCGGTGGATCTGCGCCTGCAGGCCGGCCACGCGCACCATGAAGAACTCGTCGAGGTTCGAGAAGAAGATCCCGAGGAACTTCAGCCGTTCGAAGAGCGGCACCTCCATCGAGCCGGCCTCGGAGAGGACACGCGCGTTGAACTCGAGCCACGAGAGCTCGCGGTTCAGGTACTGCGCCGGATCCGAGTCGCCCGGGGCCGGGAGCATGGACGAGTTGCGCGAAGGGACGACGACATCGGGCGTGGGAGGGGTCTCGACCGTCACGGCCGGTAGTCTAGCCCAGTCGATCGCTCGGAGGCTCGTGAGAAGGCAGCTCGCGGCAGGCCGCTCGGCTCCTTGCGGCGTGTGCTTTCTGCTAGCGTGGCGCGCCATGGAGATCTGGCGCTCTCCTCTGGACTTTCGCTCTGCGTGTGAAGAAGCGCGGCGGCGCGGCGCGCGCGTCGGCCTCGTTCCCACGATGGGAGCCCTGCACCGCGGCCATCAGACGTTGATCGAGGAGGCCCGCAAGCGCGCCGACTTCGTCGTCGTCTCGATCTTCGTCAACCCCACGCAGTTCGGCCCGAACGAAGACTTTTCGCGGTATCCGCGCGACCTCGAAGGGGACGCGGCGAAGTGCGCGGCGTCGGGCGCGCGCGGCGTCTTCGCGCCGGCCCCCGCGGACATGTACCCGCCCGGCGACGAGACACGCGTGCGTGTCGGCGCCACGGCCGCGGGGCTCTGCGGCGCGCACCGGCCCGGTCACTTCGAGGGCGTGGCCACGGTGGTCGCGAAATTGTTCGCGCTCGTAGGACCCTCCGTCGCGCTCTTCGGTCGCAAGGATTATCAGCAGCTCAAGGTGATCGAGCGCTTCACGCGGGACCTCTTCCTGCCCGTCGAGGTCGTTGGTGTACGAACGGTGCGCGAGCCGGACGGGCTCGCGATGTCGTCGCGCAACGCGTACCTCTCGGCAGAGGCCCGCGGGCGGGCGCTCGCCATCCCGCGCGCGCTCGCGGCGGCCGCGCGCGCATTCGAGGCGGGGGAGCGTCGCGCCGGCATGCTGACGGCGCTCGCCCGCGGGCACGTCGCGCCGGTCGCGACGTCGATCGACTACGTGGACGTCGCCGACGCGGACTCGCTCGCCGTGCTCGGCCCCGAGGAGCACACGCCCGATCGGGCGCTGCTCGCGCTCGCCGTCCGCATCGACGGCGCGCGGCTCATCGACAACCTGGTCCTCGGCGAGGATCCGATCCCGCTCGAGCCTGAAGGAGAACGTCATGCGTGAACGCGAGGACGGAAACAACGGCGTCTTCGTCGTCTTCGAGGGGATCGACGGCGCGGGGACCACGACGCAGGCCGACAGGTACGGGTCGTTCTTGCGCGGGCGACGCCGGCTCGCGCACGTCACGCGGGAGCCGAGCGGCGGACCGATGGGCTCGTTGCTCCGGCTCGTGCTCACGCAGCGCGTGAACCTGCCGTCGAGGCACCGCGACGCGACGATGGCGCTGCTCTTCGCGGCCGACAGGCTCGATCACATCGAGGCCGAGGTCGCCCCGCACCTGCGCGACGGGTACGTGGTCATCTCGGATCGGTACGAGCTCTCGAGCATCATCTACCAGTCGATCGGCCTCGAGGACGAGGGGGCGCGCGCCGACATGATCGCCTGGATTCGCCACGCGAACCGCCACGCGCTCAAGCCCGACGTCACGGTCGTCGTCGACGTCGATCCGGAGGTCGCCGCGCAACGCAGGCGCGCCCGCGGCGGCGCGAGCGAGCTCTTCGAGGAGCCCGAGCTCCAGGCCCGCCTGGCGCGCGCTTACCTGCGCGCCGACGAGATCATCGGCGGGGATCGCCTGGTGCACGTCGACGGCAACGGCGATGTCGATACGGTCACCGACGCGATCATCCGCGCGCTCGAGCCGTACGTGGGTGAGGGGCCCTGACGAGCCGCTTCGCATGAGCGACACGGGCCACGCGCATCACTTCCTCTCGCGGCTCGACCGGCTCTCGGTGCCGCACCTCGATCTGGCCCTGTCCCTCTACCGCGACGACGCCCTGCTGCGGCACATCCTGAGCACCTCGCGTGTCCCGGAGGGCGCGGAGCGGGTGGCCGTGTCGCTCGCGGATCCCGTGAAGGGGCCTTTCCTGGTCGTCACGCGTGACGGGAAGTTCGTCACGTGCCTCGGCGAGGGGATGAGCGCCAAGAACCTCCACGTCGTCACCCGCGAGCGGCTCGACGCGGTGATCGGCCGGGTCACGCGGTTGCGCGAGCGCAGCGAGCGCGCCATCGCCGCGCAGGACAACGCCCGCGAGTTCATGAGCGCGCTCTACGATCGCGGGCCCTGGTTCACCCGCGAGCAGTTCCAGGCCGTCGCGGCGATGCAACCGTTCCTCGCGACCCACCTCTTGCGGTGGATCATCGAGGATTTCATGGACGTCCAGACGATGCGCCAGCGCCTCCTGCGCGAGGTGCCGAAGAGCGGGAAGCTACATCGGAGGTTCGACGAGCTCTTGCACGTGTTCTGGTGCCGGAGCTGGACGCTCGGGCACCTGTCGGTGCTCGCCGCGATGGACGGCAGAGCTCCCTACGAGCACCTGCCGGAGGCCGCGCGGGACCCCTTCCTGAGGCTCTCGTTCTCGTGGCTCAGCGTCTCGCAGTCGCTCGTCGGCAACGCGCTCCGTGGCCTCTGGAGCGCGGCGCGCTTCGGCAAGGAGCTGCTGCCGGTCTACAAGAAGGACAACGACAAGGCCGACACCCTCCTCCAGACGGTCGACGCCGTGTTCACGCTCGCGGTGATGGGTTGTCGTCATGCGCGGCTGCGGGCGGAGATCCGGAAGGCGCTCTCGCCGAACGACCTCCCGCCGGAGGCGCCGCGCTTCGTGGCGGCCATCCGGACGCTCGCGCTGCAGGTCCTCGACGCCGAGGACAAACACGGCCCGACGTCCGTCCTCCATCAGCACGGCCGGGAGGGAGCGACACGCGCGGTCGCGTTCGCGAAGCGACTCCCGCCGACGTCGCCCTACCATTTCAAGGAGATCGAGGACGTACCGCCGGAGATCGCGTATCGCGTCCTGCTGCTCGACGGGACGGACTTCGTGAACCATCGCGAGGCGATCGTGCCGATGACGTACGCGCTTCAATGGCTCTCGCACGCGACGGCCGACGATCTCTACCTGCCTGCCGATTACATCGCCGCTGTCCGCACCCCGTACGACCCGAGCCACGTGCTCGCGATCCTCCGCGACGATCGCAAGATCGAGAAGTCCGCCCTCGCGGAGGCGGCGAAGGCGCAGCAAACCGGCCCCGCCCGCAGCGCGCCGTGCCCGTGCGGAAGTGGGAAGAAATACAAGCGCTGCTGCGGCGAAGGCTGAGCGGGCCTCACCCCCCAACCCCCTCTCCGCACAGCGGAGAGGGGGCGAAATGCGCTGGATCCAGGTGGATACTCCCTCCCTCTCCACTGTGTGGAGAGGGAGGGTTGGGGTGGGTGAGGCCCGTGCCTGTGGAACCCCCTCTGCGCGCCCCGCTCTTCACGGGTGCCTCCGCGCTCTTCACGGGTGCCTCCACGCTCTTCACGGGTGCCTCCGCGCGCTTCACGGGTGCCTCCCCGCTCTTCACGGGTGCCTCCACGCTCTTCACGGGTGCCTCCGCGCGCTTCACGGGTGCCTCCGCGCTCTTCACGGGTGCCTCCGCGCTCTTCACGGGTGCCTCCGCGCGCTTCACGGGTGCCTCCCCGCTCTTCACGGGTGCCTCCCCGCTCTTCGCAAGGCCCTCCCCGCTCTTCGCAAGACCCTCCCCGCTCTTCGCAAGGCCCTCCCCGCTCTTCGCAAGGCCCTCCCCTCAAGGCGCGTGGCAAACCGCCTCGATGTTGTGCCCATCCGGGTCCAGCACGAACGCCCCGTAATAGTTCGGGTGATACATCGGCCGGAGCCCGGGTTTGCCGTTGTCCTTGCCTCCGGCGCGGATCGCGGCCTCGTAGAACGCGTCGACCGTCGCGCGATCCTTCGCGACCAGCGCGACGTGCTGGCGATACCCCACCTCGCCCCCCGCGCCGAGCCAGAAATCCGGCTTGCCCTTCTCCCCGAGCCCACACACGCCGGGGAACTCCATCATCACCGCATACCCGAGGGGCGCGAGGGCGGCCGCGTAAAACGCCTTGCTCTTGTCCAGATCACGGACGCCAATCGAAACGTGGTCAATCATGGGCGGGAGGATACCCGAGCGAAGGAGCCGTGTCGCCACGAATTCCTTCGCCCGGGGCGCCTCCCCGACAAACGCCCCCGTCAGTAAGCGCTCGAAGGCTCCGACGACGGCTCCGGCGCCGGCGTATCCGCGATTTCGCAGACCGCGTTCGCGATCGTCACGTCGTCGAGGTTCCAGCCCGACACCGTGAAGACGCCGCCGTTGCCCACCTCGAAGCCGAAGCGCACGCGCATCTGGGGGTTTCGGTATGCCGTGAGGTCGTACGTCACGAGCGTCCACGCCGCGTCCTTGAGCGCCGGAGGCCCGCCCGAGTTCCACACGTTGACCCACGCGTTGCCGTCGAAGACGTCGACGGTGTTCGTCATGTACGGGCCGTAATCGCTGTTCAGCCAGCGATAGAAGGAGAGCCAGAGCGAGCCCGTGCCGCTCGTGTCGAGCACGGGGCTCACGAGGTACTCGGGCGGGTGGACGGCCTCGGCCGCATATCCTCCGATGTTCACGCCCGCGATGCCGTTGTCGGCCGTCGACGTCCGGTCCGTGTCCGGGTCCTCGGCGCCGTGCGACGCGTTGCCCGGCGAGGCCTTCGCGGGGCCGATCTGCCACTCGCCTTCGAGCGTCCAGCCCGCCGCGTTGTCCGCGAACGTCTCGTGCAGGTACACGACGTACCCCTCGGCCTTGCCGCCCGTACACGACCCGGCCGAGCACGTCTCGCCCAGCGTGCACGCATTGCCATCCTCGCACGCTCCGCCCTCGTTGACCGGCACGGCCACGCAGACGCCCGTCGCGTCACATTGACCCACGTTGCAGTCGTTCGCGGCGGACGCGCAGGCCACGCCGGGCGTCGGCACCCGCTGACAAACGCCCGACGCGTCACACATCCCCGTGTTGCACTCGTCCGCGACCTCGCTGCACGCGCCGCCCTCGTTCTTGGGCGCGCCCACGCACGCTCCCGTGGCCGCTTCGCAAACGCCCCTGTTGCAGTCGTCGCCGGCGCTCGTGCAGTCCTTCGGCCCTCCCCCCTGGCAGGCGCCGGCGGCGCAGGTCTTGCCCGTCAAACACGGGTCGCCGCCTTGCTCGCAGGCGAGGCCCTCGTTGCCGGGGACGGGCTCGCAGGCCCCCGTCTGGGGGTCGCAGACCGCGACGTGACAATCGTCGGGCACGGGCGCGAAGTGACAGCTCTTCGGCGAGCCGACGCAGGCGCCGCCCTTGCAGGACGACGAGACCGTGCAGGCGTCGCTCGACACGCATGGCGCTCCGTCGAGCGCGGGCCCTTCTTCACACGAAGCCGTGGCCTCGTTGCAGGTCACGACCGAGCAGGTCGCGGCCTTCAGCCCGCAGTCGTTCTGCACGCCCCCGACACAAACGCCGGACTGGCAGGTGTCCCCCACGGTGCAAAAGAAGCCATCCTCGCAGGAGGTCCCGGCCTGGCGCGGGATGACGGCGCAGCGCCCGGCCTCCTCGTCGCAGACGGACACGAGGCAGGGCGGCGTGTCGACGAGCGAGCAATCCGCCGGGCAGCTCGTGGCCCCGAGGGTGCTCTCGCCGCCGCCCGCGCCGCCTTCGCCTTCGCCTTCGCCCTCTCCCTCTGCCTCGGTCTGGCCGCGCGTGACATCAAACGACGGCCGCGCGCACGCCGTGGCGACGACGCACACGGACGCGGCGAGAATGCGCCCCCAATTCATCCATTCCCTCATCGTGGACCCTCCAAAGCGCCGCGGGGAGGCCGGAGTCCTCGCCCGCGCGGCGCGACGACGCACCCTTGTCCGGAACGGCGCGCGTAGCCGCGACGCACCAGTTTTTCCAAATTGCACGTTGGTGATCGCAATCAGACGTCGCCCGATTGCGATCCAGACCCCGTAAGGCCATCATTTCGGCCAATGCCGCTGGTTCGATGCCCTCGTCGAAACCCATCTTCCATTCGTGGGTGCTTGCCGCGCACGTCCGTGCCGTATACATCGATCTCGCTCCGTCGTCGCCTCCCGAGCGCCTCGCGCCCTCTGAACTTCGCGGCCTCCGGAAGCGCAAATCACCCCGATCGGTAATGGACACGAGGCACCGAGCGGATGGTCGTCATTCTCCAGATTCGCCAGGAGTAAACATGTTTTTCCGCGCATCCCGCATCACGAGCACCACGCAGGTCGGACATCCGGGGCAGAGGGCCACCTCCGGCTTCCTCGGCCCCAGGACCCTCTGCGCCCTCGCGGCGCTCTGCGTCTCCTCGCTCGGCCTCGCGTGCAGCGCCTCCGGCGACCGTGATGGCCGGGCTTTCGGCAACGTGGAAGAGACGAGCGGCGCGGGGGACGGCGGAGGAGGTTCGAATCAAGGCGGCGCCCCCGGCACGGGCGGCGACATGTTCGATTTCGACGGCGGCATGCTGGGCACCGGCGGAGGCGGCGGCGAGGAGGCCTGCGCCCAGACCGGCGGGAAAGCCGAGCCCGTCGAGCTCGATCTCATCATCCTGCTCGATCGTTCGGGCAGCATGTACGGCCAGAACTGGAACGGCGCGACCGCCGCGCTGAAGCAATTCGTCGAGGATCCGGCCTCGGCGGGGATCAACGTGGGTATCCTCTATTTCCCCATCGATACCCCGCCGGACGGGCTCGTTTGTAACTTCAAACATTACGACGACCTCTCCGTCCCGATCGGGGCCTTGCCCGCGAACACGAACGCCCTCGTGCAGTCCATCGACGCCGAGAGCCCGAACGGCGGCTCGACGCCCATGTACGGCGCCCTCGAAGGCGCGCTCTTCGCCGCGACCGCCTACAAGGACGCGAACCCGAACCACAAGGTCATCCTGGTCTTCGCCAGCGACGGCGATCCCAATAGCTGCCCCGGCAACCAGAACGACATCCCGAGCATCGCCGGCCTCGCGAAGAGCGCCCTCGACTACAACGGCGTCGAGACGTACGTCGTCGCCATCAATGGCGCGAGCGTCCTCAACCTCGATCAGATCGCCGCCGCGGGCGGGACCCAGAAGTCATTCGACGTGACCGGCAACATCTCGCAGTTCGCGCAGAAGATGAACGAGATCCGCTCGAAGGCCCTCGCCTGCGAGTTCCTCGTCCCCGAGCCCCAGGGCGGCCAGCCGCTCGAGCTCGACAAGGCCACCGTCAAGCACACGAGCGGCCAGGGTATCGCGAAGGAGATCCCGCAGGCCCAGGGCGCCGCCGACTGCGGCGTGGGCCCTGGCTGGTATTACGACGACCCGAAGGACCCGAAGAAGATCATCCTCTGCCCCGGCTCGTGCCAGGTCGTCCAGAGCGATCCGGACGCGAAGCTCGACGTCTTCTTCGGGTGCAAGCCCGACATTCACTGAGCTACGGCTTCTTCTTCAACGCCTCCAGGGCCTCGCGCAGCTCCTCCTCGGTGAACGGGAGCCGCGCGAGCGCCGCCTTCTCGTCGGCGAGCGCGAGCTCGAGCGCGCGCTCGGCCTCGCGCGCCCGACCGATCCAGGCCGACGCTTCCCCCGTCCGATCCCCGAGCCGCGCCGTCCCCTTCATCATGTCGAGCCCCTTCTCGAGGAGCACGCGGTACCGCAGCCGCATCGCCCCCTCGAAGAGCTGCTTCTCGCGAAGCGTGTCCGCCGCCGCGGGCGGAGGCACCCGCATCACGTCGCGGTGGAGCTCCTGGTAGAGCTGCCCCACGCGGTAACCCGCCATCGCCGACCAGTGGGCGTCGAGGCTGCGCATCGCCTCGGTGTACGCCCCCTGCGCGTCGAGCAGGCCCTGGCAACGCTTCTCGAGCGTCTCGGCGAAGTTCGGCGGCACGGGCACGAACGTGATCGCCTCGCTGCGCTTGCGCCGCACCTCGCCCACCGCGAACCAGAGCTGCGCGAGCTCGATCGGAGGCTTGCCCGACACGCCGAGCCGCTCGCGCTCCACGAGGTCCCGCGCCACCGAGACCTCACGCGCCGCCTCGTCCACGAGGTCCTGCTCGACGAGGCCGAGCGCCCGCGCCCCGCGCGCCTCGATCTGCTCGAGCACCACGAGGTCCTTCCGCGCGAGGAGCTTGTCCGCCACCACGACGAGCTCGCTCCAGCGCTCGAGGTACGCGAGGACGCGACCGAGACGAAAGAGCGCGCTGCGCTCGAGCGCGTGGCCGGGGAAGCGACGCAGGAGCTCGCGATGCCGCGCGGCCGCAGTCTCGCGCTCCCCGAGCGCCTCGTAACCGACGGCCGCGTTGTAGAGGCTCGCGGCCCCGATCTCACCGTCCGGCGCGAACCGCTCGAGCTTGTCGAAGACCTCGGCGGCCTCGTGGTGTTTTCCGGCGAGGAGCAGCGCCTTCGCCCGCTCGAACTCCGCGACGAGCTCGGCTTCGCTGTAGGGCGAGACCACGACGGGCGAGACCTCGACCACGGGTCCGACCGCTGCCTTCGGCGCCGGGCGCTTCGCCTCGGGGCGAGGGCCGGACGAACCACAACCGGCGAGCAGGCCGACGAAAAGGAGCACGAGGACCGTACGGGGAGAATCCATCATAGGACGGCCGGGGGCATCGCGGACGAACTCGGCCCTGCGGAACGGCGGGCGAAGAAGCACATGAGCCGCGCGGAAAGGGGATCCGAGGCCCCTTGTCCTAGGGTACCTTGAAACCATCGCGTGCGGCTCCCCGACCTCGGGGGGCGGCTCGATGATGGACCAGCAAGCGGGGCTCCTCGAGATCAGGACGGGAGCCCTCACCTGGAGGTGGGCATGATGAAGCGGGAGTACGGGACCGATTCCGATGCCGAGCGGCTGAACCATGCAGAGATGCGCCATCGGGAGCTCGACGCGCGTCTCGCCGAGCTCGGGCGACACGCGTACCTGACGCCCTCCGAGCAGCTCGAGATGGCCGAGCTGAAGAAACAAAAGCTCAAAGCGAAGGACGAGATTCACGCCCTCCGCCGGGGAGCGTCCTGACCCGAGGACGACCGGCCGCGGGGCGATCGCCCTTCGAACGAACGAGAGCGCCGATCGGCGAGGCCGATGCGGCGCTCTCGGCGTTTTACGAGCCCTACTTCGGCGACGCGGCAGGCGCGGGCGCGGCAGGCGCGGGCGCCGCAGGCCCGGGAGCCGCGGGAGCCGCAGGCCCGGGAGCCGCGGGCGCCGCAGGCCCGGGCGTCGCGGGAGCCGCGGGCGTCGGAGCGGCGGGCGGGGTCGCGCTGGGATCGTCCTTCTTCTCGACGCCCTCTTCGCCCTTCTTCTCGTCCTTCTTGTCGGAAGGCGCCGCGTCCTCGACGCTCTCGATGCCGCCGTACACGTCCTTGTTGAGATCAGTCAGCGCGTCTTCGAGCCGCTTCTTCTCGTCGCCCGTGAGCCCGCCGGGCGTGTTCTTCTCGATGGCGGCGGCGACGGCGAGCCAGTGGCGCGCGTTGTCACGGAAGTTGCGGCGCGGATCGGCCACGCCGCCCGGCACGCTGGCCGCGAGCGCGAGCCCCGCGAGCCGGTAGTCGGTCATGCCGCGGAGGTAGGCGTACTTCGCTTGCTCGGCGTCCGAGAGCGAGTCGATGTCGGGCTCGAGCACGCGGAAGAGCGCGAGCGCCTTCTCGTACTGGTTCTCCTCGTAGTGCTTCTGCGCCCGCTCGAGGTCCTGACGGTACGTGGCGCAGCCGAACAGCACGCTGCCGCCGAGCGCCAGCGCAGTCGCGATCGAGACGAGCGAGGAAAACCTACGCATGGCGGGACGATATCCCCGGGCTCGCCCGGTGATCAAGTGTCTCCCGCGGACGAAACGCGGCGCCTCGCCCCGAGGGCCCCGAGCGCGGCGAGGGCGACGAGCGCCGCGACCCCGCCCCCGTCGCCGGCCGAGCTGCCCGGGGCAGCGCAGGCGCACGTGGTGCTCGCTTGTTGCGGCGGCGGCGTGGCCGTCGCGCCGGGCTTCTTGTCGGCGGATGTGCAGGACCAGCGCTCGGCCCCCCGGTAGCTGCATGGCTCGATCACGGTCCCGCTCGCGCGGCGGGCGAGGATCTTCACCTCGGGGCCGTCGATCGCGACCTCGAGGAAGTGGTGCACCGACTCGAAGAGCTGCGTCTCCGGGCCGCGGCGCTTCTGCTGGTAGAGCGGCGCGCCCGCGCCCCCCGACACGACGTACTTGAGCCCCTGCCCTTCGCCGCGCTCGTAGGCGTGATCGTGCCCCGACACGACGAGCTCGACCTTGTTGTCGCGCAGCATCGGGACGATGCCTTGTGACGCGAGGCGCGTGTTGCCTCCGTGAGGCCCGCTCGAGAACGGCCCGTGGTGCAACACGGCGATGCGGTGCTCGAGGCCCGGCTCGTCGAGCGCGCTCGCGAGCTCGGCCCGGAGCCACTCCTTCTCGTCGCCGGTCCACGTATCCATCGCGTTCAGCAGGAAGAACCGCGTGTTCGACCAGCGAAACGAGCCGTAGAGGTGCGGCCGCTCCCGCCCATCGGCCTCCGTCGGCGCGAAGTAGCGGAGGAAGTTCACCTGCCCCGTGGGGTCGGGCGCCGTCAGCTCGTGGTTGCCGACGGCGACGAACACGCTGCGGCTCGCGAGCAGGTCGCCTTCGATCTGGAAGAACTCCTGCCACTGCGCCTCGTTGTCGCCGTCCTGGACCATGTCGCCCGTGTGCACGAGGAAGTCGGCCGGCGCTCGCTCGATGGCGCGGATCACGGCCGCGTGCGAGGCCGCGTCCGAGCGGCTGTCGCCGTACACCACGAACTTGAAGGGGCGATTGTCGGCGGGCGCCGTGGTGAACTCCACGGGCTTGCTCTCGGCGTCGCCGATCTTCACGCGGTAGGCGTAGGTGGTCGCGGGCGCGAGGCCCTCGACGCGGATCGCGTGGAAGCGCTTCTGCGTCTCCGAGGCCTTGGAAGCCTGGAAGCCCGAAGGCCCGGTCACGAGGACCGTCGCCGGCTCCGGCGTCGCGATCTCCAGCTTGATCGTGACGGCCGTCTGGCCGAGCGCTTGCAGGTACGGCCCCTTGCGGATCGAGGCCGCCTCGGCGGAGCCCGCGATCACGAGCGAGGAGGCCGCGATGGCGAGCGCGAACCGGATCAAAAACGAGGGGGGCACGACGCTGCCTAGCATGGATCTTGCGCTCATTTCCAGCCGGAGGGCGCGCGACCACGACGGAGGTGTGATGGGGTGCGCGGCTGGAAGAATCCGTCGACACAGGGAACCACCATGTCATGATGCTGCGCCGTAGCCTTACGGACAGACGGGATTAGGGGATGGTGCAGCGCGCGGGCGGAGAGCCACAGGACGACGCGGGGATCAACCTGGCCGCGTTCCCTGAAGAGAACCTGCCGCGCCAGTTCGGCAAGTACACGCTCCTGCGTCGGCTCGCGGCCGGCGGGATGGCGGAGATCTTCCTCGCCTTGCACCGCTCGGTGGCGGGCTTCGAGAAGCTCATCGTCATCAAGCGCATCCTGCCCTCGATGAACCACGACCAGGCGTTCATCGAGATGCTGCTGCACGAGGCGCGTGTCGCCGCGACGATGTCGCATCCGAACATCGTGCAGACCTTCGACGTCGGTCAGGTCGACGGGACGTACTTCATCGCCATGGAGCACATCCACGGCGAGGACATCCGCTCCATCGTCCGCGCGATGCGCAAGAAGGGCCTGACCGAGTTCCCGCTCGAGCACGCCGTCGCGATCGGCCTCGGCACCTGCGCGGGCCTCGCCTACGCGCACGAGAAGCGTGACCTCGAGGGCAACCTCCTGCACATCGTGCACCGCGACATCTCGCCGCAGAACATCGTCTGCACGTTCTCGGGCGACGTGAAGATCGTCGACTTCGGCGTGGCCAAGTCGAGCTCGCAGGTCGGTGAAGACACGAAGGACGGCCAGCTCAAGGGCAAAGTCCCGTACATGTCGCCCGAGCAAGCGTCGGGCGGCGACGTCGACTGGCGCAGCGACATCTTCGCCGTGGGCGTGCTGCTCTTCGAGCTCACCACGGGCAAGCGGCTCTTCAAGGGCTCGAGCGAGTTCGAGACGCTGAAGCTCATCTGCGAGAAGGACTATCCGCGCCCGAGCCAGGTCAAGCCCGGCTACCCGCCCGCGCTCGAGCGCATCGTGATGAAGTCGCTCGAGAAGAAGCGCGAGGAGCGCTACCAGAGCGCGCGCGAGATGCAGAGCGACCTCGAGGCGTTCGTGCGCGAGGAGCGGATCCCGGTCTCGCAGATCAGCCTCACGCAGTGGATGCAGTCTCTCTTCCAGGACAAACTGGAGCAGCAGAAGGAGGCGCTGCAGGACGTCAAGCAGCTCGCCGACATCATCGCCATGCAGCACAGCCCCTCGATGTACGAGGGCACGGTGACGAGCGGCGGGGGGCTCTCGGCGAGCGGCGTGGGCAGCTCGCAGCCAAAACGTTCGAGCGTCGGGCTCTGGATCGCGCTCGCGACGGTGGTGCTCGTCGGCGTGGGTGGCTTCTTCTACATGCGCAAGCAGGCCGCGGACCGCGAGGCGCAGATGCGCGCCGAGGCCGAGAAGGCGCAGGCCGTGCGCGAGAAGGAGACGAAGGGCGCGGTCGACATGAAGTGCGGCGGCGACGAGGGCTGCTCGATCTGGATCAACGGCGAGCTGCAGAAGCAGGTGACGCCGGCGAAGCTCGAGGGGCTGCCGCTCGACAGCGAGATCAAGCTGAAGCTGACGAAGGAGGGCTTCGAGGCGCACAGCGAGTCGATCACGCTGTCCGAAAAGGAGCCCACGCGCGCCGTGCACGTCGAGATGAAGACCGGCTCGGTCACGGTGGTCTTGAAGGTCGATCCCCCCGCGACGGTGTGGCTCGACAACAAGCCGCTGAAGGGCGTGGTCGACAAGATCGAGGGCCTCTCGGCGGGCGAGGAGCACAAGGTCGTGCTGCAGCTCTCGGGGTACGTGCCGAAGACGATCTCGTTCACCGCCGAGAAGGGCGAGACGAAGGTCATCCAGGAGCGGCTCGTGAAGGCCGACCCGACCGCGGCGGCGGCGGCGAACACGGGCAGCCCGAGCCCCGGCGGCGGCGGCAGCGGCAAGGTGCGCGTCACGTCGAAGGGCGGCTTCTGCAACGTGACGATCAACGGCGTCGGTTACGGGTCCACGCCGGTCGAGGCGCAGGTCAACGCGGGCACGGCGCGCGTGAACTGCAAGCCCGACGGCGGCGGTCCCTCGCAGTTCCAGGCCGTCCAGGTGAAGGCCGGCGAGGTCGCGCGCGCGGCGTTCAAGTTGAACTAGTCGCGGTCGAGACGCGCCGAGACGCGTCTCGACGAACTCAACGCGGCCGGCGTCGATACCGCAGCCGCGTCACGGGCAACCCGTCCGCGATCGCGTGATGCTCGCGCGGGCTCCTCGCGCCGTACGGGTTCTCGGCCATCCGCGCCGAACCCGGCTCGTCTCCGCTCGGCTCGAAGGCCTCGTGCGCGCCGATCTGCGCCTCGTACATCTCCGCCCGCTCCGCCACGTCCGTCTGCACGTAGAACGCGCCGCCGTCACGCAAGAGCCGCGCGATCGAGTCGAGCAGGCCCGGCCCCATGACGAGGCGCTTCGCGTGCTTCTTTTTCCACCAGGGATCGGGGAAATGCATGAAGAACGTGTCGATCGAGGCGTCCGGACCGAGCCGGGAGAGCGCCTCGCGCGCGTCCGCGTTGAGCACGCGCGCCCGCGCGCCGAGGCCCTGCTTCTTCAGACGCTCGTCCACGATCGACGACCACTTCAGCCGGATCTCCAGGCCGAGGAGCCGGCGATCCGGCGCGGCCGCGGCGCGCTCGAACAGGAAGCCGCCGCGGCCCGGGCCGATCTCGATCTCGACAGGAGAATCCCCCGGCAAGATCGAGGCGATGTCGACCGGACCCTCGTCGGGGAAGCGAGCAGCGTGAGCGTAGGGATGGTTGGGGCGCGGCCGGAACACCATGACGGGCGCAAACAAGCACACACGCGGCCGGATGGGTAGCGGGCCTGTGGTTCGGCCGGTATGGTCGCGCCCGTGACGCCTCGGGACGTGGGCAGACGCCTGGCCCCTTACGCCTTCCCCCTCGCAGCGAGCCTCGTCCTCGGCGCCCTCGCCGTCCGCGGCATCCTCGAACGCGCAGGCCGCCCCGCGCTGCCGCTCGACGACGCCTTCATCCACCTGCAGTACGCGCGTCGCCTCGCCGAGGGTCACTTCTTCTCGTACATGCCCGGCGAGGGGTACACGACCGGCGCGACGAGCTTGCTCTGGCCGCTCGCCCTCGCGCCGCTCCACCTGCTCGGCCTGCGCGGGCTCTCCTTCGTCTGGGCCACGTGGCTGCTCGGCACGCTCGCGCACGCGGCCCTCGCCGTCGAAGCCGGGCGCCTCGCGCGTCGCCTCGCAGGCCGCGCCGCGGGCGTCGGCGCCACGCTCATGTGCCTCGGCTTCGGCGCGTTCGCCTGGTTCGCCTGGAGCGGCATGGAGACCATCCCCTTCGCGTGGATGCTCCTGCGCACGGCGCGCGTGTCGGCCGCGTATTGCGAGCCCGATCCGAGGGCGCCCGCGCCGGGCCGTCGCCACGCGATCGAGGTCGCCGCGTTCGGCTTGCTCACGCCCCTCGTTCGCCCCGAAGGCGCCGTCGCCTCGGCGCTCGCCGTCGCCGCGCTCGCCTCGCGCCCGAGCGGCGAGGGCAAACCGCGCAGGCTCGTCGCGCTCGTCCCCGCCATGGGCCCGCTCGTCGTGCCGCTCTTGCACCTCGTGATCGCGGGGCACGCGGCCTCGTCGACCACGATGGTCAAGTGGCTCCCGGCGAACCCCGCCTACGACCGCGCCGGCGTGATCACCTTCGTCCAGTCGAACCTGCGCCTGCTCTGGCAGAGCGTGCTCGACGGCGGCGAGTGGAGCGCGGTGTTCGTGCCCGAGAACTTCCTCGTCCCCACGATCCTCGGCGTCGGCGCGCTCGTCTTCCGCGCGCACCGCGAGCGCCTCCCGTGGCATGGCGCGTTCGTCCTCGCGCTCGTCCTCGCCACGGCGCTGCCGTGCACGTACCTGAGCTTCCTCTGGAACCGCGTCCGTTACGTCTGGCCCTTCTACGGCGCGCACTTCGTGCTGCTCGCCTGCCTCGCCCGCGAGATCGGCGGACTCGCGCGTCGCTTCGGCAAGACGCAGGCGCCCGTCACGCCCATCGTCCTCGGCCTGTTCACCGGCGCCCTCGTCACCAAGCTCCCGTGGACGCTCTCGGACCTCGCGACGAGCGCGCGCGCGATCGATCACCAGCAGGTCACGCTCGGCTTCTGGGCGCGCGAGAACCTCCCGCGAGACGCGCGTATCGGCGTGAACGACACGGGCGCGATCGCCTACGTCTCCGAGCGCCGCACCTTCGACGTCGTCGGCCTGACGACCGAGGGCGAGTCGCGCTACTGGACGTTCGGCGCGGGCTCGCGCTTCGAGCACTACGAGAAGCTCTCCGCGGAGCGGAGGCCCACGCACTTCATCGTGTACCCGCAGTGGATGGCCTGTCCACCCGTGCTCGGGGAGGAGCTCCACCGCGAGACGGTCGTTGATCAATCGATCCTTGGAGGTCCAACGATGATCGCGCACGAGGCGCGCTGGGACCTGCTCGGCACGGGGGCGCTGCCGCGCGTGGCGACGCCGGAGGGCGCGCTCGCCGACGAGATCGACGTCTCCGACCTCGAGTCGGAGGAGACCCACGGCTACGCGCGGCTCGGCGCGTCGGACCAGGACAACGTCGCGGTGATGGCCGAAGCGCCCCGAGGAGAAGAAGAAGATACGCCCCCCGCGGAGATCGCCGACGGAGGGCGCATGCGCCGCTCGCTCGACCGCTTCAGCACGAACCTCGCGCAGGGCCGCGCCGCCGCGCTCGTCCTGCGCGTCTCGGCCGACACCGACGTCGAGCTCGTCGTGCGCGCCGGCGGCATCGAGGTCGGATCGGCGCGGATTCCGGCCGGACCGTGGGTCGAGCGTGTGGTCATGATCCCGCCGGATCGCGTCTGGGCCCGGACGGAGCTCGAGGTCACGCCGCGTGAAGGCGGCGTGTTCCATGCGTTCCACTACTGGCTCTACCAGTGACGCGCTCGGCTCCGCGGATCACGGTCCGTCCAGCCGATGCGTGGCGTTCACGCTCGCCAAGGTCTCCGTGACCGTCGCGATCGCCCGCCGGATCGCGCCCTGTGGCAGCGGCTCCGGCCGCGCGGGCGCGATCGCCGCGCAGAGCGCCAGCGCCGTCACGTAGAGCGCGCCCATCACCGTGAGCAGGCGGCGCGTCTCGCTCGGGATCCGCACCCGCTCCTTGCCCGTCGCCTCGATCGCCACGAGCCTCGCGCGGATCTGCACCGGCCCGAGCACGATCACCGCCCGATCGCCCTCCTCCACCTCGAGCGAAACCGGGCCCATCACGAGCCGGCCGAGCCCGTCTTTTCCGTGTGTTCGTCCTCGCGCGCGCGGCGGCACGTGGAGCGTGAATTGCCCCTCTCTCACCTCGGCCACGGCGATCGCCTGACCTCCGTACTCCGCCGTCGGGATCCGCGCGAGCGTGTCCGGGGCCTGCCCGATCCAGCACGCGCCGCCTTCGAGCACGTGGCGCACGCCGAGCACCTCGGTGCCACGCAGCGCGACGAGCTCGAGCGCCTTGTGTGCGCCCTCTGCCGCCTCCACATCCCGACCCGCGGAGGCCTTCTCCCCCTCCGTCCTCGACGCGAAAAACGGCTCCTTCGCCATGGTTCCCTCGTAAACCTTCCTGGTTCCGGGGCGGCTCGATCGGGAGTGCGCGCGCGGCGCGTGATCTGCCATGCACGATGGACGGACACCTCCGTACGTTGTAAATGCAGCCCGTGCGAAAGCGGCCTCTGGGCAAAACCTCCCTCGAAGTCTCCGAGCTCGGCCTCGGCACGTGGGGGCTCTCCGGCGACGGCTACGGGCCCGTCGTCTTGCCGGAGGTCGATCGCGTCCTCGATCGCGCCGTCGCGTCCGGCGTGAACCTCTTCGACACCGCCGACGTCTACGGCCGCGGCGCGATGGAGAAGAAGCTCGGCGCGCGCCTGCCCAAGGACAAGACCTACGTCGTCACGAAGATCGGCACCGACCTCGAGGCCTCGCCCGCGCAGAAGCGCTTCGACCCGAGCTACCTGCGCGTCGCCTTCGAGCGCTCACGCGAGCGGCTCGATCGCAGCCCGCTCGACGTGGTCCTCCTCCACAACCCGACGGAACACGCGCTCGCGAAGACCGAGACCGTCGCGTTCATGAAGGAGCTCGAGGAGCGCGGCCTCGTGCGCGCGTGGGGCGTGAGCGTCGGATCGGTCGAGGTCGGGCGCGCCGCGATCCGCGCGGGCGCCAGGGTCATCGAGCTCGCCTACAACGTCTTCTTCGCCAAAGACCTGCACGCGCTCTCCGCGGACGTGAAGGAGCACGGCACGGGCGTCCTCGCGCGGAGCGTCCTCGCCCACGGCCTGCTCACCGGCCACTGGAGCCCCGAGCGCGAGTTCTACGCGGGCGACCACCGCGCCGATCGTTGGAACTCCAAAGAACTCGCCCAGCGCATCCAGCAGCTCGACGCGCTCCGCCCCTTCGCCAAGGCCGAGGACGTGGGCACGTTGCGCAGCGTGGCGCTCCGGTTCGTCCTCGCGAACCAGCTCGTCTCCTCGGCGATCGTCGGGCCCCGCTCGGTCGCCCAGTTCGATCAGCTCGAGCGCGAGGCGGGCGAACCGCCGTACCTCAAGGACACCGTGATGGTCGAGCTCGCCGCGCGCCTCAAGGCGGTCGGCGTCGAGGTCTGACGGAGCGAGCGCCGAGGCACCATGGAGAGCGCCAGCATGGATACCGATCTGGAGGCCGTGCTCTCCATCGCCCGCGAGGCGGCGGAGATCGTCCGCGCGGTCTACCGGACGCCCTTCGCCGTGGAGATGAAGGGCCCGAACGATCCGGTCACGCGCGCCGATCGCGAGGCGAACACGCTCATCTGCGCGCGCCTCGCCGAGGTGTTCCCGGGTGTCCCGATCATCGCCGAGGAGACGCCGCCGGAGAGCCTGGCCGAGGCGCGCGAGATGGTCCGTCACGAGCGCGTCTTCTTCGTCGATCCCCTCGACGGCACGCGCGAGTTCGCCGATCGGAACCCCGAGTTCGCCGTGATGATCGGCCTCGCGATCGCGGGCCGCGCCGCGCTCGGCGTGGTCGTGATGCCCGAATCGGGCGAGGCGCTCTGCGGCCGCGTCTCTTCGTCCCCCGTGGCCTTCGTCGAGGGCCCGGACGGCGCGCGCCGCCCGCTCTGCGTCACGGATCAGCGTGATCCCACGAAGGCCACGATGATGGTCTCGCGCTCGCACCGCCCGCGCCTGGTCGAGCCCGTGGCCGAGCGGCTCGGCGTCCGCCGCATCGTCCCGTGCGGATCGGTCGGCGTGAAGGTCGCGCGTGTCGCCACGGGAGAAGCCGAGATCTACGTACACGGCGGCAGCGGCGCGAAGCTCTGGGACACCTGCGCTCCCGAGGCGATCCTCGTCGCCGCGGGCGGCCGCTTCTCGGACCTCGACGGCGATCCGATCGACTACGCCTACGGCGGGCTCGCGCTGGAGAACGGCCTCGTCGCGACGAACGCCGCGCTGTTCGACACCGTGATCGAAGCCCTCACCGCTTTGCGCTAGGCTCTGCGCAGCATGCGCGAGCGAGCGAGCGTGGTGATCGTGGGGGGCGGGATCATGGGCCTTTCCGTCGCCTGGCACCTCGCGAAGAACCACGGCATCACGGACACGGTCGTCGTCGAGAAGGGCTACCTCTGCGGCGGGGCGAGCGGCCGCAACGGCGGCGGCGTGCGGGCCCAGTTCGGCAGCGAGGAGAACATCCGGCTCATGCAGGAGAGCATCCGCATGTGCCGCGACTTCGCGGCCGAGATGAAGATCAACGTCTGGTTCCGCCAGGGCGGCTACCTCTTCCTCGTCCGGAACGAGCGCGCGCGGAAGAACCTCGAGAAGAGCGTCGCCCTGCAGAACGAGTGTGGCCTCGCGACGCGCCTGCTCGAGCCGAAGGAGGCGCAGCGCATCGTGCCCGAGCTCGACATCGAGGGCGTCTTGCTCGCGAGCTACAACCCCGACGACGCCGTCGTCTTCCCGTGGCCGTTCGTCTGGGGGTACGCCGAGGGCGCGCAGCGGCTCGGCGTCGAGATCGAGACCTTCACCGAGGTGACGGGCTTCGAGACGCGTGGCTCGCGGATCGAGGGCGTCGTGACGAACAAGGGCACGATCCGCGCGCGCCGCGTGGTCAACGCCTGCGGCGCGTGGAGCCCGCTCGTCGCGGCCCTGCTCGACGTGAAGCTGCCGAACCGCCCGCACCGCCACGAGATCTGCTCGACCGAGCCGCTCAAGCCCTGGCTCAAGCCCCTCGTCGCGGACCTCTCGAACGGCCTGTACTTCTCGCAGTCGATGCGCGGCGAGATCGTCGGAGGCATCTCGAACGAGGACGTCCCCGAGGGCCTCGACATGGGATCGTCCCACAGGTTCCTCGCGCTCTACGCGCGCGCCCTCACGGCGGCGGTGCCCCTCCTCGGCAAGGTGAAGGTCTTGCGCCAGTGGGCGGGCTGCTACGACCTCACGCCGGACGCGAACCCCATCGTGGGCGAGGTCGACACGATCGAGGGGTTCTACCAGGCCTCCGGCTTCATGGGCCACGGCTTCATGATGGCGCCCGTGATGGGCAAGCTCCTCGCGCAGCACATCGCCGAGGGCACGAAGCTGCCCCTCTTCGACCGCTGGAACCTGCGCAGGTTCGCCGAAGGCAAGCTCCTCTCGGAGTCGATGATTATCGGGTAGACTCGGGCCCGTGGGCGAGCTTGTCCTGATCACGGGGACGTCGAGCGGCATCGGTTTGTCCGCGGCGATCGAGTGCGCGGCGGCGGGGCACAAGGTCGTGGCGACGATGCGCGACATCGACCGGCGCGAGGCGCTCGAGCGGGCCGCGAGGGCGCGCGGCGTACGGGTGGACGTCGAGCAGCTCGACGTCGTCTCCGCGACCGCGGGCGACAAGATCCGCGAGCTCGTCCTGAAGTACGGGCCCTTCTTCGCGCTCGTCAACAACGCGGGGATCGCCATCGGCGGGCCGTTCGAGGAGCAATCCGAAGAGGACGTGCGCCTCCAGCTCGAGACCAACCTGCTCGGGCTCATGGCGACCACGCGCGCGATCCTCCCCTCGATGCGCGGCGCCGGCCGCGGCCGCATCATCAACGTGTCGAGCACCTCGGGCCGCGTGGCCATGCCTTGCCTCTCGATCTACGCGGCCTCGAAGCACGCCGTGGAGGGCTTCAGCGACGCGCTCCGCTGGGAGGTCGAGCCCTTCGGGATCGACGTGCTCGTCGTCGCGCCCGGCACCTTCCGCACGCCGATCTTCTTCGAGAACCTCAAGCGCGGCGCGCACGTCGCCGCCGAGGGCCCCTACGCCGCGCTCATCCGCAGGGTCGAGGCGCTCGCCCTCGATGGAGCGCGGCGCGCCCCGCCCCCCGACGAGGTGGGTCGGACCCTCTGCCGCCTCGTCGGAGAGCCCTCCCCCCCGTTCCGGACGATCGTGGGTCGCGACGGTTTCGCGATGACGACCCTACGCGGTGTGATGCCTGACCGTTTATTCGCGCTGGGGCTCCGCCGAGCGCTCTCGCTTTCGCGGGTTCGTTGACACGTCGAGCGACCACGAATAGCGTGCTGCGCGAGATCGCAGGCTAGCTGGGTCGCTTTCTGCAGTCATCCGGGGGACTTGGCCTCCGGGGGAATCGGCTCACTCGTCTTCGGCATCGCGCTGTCATTCGTTTCCGCTCTTGAGTGGCGCCGTGGTCGTCGTGATGCGGGGGGCATCTGGGGCCAGTCCAGCGCACGCCCGCCGTGCCGAAGCCGCTTCTGAGGGAACGCCGGAGGAAGACATGTTCCGCAATGCACGCCGAATTTACCCCACCCTTCGCTCGCTCCTCTTGGGGGCCGTCGTCGCCTCGGGGGTGACCGTCGCGACGAGCGCCGTCGTTGGCTGTGGCGGGGACGAGAATGATCCCGCGACGCACGTCAAGAAGCTCTCGGATCCGGCCACGCGCGTGCCTGCCGTGAGCCGCCTCGTCCAGTTCTTCGAAGACGCGATGACGAAGGACAACAAGGACAGGAACGGCCCGAACGTCAAGCCGCTGCTCGACAAGATCGTCGAGCCGATGTCGCAGCTCTGCGCGACCGGTGATCTCGACGAGAAGACGCAGTCGAAGGTCGTCAAGTTCCTCTCCGACGCGCGTGATGCCCGCGGCGCGCCGTGCCTCATCAAGACGCTGAAGGACTACAAGCCCGACAGCACGGAAGAAGACGTCCGCGCCGCGGCGCGTGGCGTCGGGCCGATGAAGGCGAAGGAGGCGGCGGGCCCGCTCTTCGAGGCGTTCACGAAGCTCCGCCACTCGAAGCCGAAGGCGTCGCTCATCACGCGCGACGTGCACGACGCGCTGCTCGATCTCGCCGATCCCTCGTGGGAGAGCCAGTGCACCACGATCATCGGCAAGCCGATCGCCGACCGCAAGGACATCAACGTCCTCAAGGACGAGTTCTACCACCAGATCACCTGCGCCGAGATCCTCGGCCAGTTGAAGGCCGCGAGCGCGGTCAAGCCGCTCATCAAGATCGTGCTCTCGCCGGTGAAGGCGGACGCGCAGGCGACGGCGATCTACGCGCTCATCAAGATCGGCAAGCCCTCGATCGATCCGACGGTGAAGCTCCTCCAGGGCGGCGACAGCGAGCTCATGGACTACGCCAAGGGCGAGTTCCTCAAGGCGAACACCGGCGCGGACGGCAAGGTGCAGGACGCCGCGAAGAAGATGGCGGACACCGCGTACGTCGCGCCCGCCGCGCTCATCCTCGGCAGCATCGGCCGCGAGGAGGCGGTGCAGCCCATGATCGACGCGATCGCGAAGGCCGACGACACCGGCAAGGTCGTCATCGCCCGCGAGCTGCTCAAGCTGCCGACCTCGGACACGGCCCTCAAGGCGGTGCAGGGCGTCTACGAGAAGACCTCGATCACGATGACGATCCCGCCCGGCGTCGGCGCGCGCGAGCAGCTCCTCGAGACGATGGGTTACCTCTTCGACGCGAGCCTCGTGCCGTGGATGGTCAAGAACGCGCTCGACGCGAAGGGCGAAGACGCCGACCTCGAGCCGATGCGCGCCTCGACGCTCCTCGCGGTCACGAAGCTCATGAAGGCCGACCAGGTCGCCGAGGTCGACAAGCTCTTCAACTCGAAGACCACCGGCCCCGACAACAAGCCTTCCACGCTCGGCAAGGGCTTCGAGAAGGAATACAAGATGGCCACCGAGCTCCTGAAGGAGTGCGGTGACAAGCTCGACTGCTACTTCGGCAAGCTCGCGGATCCGAACTCGCACGTCGGTGACAAGCAGTTCATCGGCATCAAGAGCGCGTACATGGTCGGCGTGCTCGGCGGCGACGCCGCGCGGCCGAAGCTCGTCGAGCTCCTGCCGAAGATCACGAACGCCGCCACGAAGTTCATCTCGGTCCAGGTGATCGACCGCCGCTCCGCGAAGGGCGACGCGACGATCGCGGGCCAGCTCCAGAAGATGGTCGACGAGGCCGAGGCGACGAAGGACTCGAACAAGATCGCCGCGGTCAACCCCTTCAAGACGGTCATCTACCGCCTGAACGCGCGCGGCCAGTAACAAACGCGCGTCGGACGCCGGACCCCCCTCTTCCACCGGAGAGGGGGGTTTTGTTTTTCTGCACGGTGAATCCAGGCGTAGTATCCGGCCGCTTTATGCTGGTGCTGGAGGTAACGCAGGGGGTCCTCGCGGGGCGGACGTTCGAGGTCGGCGAGGAGGTCGTTCGTATCGGACGCGCGCCCTCGAACGACGTCGTGCTCGAGGACCAGCACGTCTCCGGAGAACACGCGCGGATCGTCGTCGGTGCCGAGCGCGCGCTCCTGCACGACAACCGCTCGACGAACGGGACGACGCTCGTGCGCGGCGATGAGCGCAAGCGCGTGACGCCGGAGACCGGGCCCGTCGAGCTCGAGTCCGGCGACGTCGTCGAGCTCGGCTCCGGCGACAACGTGGCCGCGCTGCGCGTCAGCCTCGAAGGCGACGGCGACAAGGCCCGCGTCGTGCAGCTCAAGCCCATCGAGGAGATCGTCCCCGCCGCCGCCAAGCTCGAGCGGGATCCGAACCAGCTCGGCAAGCTCTACGCCGCGCAGAAGCGCATCGCCGCCGGCAGCGATCTCGATCAGGTCCTCATCGAGGTCGCAGACGCCGCGCTCTTCCTCGTCCCGAGCGCCACGCACGTCACCGTGATCCTGCGCGACGACGAGGACGGCGGTGATCGCGGCGCCGTCGCCTACGTGCCCGTCATGACCCGCGTGCGCCTCGCGAGCGGCGCGGGCGGCCCTCCGCGTGGCCCCGTGCCCGTCGCGCGCAGCGTCTACCGCAAGGTCGTCAAGGAGCGCGCCGCCGTGCTCGCCGCCGACGCGCCCACCGACGTCGGCCGCACCGAGTCCATCATGGGCGCCTCCATCCGCAGCACGATCGGCGTCCCCCTCTTCCGCGGCGAAGACATCATCGGCGTCCTCCAGATCGACAACCGCAGCGCGCCCGGCATGCTCCACGCGCACGACGTCGAGCTGCTCGGCGTCCTCGCGTACAACGCCTCGCTCGCCGTGGCCAACGCGCGCCTCATCAAGCGCCTCGTCTCGGCCGAGGAGCGCCTGCAGAAGGAGAACACCTTCCTGAAGGGCCGCGAGGAGAAGCGCCGCGGCGGCAAGGACGTCGTCATCATCGGCCAGAGCGAGCCGATGCAGCGCGTCCTCGCGCAGCTCCAGAAGGTCGTGAACACGCGCGTCACCGTCCTGCTCGAGGGCGAGACCGGCACGGGCAAGGAGGTCATGGCGGCGCGTATCCACTACACCTCGAACCGCCGCGACAAACTCTTCGTCGCCCAGAACTGCGCCGCGCTCGCCGAGACGCTGCTCGAGAGCGAGCTCTTCGGCCACAAGAAGGGCTCGTTCACGGGCGCGACCGAGGACAAGAAGGGCCTCTTCGAGATCGCCGACGGCGGCACGCTCTTCCTCGACGAGATCACCGAGACGCCCCTCTCCTTGCAATCGAAGCTCCTGCGCGCATTGCAGGAGGGCGAGATCCGCCCCGTCGGCGCCACGAGCCCGAAGCACGTCAACGTCCGCATCGTGACCGCGACGAACAGGAACCTCGAAGAAGAGGTGAAGAAGGGCCGATTCCGCGAGGATCTCTACTACCGCCTGAACCAGTTCCCGATCCGCCTGCCGCCGCTCCGCGAGCGCCGCGAGGACATCCCGCTGCTCGCCTCGCACTTTTTGAAGCGGTACGCCGAGGAGCTCGGCAAGCACGTCGGCGGCTTCGCGCAGCAGGTGATGGAGCTGATGATGGCCTACGACTGGCCCGGCAACGTGCGCGAGCTCCAGAACGAGGTCCAGCGCATCGTGATCCAGCTCGATCCCGGCGCCTTCGCCACGCCCGACCTCCTCTCGCCGCGAATCCGTCAGGTCGAGGGCCTCGTCAACCGCGCCGGCGTCACCCGCGGCACGCTCAAGGACATGATGGACGTCGTCGAGAAATACCTCCTCCTCGAGGCCCTCCGCGATCACAACAACAACAAGACGAACGCCGCCAAGACCCTCGGCATCACCCGCGAGGGCCTGCACAAAAAGCTCCGCCAATACGGCATCTGAGCCGAGCGTATTGCCAGGACAACCCCGCCGGTTTGTCCCTCCACGATCCGTCTCGGCCTCACCCCTCGGCCGCGCCCTCGGCCCGTTCGTCGAGGCCCGCCCGCGGCGCACGCCGGCCTTGAGGGGAAAGCGCAACTCGGTTACACTTCGTCCGAACGATGTACAGCATCGAGAGCCACGTCGGCAGGCTGATCGAGGTCCGGTTCTGGTCCCCGGTCGGCGAGGGCGAAGCGATGAGCTGGCGGCGTGATCACGACGCGATGCTCCAGTCGGTGGTCGGCAACTACATCGTCCTCGTCGATATGACCGACGCCAACGTCTTCCCCCCGGACATGGTGGAGGCGTACGTCGCGACGATGCGCAACGAGCCACGCCTGCTACGCGCGGCGCTCGTCCTCAGCGCGAGCCCGACGCTCTCGCTCCAGATCCAGCGAATCCTCCGGGACGCCTTCCACCCGCATCGCCGCACCTTCCGCGACGTCCGCGAGGCCGAGCTCTTCCTCGGCGAGGTGGTGACGCTGCCCGAGCGCGCGCGGCTGCGGGAGATCATCGAGCGTCGCGCCGAGCAGGGGGCGCCGATCAGCGCGCAGCCGGCGAGCGTCGGAGCTCCTCCGAGCGCGGGGACGCCGCCGAGCTTTCGCGGGCCGCTCACCACGCGCACGCCCACGCCGGCCACCGTGCGAATCCCGGCCACCCCGCGTTCGTCGTCGAGCGGGCACGGCGAAGGGTAATCTGCGCCGCGGCAGCCTCGCTCCTCCGCTTCGCCTCGCTCCACGCGCCGACCCCTCATGACGACCTCGCCCACGCCTGCCTCGCGGACGCTGCTCGCGGCGCTCGCCGTGGGGACCGCCGGGGGGCTCGGCGCGACGGCCGTCGACGCGGCGTTGCTCGTCCTCCGCTCCCGCACGCCGCCCGCGCCTTTGCGCGAGGTCGCGGGCGCGATCGCCGCCGCGGGCGCCGTTCATCTCGGCGCGGGCCTGCTCGGCGGCCTCGGCTTCGCCCTCGCGGCCCTGCTCGCTCGGAAATTCGACCCCGCGTCCGCGGCCCTCGCCCCCGATTCCCCCGAGGGGCGCGCCCGGCGCGTCGATCGCGTGGCCGCGCTCCTCCTCCTGGCAGGTTTGTCCTTCGTGGTCATAACCTTGACAAACCGGGCGACCATGCTCCCGGCCACGCTCAAGCGGCATGCGTTCGTCGCGGCGGGCGTCGTCCTGGCAGCCGCGGCCGGCGCCCTCGTGTTCGGGCTCGCGCGGCGCGCCGTCGCGGTCGCCTGGTCCTTCCTCGCGCCCCGGCGCTGGGCCCTGCTCGCGCTCTGCGCCGCGGGCGAGCTCGCCGCGATCTTCGCCTTCCTGCGCGCCCCGCACGCGCAGCAGACCTACGTCGCGCTGCTCGCCGCCTCGTTTTCCCTCGCCGGCCTCGCCTGCCTCGCGACCGTCCGCCGCATCCCCCGCGCCGCGCAGATGGGCGCGGCCGTCGGCGGGCTCGCCTGGGTCGTCACGATATCCATGCAAGGCACCTCGGCGCGGGCCTACCACCTGCTCCGCATGGGCCGCACCTTGCCCGCGGCCGTCCTGCGCGAGCTCCCGAGCGTACGCCCCGAGCCCTTTGCCGACGACGTCGCGCACGCGGTCACGCTGGCCATGACCCCGCCGCCCACGACCGCGTCGGCCGAGGACAAACCATTGCCGATCCCGACCGGCTCGACCGAGCGGACGAACCTCCCCGATATCGTCCTCGTCACCATCGATACCCTGCGCGCCGATCGCCTCTTGGGCCCGGCCGGGCTCACCGATGTACACATGCCCGCCCTCGCCGCGTTCGCCGCCGAGGGCGTGGTGTTCCGCAATGCCTTCGCCGCCGCACCGGCCACGATTGGCGCCGTCACCCAGATCATGACGGGCAAGCACCAGCGCGACCTCGTCCACCTCAGCGTGCGCAGCAGCGTCGCGGCGCCCCTCTCCCCCGACACGGACACGCTCGCGCGCCGCCTCGGCGCCGTCGGCTACGAGACCCTCGCCCTCGTCGGCGGCCGGCTCGTCTCGTATTACCCCTCCGTCGCGCTCGGCTTTTCCCGCGTCCTCGAGGACAGCGGCCCGGCCCGCGCCCCGCTCCGCGCCCCGGACATCGTCGACGCGTTCACCCGCATCGCCTCCCGCCCCGACCGCCGCGCGCCCCTCTTCGCCTGGCTGCATTTCATGGAGCCGCACGACCACGCGATGCTCCCCGCCCCGATCCCCGCCGGATACGCCGCGGCCGTCCGCCTCGTCGACGCCGAGCTCGGCCGCCTCTTCGCCTTCCTGCGCGCCTCACCACGCTGGAGCGCGACCACGCTGCTCGTGCTCGCCGATCACGGCGAGGGGCTCGGCGAGCGAGGCCTCGTCCACCACGGCCTCGCGCATCCCCTCCACATCACCATTCCTTTCGTCGCGCGTTTCCCCGGGATCGCGCCGCATATCGAGCCCGCGGCCGTCTCGCACCTCGACGTCGCCCCCACGCTCCTCGCCGCCGCCGGCGCCTCCGCCCGCGATCTCCCCGGCCGCCCGCTGCAGCACGAGGGCCTCTCCTCCAGGCCGATATTCTTCGAGAACGTGGGTTATGCCGAGACCTCGATCCCCGTGGAGATGGGCGTCGTCGAGCTCCCCTGGTTTTATTCGTTCGACGTCCGCGCGCGCCGGAGCGTGCTCGTCGACCTCGACGCCGATCCCGCGGGCCTTTCGAACCTCGCGGACGAGCGGGCGGACGAGGCGGCGCGGCTCGCGAAGCTCCTCGCCGCGTCGCTCCGCGCGCGCGACTGACGCCTCTGCTCGTCACGTGCCGGTCTTGCGGAGCGGTATCTCGGTCGCGTCCACATTTCCTTCCGAGACGACCTCCGCCACCTCCCGCCGGACCGTCGTGCTCACGGGCTGCTCCTCGAGCTCGGTCGCCTTCGACACCCGGATCTCCTCGGTCACCACCGGGCGCTTCGACACGTCGACCACCTCCTCGCGAATGGGCACCACGACCGCCTCCTCGCGGAATGCCGTCCCTCCGGCGGCCGACGCCTGGACGCCCTCGGCCGTGGCGGGCAGGCGCTCGACCGTCACCACCTCGCGCGATACGGGCACCGAGAGGTGCCGCTCCTCCGTCACCACCTCCTTGCGAATGCGGACCTCGCCGACCTGCTCGGTGTGCGTGGTCGCCTGCACCTCTTCCTCGTGCAGCGTCACGCGGGCCGCCTCGCTCGCCCGCTCGGCCTCCTCGAGCCGCAGCGCGCTCTGGAGCGGCTCGACCTGGGACTTCTGCCCGCCGCCGAGGCCCACCGACTCGAGGATCCCCTTCTCGATCCCGAGCTCCTCCCGCCGCTGCGAGAGCACGATCTTGCCTTCGCGGACCTCCGCGATGACATCGCAGGAAATCAGGTAATCCTTCGGGAAGAAAAAGCCCTTCTCCACGAGGAAGCTGTCCGCCTGGATCGACACCACCTTGCCGAGCTTGTGCCCATCCACGCTCCAGACTTCCATGCCCTCCCGGACCTGACCGACGAACGGGTTCGCCATGACGCGACCTTTCATGCAAAGGGTTGCGACCGCCCGATCGCATTCGCGGGCGTGCCCCGCGGCGACCGTCGTCGGTGGAATTGCAATGGTTATGCCTCGACAGCGGCGCCACGCCTGGGGACGCGCGGCCGGGATGTTCCACGGCTGACCCCGGCGCCGTTCTGCCTTGGCGCCGCGGCCGTCCGGTGATAAGGCCCGCGCCATGATCGTTGGCGTGATCGGCTCGGGATCGATCGGCCCGGATCTGGCGTATGGCTTCGTATCCGCCATCGCCAGAGAAGGTGGCCGCGTCTATTTGCACGACATCAAGCAGGAGGCGCTCGACGCGGGCATGGCTCGCATCGCGACCTACGTGACGAAGGCCCTCGCCCGCGGCAAGCTCTCGGAGAGCGCGGCGCGCGCCGTCAAAGAGGCCCTCGTCCCCACACTCTCCCTCTCGGATCTCGCCTCGTGTGATTACGTGCTCGAGGCCGCGACCGAGGACCTGCCCATCAAGCGCAAGATCATCGCCGCGCTGGAGTCCGTGGTCCGGCCCGACTGCCTGATCGGCTTCGCCACGAGCGGCATCCCCCGCGCCGAGATCGTGAAGGACACGAAGCACCCCGAGCGCTGCTTCGTCAACCACCCCTTCTATCCCGCGTGGCGCAGCTTGCCGGTCGAGGTCGTCCTCTCGGGCGACGACGCCTTCGGGGCGCGCATGATCCGCACGCTGGAGAAGCTCGGCAAGGTCCCGATCATCACGGCCGACGCCGCGTGCTTCGCGGCCGACGACATCTTCTGCAATTACGTCTCCGAGGCCGCGCGGATCGTCGCGGAGGGCGTGGCCACGCCGGCGCAGGTCGACGCGATCGTGAACGACGCGATCGGCGGCGGCGGCCCGCTCAACGTGATGGACTTGACGCGCGGCAACCTGCTCACGGTCCATTGCCAGGAGCTCATGCGTGACGCGCCCACGGGCAGCCCCTGGTTCGAGCCGCCCGCCATTCTGCGCGAAGTCGGCAATCGCCCGTGGCACGACCCGAAGAACCGCGGCGACGGCCGGTACGACGAGGCGCTCGGCAAGAAGGTGCTCGATCGTATCCTCGCCGTGCTCTTCGCGCGCACCTATTTCGTCGCGGATGAGAACATCTGCGCGCCGTCGGACCTCGACTGGCTCACGCGTATGTCGCTCGGCTTCCGCAAGGGCCTGCTCTCGCTCGCCGAGGAGTACGGCATCGACCGCGTGCACGCCGTCTGCGTGGCGTACGCGGCGGCGCACCCGGGCTTCCACGTGCCGAAGAGCATCACGCAGAAGAGCCTGCCGCGCTTCCGCAAGAACGTGGTCGTCACGCGGGACGCCGATCTCGCGATCGTCTCGGTGCGCAGGCCCGAGGTGCGCAACGCCTTGAACCGCGAGACGCTCGCCGAGATTGAATCGGCGATGAAGGAGCTCGCGGCGGACGATTCGGTCTCCGGCGTGATCTTCACGAGCCAGGACGGCGCGCTCGCGGGCGCGGACATCGGCGAGCTCGCCTCGCTGAAGACGCCGGCCGATTGCGAGGGCATCTGCCATTTCGGGCACGCGGTGCTCGAGACCATCGCGTCGATGAAGAAGCCCGTCGTGGCGGCCTTGAACGGGCCCGTGCTCGGCGGCGGCGCGGAGATCTCGATGTCGTGCCACGGCCGCGTCGTCGGCCCGGAGCTCGTCCTCGGCCAGCCCGAGGTGAACCTCGGCATCATCCCCGGTTATGGCGGCACGCAACGATTGCCGCGGCTCATCGGCTTCGAGCGCGCGCTCGACCTGCTCCGCACGGGCCGCTCGGTGGGCGCCAAGGACGCGCACGCCTTCGGCTGGGCGACGGTCGCGCCGACGAAGGATTTCCTCGGCGAGGCGAAGGCGCTCGTCCGGAGGCACCTCGCGGGCGAGGTGAAGCTCGGCCCCGTCGATCCGGCGCCGCTCTCGGTCCCGGAGAAACTCCCTGCGGTCGACCTCGGCCATCATTCGCGGGCGATCGACGCGATCCTGGTCTCCGTGGTTCGTCGTGGCAATGCCTTGCCGCTCGCCGAGGGCCTCGCGCTCGAAGCGAAGGGCTTCGGGCAATGCAAGGAGACGGTGGACCTCGACATCGGCATGAAGAACTTCATCCAGAATGGTCCGCGTGTACCTGCGGCCTTCCTCCACGAATGAGATCGGAGCGATCGATGAGCAAGCAGCAAAGCATCGTCATCCTCGACGGCGGCCGTCGCACCCCGCGCGCCGACATCCTCGTGGACAACAAGGCCCCGGGCCTGTTCTCGCGTTTCTCGACGACGCAGCTCGGCGGCATGGCCATCAAGGCGACGCTCGGGCACACGAAGATCGACCCCGGCCTCATCGGCCACGTGGTCATGGGCATGGCCCAGCACAGCCACCGGGACTCGATTTATGGCGCGCAGGGCATGCGATGGCGCGGCGGGCTCGGGAAAGACGTCCCGGCGCTGACCGTGGCGCGTATCTGCGGCAGCGGCGCCGAGGCGATCTGCGTCGGCGCGGAGATCCTGCTCGCGGGGCTTCGCAATGACGAGGAGCGCCCGTTCTCCGTGGTCGGCGGCGCCGAGAGCATGCAATACCCGTTCAGCCTCTACGATTACCGGGGCAAGAAGGTCGGGGCGGCGACGCAGAAATACGGCCCCATCGAGGCGAAGAGCTTGCCGGCGGGCACGCACCTGCAGGACATGCTCCTCATGAGCCTCTACGACCCGAGCGCGAAGATGGCCATGGCGAACACGGCCGAGGAGCTCGGCCGTCGATATGGAATCAAGCGCGAAGAGGCCGACGCCTTCGCCTATCGCTCCCACAAGAACGCGAAGGCGGCGCGCGACGCGGGCCATTTCGACGAGGAGATCGAGCCGGTGTCCTTGCCGTCGGAGGACGGCGGCGATCCCACGGTCGTCAAATACGACACGCACATCCTCGAAGACCCGAGCCCGGCGAAGATGGCGCGCCTCTCGCCTGCCTTCGAGGCGGGCGGCATCATCACGGCGGGCAACGCGAGCGCGGTCGTCGACGGCGCGGCGGCGATGCTCATCGGCAAGGAGTCGGACGCCGAGCGCCACGACGTCCGCCCGCTCGCGCGTATCGCGGGGATGGGCGTGGCCGCGTGCGACCCGCAAATCATGGGCTGGGGCCCGGTCCCCGCCGTGAAGAAGGCGCTCGCGAAGGCTGGGATCGAGGGCAAGGACGTCGACATCGTCGAGATCAACGAGGCCTTCGCGCCCCAGGCGCTCGCCTGCGTCCGCGATTTCGAGAAAATGGGCATCGACCCGGAGCGCGTGAACCCGATGGGCAACGCGATCGCGCTGGGACACCCGCTCGGCGCGACGGGCGCGATCCTGACGCTCACCTGCGCGTATGCGCTGCGCAGGACGAAGAAGCGTTATGGCATCGTGACGATGTGCATCGGCGGCGGGCAGGGCATCGCGCTCGTGCTCGAGTCGATGGGCTGAATCGCCCTCGTTCGCGGCAGGCCGCGCAGCACGCGCGGCCGCCGCGAATCCTTCAAAGCTCGTCCTTCCCCCCCGTCAGCATCGCCTCCAGCCGATCCGCCTGCTCGGCGATGGCCATCGCGATCGCCACGAACCTCGCTCGATCCAGCACCCGCAGCGGGTATCGCGCCACGATCGTGTAATGCTCGGCTCGCTCGCAGAGCGCGCCCACGTCGAGCGATCGGCTCCGGCGCAGCGCCTCCTCCGGCGTCAGGCGGTTCTTGGGACAAACCGGGCTCTCCAGCGTCACCCACGTCGCCTCGCCCCCGTTCTCCTCCTCGAATCGCGGCGTGTGCGCGTGCGCCAGCAGGCCCTGCGTCCGCCCCACCGGCTTTTGCCAGGCGATTGTCACGCCAAACGCCGTCTCTCCGCGCCCGTCCAGCGAGAACAGGTGGCGCGCTCGTCGCGCGAGATCGTCGAACGACTCCGGCTTGCTCCACGGATCCGCGTCGATTTCGAACTCCTCTTCCTCGGCGTCCTCCCCCGCGGCCACGGCGGCGAGGTCTCGCACGCTCGCGAGCATCGTCTCGGCGATCGCGAAGATCGCCGGCAAGACGGCGCTCGAATCACGTGGGTCCACGACAAGCGACACCGCCTGACCGTCGAATCGCACCGAGAGCGTCCCCGTGCGGGGCGCGTCACCTGCGGCGTCGGGCAGGAGCGAGGGGCCGAGCTCGATATCGACGTCGAGCCCCTGCGGAGCCTCCTGCTCCATATCGACGATGGCACGCGCGATTCGCGCGTCTGGAAAGGCGGCCATGGCCTCCTCCAGGCTCGCGAGCGCGTGGGCCGGGGAGAACCGAGCGTAGGGCAACGTGAAGCAGAACGGGCGCGGCATGTTTTTCTCTCAGGAACGGGCGAGCTTGCCCTCTTCGATGGCGAGGCCGAGGATGTCCGCCTGCTCGGCGAGCGCCAGCGTGATCTCCAGAAACAGGGACGCGTCGAGCGCGCGCACGGGATAACTCGTGGACAGGAGGTACGTCTCGCCGTCGAGCGAGATGTGGAAATCGGCGGCCGTGTTGATGCCGACCGCCTCTTTCGGGGCGAGCGCCGACAGCGGGCAGACCTCGCATTCGAGCGCCACCCACGAAGCCCCCGCGCCCTCCCCCGCGGCGAACGCAGGCTCGAATGCGCGCACCCGCACGGCCTTCTTTCGCGGCGGCTCCTCCCAGGCGACCGAAAACGAGAATGTATCGCCGTCGCCTTCGACGGCCCCGAACGTGCGCTCGGCGACGACACGTAGCGATTCGAAGAATTCTCCGACCTCGTCCTCGATTTCGCCTTCGTCCTCGTCCTCTTCGTCCTCGTCCTCGCCCTCGTCGAGCTCGTCTTCGTCTTCCTCTTCGTCGAGCTCCTCGTCCTCGTCGTCGTCGAATTCCTCGTCCTCGTCGAGATCGTCCTCTTCGTCTTCCTCGTCCTCTTCGTCCTCGTCCTCATCGATCACGTCGAGCCGGCGCAGGACGTCCTCGACGATCTTGACGAGTACGGGCATCACGTACGCGTTTCGCTCGAGATCCACGGCGAGCGTCGTCTCTTCGCCTTCCGCCGAGAGCGTGATCTCGGCGGTGGGCAACTCCTCGCCTTCCGGCAATTCGGGATCTTCCGGCGCGCGGTGGCGCTCCACGAGCGGCCGCGGGAGCACGATCTCGATGCCGCAGAGCGGTTCGTCGGGATCGTCTTCGGCGTCGAGCTCGACGAACGTGACGCGGGCGCCGGGGAACGAGGCGAGCGACTGCTCCAGCGTCAGGAGGAATCGCGGCAGCTCGAGGCCTTCGAAGGGCAGGGTGAAGGTCGACCAGTTCGACATGAGCGGCGCGGAGGATACACCTTCGCAGCCCGACGTCACGCGCGAACGGCCCGAACCGCGCGGTGAAGCGCGCCGGCGATGGTGAGGCGCGCATCCGAATCCCGTACCAGGTGGATTAGCAAACCGACCTGCCCCCCGGGTCGCAATGTTATGTTGCCCTCGGGCACGTGCCACGCTCGCAGGAGCTCTCGCCCGAGCGCGGCCGGGAGAAACGGGTCCGCGAGGCCGAGCACCGCGTGAATACGCTCCGGCGCAATGCCAGGTTCGCTCGGGGGATCGAAGAGGTCACGCAGGCAAGCGAGCGCCTCGCGGGTCCAGCCGGCTTCGAGGATCGCTCGGGACAGACCCATTCGTTCGGCGAGCGGCGCGTCGAGGATCACCTCGTCGAGCCTCAGGGCCGCGCCGGCGAGGAAGGCGGCGTCCGGGCGCATGCCGCGTGGAAAGCTCCGCGCGCGGCCACAAAGCGCCTGCGCCACGAGCGCCCCGATGCTCGCGCCCCCGACGCCGACGACGGACGAGCCGAGCTCGCGGGCCCACGCAATGAGCACCGCCATTTCCTGCGCTCCGGCCGCGCAGAGACGAAAGAGCCCCTCGGGCCCCGTCGAGAGGATCACCTCGCCGCTCGCCTTTCCAGGAGGCGCGCGCCGGCCGTGCCCGGGCAACGCCAGCAGCACCACGCGGTGCCCCCGCGCAGCGAGCCCTCGCCCCATCGCCTCCTCCTCGGGCCAATACACGACGTCGTCGCAAGCCGAGAAGAGGCCACCCGCGTAGATGAACGTCGCCGGGATGTCCTCCTTTCGCTCGGGCTCGAAGACGCGGGCGTGGACCACGTCGCCGATCCGCGAGGGCGAACGAAATCGAAGGAGGTATTCGGGGCCGGCGGGGCCGGGGAGCGAGCGGGATCGCTCGATGGCGGGCAGCTCCGCGGGCAAACCATACAGGAGCTCCGGGTGGGCCAGCTCCTGCGCCCATTTCGACGCGACCTCGCCCGGCGAGGGGACGCCGTAGGCGATGGGCTCAAAAGGGACCTTGGACGCGAAAAACCCCAGCGTGGCGCGGGGGAAGAGGCAGCGCCGCGCGCGGATGCGGCGCTCGAGCTCGAGCTCGACGAGCGCCTTGCGATCGGGCGGCGGCCAGGGTTCGCCCCAGAACACCCGCTCCCAGCGACGCATGACGTCCTCCCGCGCGGCGCGGGCCCGGGCGAACCGCGCGAGCCCCCGGGCGAGGCGCCGCCGCATTTTCGACGAAACCTCGCCCCGCGCCCCGAGGCGCGTGATCAATTCGTCCGCGTCGGAGGAGCCGAGGGCCGAGGCCATCGCGCCGAGGCGGAGGAGCCGCAGCTCGAACGGCAAACGTTCGAGCTTGAATCGTTCGTACGTGGGCGTATCGAGCAGGGCCCCGAGAGGCGAGCTGATCAGCCGGTGCACGGTCGAGGTCGGGAGCCGCGCTCGCATGAGACAGGTCTCCCCACCATGCACGTCGCTTGCCGCCGCGGCTCCCGGCAGGCCCCTGCCAGAAAAATGCGCCGGCGGCAAACCGTCACCGCGCCGACATGCTCCCCTCGTGCTCTTTCGCGGTAGAGGAGCGCGCCACATCCGGCGTAGAATCGCCGCCATGAAAACGCGCTCGGCTCTTGCATCGGCTTCCCTCGCGCTTTTTTCTTTCGTCGCGCTCGGCGCTTGCACCGGCGTCATCGGCGGGACCGACGGCGCGGGCCCCGCCGACGGCGACGGAGGCTCGGCGGGCGCGGGCAGCGGCCCTGCGACGAACGGGGCCGGCAGCGGGCCCGGCGCGAGCGTGGGCGTAGGCGGCGCAGGCGCGGGCGGCGCGGGCATGGGCGGCGCGGGCATGGGCGGCGCGGGCGTCGGCGGCGCAGGGCAAGCGAGCTCGTCCGCCTCGACCACGGCGAGCTCCGGCGGCGGCGTGAGCTGCGGCGACGGGGCTTGCAACGGGAGCGAGAGCTGCGCGACGTGCCCGATGGATTGCGGCTCGTGCTGCGGCAATGGGGTTTGCAGCGCTCCCGAGACGTGCATGAATTGCCCCGCCGATTGTGGTATGTGCGAGACGTGCGCGGGCGCGGGCCCCGAGACGACGCCGCTCGACGCCGAGGAGCAGGCGTTCCTCGCGATGCTGAACGATTACCGCGCGCAGAACGGGCGCGGCCCGCTCACGGCGTGCACCTCGCTGAGCCGCGCGGCGCAGGGGCACAGCGAGGACATGCGCGACCAGAATTACTTCTCGCACACGGGGAAAAACGGTTCGAGCTTCAGCAAGCGCGCGTGTGACTCCTGCTACGACAACGCGTGCCCCCTGCAGACCGCCATGGCCGAGAACATCGCCGCGGGCAACTCCTCCGGGAGCGCGACGTTCACGCAATGGAAGAACTCCTCCGGGCACAACGCGAACATGCTCGGGAGCGCGTACACCGTGATCGGCATCGGCCGCGCCACCGGCGGAGGCGATTACGGCGTGTACTGGACGACGGTCTTCGGCGGGGCGGACGAGCCGAGCTGCAATTGAGAGCGTAGCCGCCAGACGATCACGTGACGACGCGGAGGCGCGTCCGCGGCTGGAACGAGGCATGGCTGCCCGTCTGGGGCGTGCGCATCTCGGGGCTCTCGGCGCGCGGCGCGGGCGCGCTCCAGGCGGCGTAATCGGGCGGGAGCGGCCCCGGGAGCATGGGCTGCGCGGTCCGCTCGAGGAGCTGGAACTCGTTATGCGCCTCGAGCTCGAGCGGCGTTCCGCGCAGCGGCCCCGCCTGATCGAGCCACGCCTTCACCTTCTGCACGTTCCGGACGAGCACCCAGTGCTGCGGATCTCGGCGCCAGGCCTCGGTGAAGAGGTCCTGCATCTTCTTCCACGCCGCGCGCCGGGCCGCGATCACCGCGAGCATGTTCAGGCAGAGCCCGGGCAAGGGGTGACCGAGCTCGAGCGCCCGCGCCGCGTGCCGCTCGGCCTCGTCCAGGTTGTTTTCCCGGTAATGAGCGCTCGCGCAATCGAGGTGCGCCGCGTGGTGCTCCCCGAGCCGCGCGAGGATCGCCTCGCATTCGGCCGCGCTCTCTCGGTAATGGTCGCGCAGGCCGCTGTTCTCGCGGAACCAGTCGCTCATGAGCCTCGTGTCCTCCTCCGAGGCGTCGAAGGGGACCTTGAGCTCCTGGAAATCGCCCGTGAAGTACACCTCGGGATCGAGCCATCCGGCCGCCGTCGCCTCCTCGTAATCGCGGGTGCCGGGGTAAATCGAGAGGCACGAGAAGATGTACTGGTGGGGTCGCGCGCGGTCGAGGAAGGCGAGGGTCTCCCGGAACGTCTCGGCCGTCTCGCCGCGGTTGCCGAGCATCATGTAGAAACGCACCTTGATTCCGTATTTCTTCGCGAGCTCGGTCGAATCGATGATCTTCTGGACCGTGATCTTCTTGTCGACCGCCTTCAAGATCCGCGGCGATCCGCTCTCCACGCCGAGCGAGAGCCGCTCGCAGCCCGCGAGGCGCATCTCGTGAAGGAGCTCCTCGCCGAGCACGTCGACGCGCGTGTCGCAGCTCCACAAGAATCGGAGGTTCCGCTCCCGGATGCCGCGGCACAGCTCGAGGACACGCTTTCGGTTCGTGGTGAACGTGTCGTCCTTGACCAGGATCATCTTGACCGGCAAACGCGCCACCGTCTTTTCGAGCACGTCGAGCACGTACGGCACCGAATGCCCGCGGAACCCTCGTCCCCAGGTGTTCTCCGCCCCGCAGAACGTGCACGCCCACGGGCAGCCGCGGGACGTCATCAGGATGTGCGTGTCGAAATGTTCGTGCGGCGAGGCCAGGGTGTCGAGATCCTCGATGGAGGCTCGGCTCGGCCCCATCTCGACCCGGCCTTCGAATCGATACGCCGCGCCCGGGATCCCGCGCAAGCTGCGGCCCGCACCCAATCGATCCACGATCTCCAGGAACGTGATTTCACTCTCGCCGATCGTCGCGACGTCGACCTCGGGCCAGTGTTCGAGGATCTCCCTGGCGAAGGGGCTCGCGTGGGGCCCTCCGACGACGATGGGCGCCCCGGGGCGCCGCGCGCGGATCGCCTTCGCGACGAGCGCGACGCCCCGACGGTTCGCGGTCCAGCACGACATCGCGTAGAGATCGGCGTCGAGCGCCGAGAGCACCTCCTCGACCTTCGCCCACGTCATCGCCGAGAGGTTCAAGACCTTCACCTGATGACCGGCGCGAATGGCCTGCGCCGCGATCGAGAGCAGGCCGTAAGGCATCTGGTAGAAATCCGCGTCGAGGTCCCCCTCGCGGTACTCGGCCGGCGGCCCGTCGCCGCGCGTATCGTGCGGCTCGCCGCGAGCCGGGATCTTCCAGGGCGGGGGATACAGGAGCGCAATACGCATCGGTGCCTCTCGACGGACCGATTGTAACGGTTCGTGGACCCCGCGCGCGCAAAAATCGCCCCGCTCGGCCGCCGAGCCCTGAACGGGCGCAAAAGAAAACGCGCCGCGTGGACCTCGGGGGGGGACAGGTCGACACGCAGCGCGCCCGGACTTGATAGCAGGGGGGCAGAAGGCGTGCAAGAGGGACGAACGGCGCGCCCCCGATTTCATTCCGTGGTCATGCCGGGCGGCAGCTCCCCGCTCCACACGGGGATCCCGCGCGCCAAGAGCTCACGTGCGAGCTCTTCCGCGCGGGCCGCTTGCCACGCAGGGTCGCGTGTCCGGGCAAACCGTGGAGGCCTCGGGGAGCGCGGCGAAGACCGATAGATCCTGCTCCACGAGGCGACAGCGCGTGAGCACGAGGACGGGGCGCGGCGAGCGAGCGGCCCCGATGGTCTCGAGGCACGCGCGGGTGAGCCCGGGTGAGCCCATAACGGCGCTCGATCGGATGGTAGGGATCACTGACGATCGGGCAGAACTTGATCGGCCATCGCGGGAGGCGCTCGAGCTCGTCCGCGAGCACCTCGGGCGCATTGATGCGCACGTCGACGTACGAGCCCCAGGGGACCTCGGGCAAACGAGCGAGGCGTCGCGACTCGACCACGCGCGACTGTGCGTAGCAGAAGCGGCACCCCACGAGGCAGCCGACGTACGGGCTCAAGGTATGGTGCCGCTCGCCCGGCGCGCCGGCCGTCGTGAGCAGACACGAGACACGCACCTCGCGCACGCGCGCGCCCGCCTCGTCGAGCTCGCGCGCCGACGCGCGCGCGGCGAGGGCCTTGCAAAGCGCGAGGCCGAGCGCGGGATCGACGTCGCCGCGACCCGCGCCGTCGCGGTACCGGAAGAGCAGCCGCTCGGTCCGGGCGGCGAAGCGGCCTCCATCCTCGACGCGGGCGATCTCGAGGTGTACGTCGCGCCCGCCGACGTCCACGGTGACGCGCAGGCCGAGCTCGGTCGAGAGCGACGTGATACGCGCGCCTTTCATGAGCTCGTCCCCGGGCGCGAGGGGCGCGAGCAGCGCGGCGAGGTGACGATCGAGATCCATGCGCGGCGGCGCACGATAACGTACCGATGGGGCGAACGAAGCCAGGAAGCTCGCGTCGCTTCCGGAAGAGGCGCGAGCTCTGGTAGCATCGGAAACCGATGGAATGCCCTCGTTGCAAGATCGAGCTGACGAACGACCCCTACCGCGGCACCGAAGAGCGCCACCGCCGGCGCGTGCGGCTCCAAGTCGTCGCCCACGAGGCCGGCGTGGAGATCGACCGCTGCAGCGGGTGCGGCGGCGTCTTCCTCGACCACGGCGAACTCGCGAAGATCCAGAACGCCGCGTCGCAGGGCGACACGAAGCAGACGGTCGCGCCCACGACGACGATCCAGCGTGTCTACGCCCGCGGCCGGGAGCGCGGCGCGGAGACCGATCCCGAGGCCGCGGTCGCGCTCGTTTGCCCGGCCTGCGGGGGCGAGATGGCCGGGCGCAACTGGGGCTTCGGCTCCGAGGTGATGGTCGACACGTGTATCGAGTGCCGCGGCGTATGGCTCGATTTCGGCGAGCTCGAGGCGCTCGAGGGACTGTTTCGTTAGAAGCCGAGCCCCGCGTGCATGCCGAGCTCGACCCAGTTGAGCGGCGTGTAGACCGAATAAACGCCTCGATCGAGCGTGCTCTGCACGGCCACGTACCCCGCATGCACGCCGACCTTGACGATCGACGCGCTGAAATCGACCGCTCCGCCCAGGTCGTACGTGGGCCCACCGACGTCCCGTTGCACGATGGCGAGCCCGTAATGGGCGAAGATCGAGGGCTGCACCACGCCGCGCAGGGCCACGCGCGCCCCCACGACCCCGCGCATCGGCGTCTCCACCTGGTTCAGGCGCAGGTACGATCCCCCGAGCTCCGGGGTGATCGAGAAGACCCCCACGTTCGCGCGATACCCGATCCGCCCGCCGATACCGCTGCCGACGTCGCCGAGGGGTCCGCCGCCGCTGGTCACGACCCCCACGTTCATATCGGCGTTGAGCGACAGGCCAGCCTCTGCCGTGGAGGGCAGGGCCCCGACCACGGCAATGCTGACCATCACGAAAAACAGCAATTTGGGGTTTCGGCGCATGCTTACCTCCAGGAGCGTCCCTGCAGTCGTAAGCACGTCCGGCGCCGCCCGGCTCAGGCGGCCTCGGCCCTGGCCCAATCCTCGACTTCGTAGAGGAAACGCGTGCCGCCGATGAGCTTGCGGTTGTACGAGGTGCTCTGGACGAACACCATGTATTTCTCCAGGCTCGCGGGCTTGATACGCACGGTCGAGCCGGGCGGCAGGCCGAGCATCTCGCGGGCGCGCTCGCCGCTGTAGAGGTCGCCCGTCTTGCGGTCCATGAGCACCACCTCCTTGTGCCCCTGGATCGTCTCGGTCTTCGTGAACTCGTAGAAGCCGCGGCCCGCCTTGAAGGTCAGGCCATTCTCCAGGACGAACTGCTTGATGGGCATGTCGCGGTCCACCTCGAGCGCCTGGAATCGCCCGGGCGGCACGGCGCGGAGGTCCGTATCGCCGTACTCGACGGAGGCCTCGCGCTTCATCATGGTGCCGAACATCTTGTCGAGGCCGCGGTTCATGCGGCCCTGCTTCTTCACCTCGCGCTCGTAATCCTGGAGCTTCTCGTCGGACGATTGCTTGTAACAGACCGCGAGGATCATGTCCGTCACGTAGGCGAACTGGTCGAGGCCGATGTGGAAGCCGCCGCTCTTCCGCGCGAGCTCCGCGTAAAACGGCGTCGCGTGGCGGCGGCCGAGGCATTGCACGCCGTAGACGGGGATCCCCGCCGCGCCGAGCGCGTCGACCTCCGCGCGCCAGTCGAGCTTCTTCGGGTTCTGGTTCGGCCCGTGCGGCACGTCGTCGCCGATGAGCACGAAGACCTTGGTATAATCACGGGTCCAGGACATCGACCGCGCCTCGTGCAGGACGAGCTCGTAACACTCGGGCGCGTCGCCGCCGCCCGTGGGGCCGACCTTCTCCACGAAGCGCACGATCGCGTCGCCGTCGTCGGTCAGGTCGAGGGCCTTCGTCACGTACGACGAGCCGGCGTCGCAATAATCGCCGTGGGCGATGATGCCGATCCGGATCCCCGGGATCTCCTTCATCAATCGCTTCACGGTATCGCCGACCTTGCGCCGGACCTGCGTCAAGCAGGGGTACATGCTGCCGGTGGTGTCGAAAGAGAAGACGACCTCGATCCTGTTGTCGATCATGCCCAAGCCCTCCGATTGTCGCGACCGCGTCGCGATTGGTTCGTCCAATGTGCGACCCTTCGACGCGATTGTCCATTGACGATTCACGATGGTCGGACATTGTCCGTCACTCGATCGGGCAGCGGCGAACGGCGCCCCGCGATTGCCGCGAAAAGTGCGGCAGAATCGTTATGGGACATTGTTCGTCCCACCCGAGGGACAACCGGGCGCGCCTCCGCTTTACGAGCGGGCGCCCCTCCGGTAACGTCGCGCGCCCCGGGCGCACCACGCGCGCCGCCCTTGCGGCCCTCGGCTTGCAGGGCGTATGAAGACGGCCCCCTCCGGCCGATCCGCGCACGATGAGCCCCTCCCCCGCGATCGAGGTCCGCGACCTCTCGAAGCGCTTCGGCGACGTCGAGGCCGTCCGCGGCGTGAGCTTCACCGTGAACGAAGGCGAGATCTTCGGCTTCCTCGGGCCAAACGGCGCCGGCAAGACCACGACCATCAAGATGCTCTGCACGCTGCTCGCCCCGACGAGCGGCGTCCTCCGCCTCGCCGGCCACGACGTCACGAAGAGCCCCGCGGACGTGCGGCGCGCCATCGGCGTCATCTTCCAGGATCCGTCCCTCGACGATCGCCTCACCGCCGAGGAGAACCTCGAGCTCCACGCCGTCGTCTACGGCGTCCCCCGCGCCGAGCGCCGCGCCCGCCTGGACGAGGCCCTCGCGTTCGTGGACCTCTCGGACCGGAAGAGAGACCTCGTCCGCACGTTCTCGGGCGGAATGAAGCGCAGGCTGGAGATCGCCCGCGGCCTCGTCCACCGCCCCCGCGTCCTCTTCCTGGACGAACCGACGACCGGCCTCGATCCCCAGACACGGAAGGCCACCTGGGAAGTCTTGCGAGACCTGCGAGCCCGGAGCGGCCTGACGTTGTTCCTGACGACCCATTACATGGACGAAGCGGAGCACTGCGATCGCATCGCGATCATCGACCACGGGCGCATCGTGGCCGAGGACAGCCCCGAGGCGCTCAAGCGGGCCGTGGGCAAGGACGTGGTGTTCGTCCGGACGAACGAGCCCGCGGCGCTCTGCGAGATCCTCGCCGAACGTTACGGCCTCTCGCCCGATCGGACCGACGAGGGGCTCTGCTTCCGCGTGGAGGACGGCGAGGCCTTCGTCGTGCGGCTCATCTCCGAGGCGCGCGCCCCGCTCACGGGCATCGCCGTGCGACGCCCGACGCTCGACGACGTGTTCCTCGCCCTCACGGGCCGTCAGATCCGAAACGGGAACGGCGAGGCGGGGCGCCTCGCGATGCGCGCCATGGCGCGGCGGAGATGAGCATGCACGCGGAGGTCGTCTACCACCTCGCCCGCCGCGACGTCGTGAAGTTCCTGCGCGATCGGCAGAACGTCGCCGCCACGCTCGTGCGCCCGCTGCTCTGGATCCTCGCCGTGGGCTTCGGCCTGCGGCGCGCGTTCGACCCGGGCGCGACCGGCGTCGATTTCGTCTCCTTCCTCGTGCCCGGCGTGGCCACGATGGCCGTGCTCTTCTCCAGCATGTTCTCCGCGATCTCGATCGTGTGGGACCGTGAGTTCGGGTTCCTGAAGGAGCTGCTCGTCGCGCCGGTCCCGCGCGCGACGCTGGTCTTCGCCAAGATGATCGCGGCAAGCGTGACGGCGCTCTTCGAGGTCTCGGTCGTGCTCCTCGTCTCGCCGCTGCTCGGCGCGCGGATCGACCCGCTCGGCGCGTTGCTCTCCATCCCCGTGCTCGTCGCCTTCGGCATGGCCGTGAGCGCGCTCGGCATCACCGTGGCCTCGCGCATGAAGACGTTCGAGGGCTTCGGCGGGATCGTGAACTTCCTGATCCAGCCGGTGTTCTTCTTCTCGGGCGCGCTCTACCCGCTCGAAGGCCTGCCGCCCGCGCTCTCCGCCGTCGTGCGGCTGAACCCGATGTCGTACGCGGTCGACGCGACGCGAGGCCTCTGCGTCGGCGTGCACCATTTCCCGATCGCGCTCGACGCGGCCGTGGTACTCGGGACGCTCGTGGTGCTCGGTGCGCTCGCGGTGCGGTCGTTCTCACGGATGCAGGCGTGACTCGAGGGCACGACACATCGAGCGCGGTTCCAGCGAGACAAACGGTGCGCTTGAAACACCAGAAAACGAGCGCGGCGCGAGCTTGCCCGCGCCGGGGGGGCGGGTGTACGCTTGCATGGAGGACAGCGAGCATGACCCTTGCGCTCCCGCCCGGCTGGGCTCTGCCAGCAGCGATCGAGGCTTACAAGCGACGGCAGGACATCGCGTCCGCTTGGCGCTCCGTGCTGAACGTGATCGCGGGCAAGAAGCGGCACGTGGTGGTCACAGGAATGTCTGGGGCGGGCAAGACGATGTTGCTCTCTGCGCTGACAGGAGCGGCGGAGCGACGGGGGTTCAGGCCGCCGGAGCGATCGCTCGGGGTCGAACGAGCGCGGGTGCAGGCGAAGGAGCCGCGAAGGAGGATCGCGCTTGCCGTGGTCCCGGGGCAACCGGGCTACCATCGCGTGGCAGCGCAGGATGACCTCCTGCTCTCGAAGAAGCCGGTGGATGGCGTCGTGCACGTGGTGTGCAACGGCTACGCCGCCTTCCACGCCGAGGCCGTGGCGATGCTGCGACGCCAGGGCGCATCGAGCCTCGAGAGCTTGCGGACGTACTATCACGACCGAGAGGCCGAAGACTTCAAGGAGACTCTCGATCTGCTCCGGAGAAGCTGGAAGAAGCACCACAAGCCGTTTTGGATGATGGTGGCGGTCGCAAAGGCGGATCTGTACCAGGAGGGGCTCCCAGAAGCAGCCGCGCGATATGCTCCCGGCGGCGACGGTCCCTTCATCGACCTGCTGCGGGAGTTCCAGGGACGGATCGGCTCCGACAATTTCCAGTGGGACGCGCAGCCGGTGTGTTCGTGGTTGGAAACGTTCACGTACGGCGATGTGACGATTAGCCCGCAGATTGATATGATGAAGCGGGACCACTCACTGGCGATGTTCGCATCGACCCTGGAGCGTCACTGTGTCTAGCGCGCAAGGTCCCAAGAAAGCGGAGCCGGAGAAGGACGAACTGTCGCCCGTCCCTGCGGGTCCCGTCTCGGCGACGGTGCCGTCGTCTCACAGCCACAGCACGGAGGAACCGAAGGAGAAGCCTGTTTCTTTCGACGAGCTGCAGGCACTCCTCACGCTCGCGGAGCGGCTACAGGAAAGTGTCGACGCAAAGCGGCTCAGATTGACGATCTTATGGGGATGCATCTTCCTGCTACCGCCCTCCGCTATATTTTTATCCGTTTCTGGAGCGCTGCTGGCAGACAAAATCATCCCTGACGCACGCACTACCATTGCGTACGCTGCCGTATTTACCGCCATAATTGCAACCGGACTAGGCGCATTACATTGGATAATCCTACTGAGCCGCACGAGAGCGTTGCTGGACCGCGACAACCGCGCCCTCGCCGACGTCGCTGACATGCTGCGCGAAGCCGGAGGTGCCCTCGGCAAGGATCTGTCATCCGTCGGCCGCTTCATCATGCGCGTCCAAACCTGGCGACTCGACATTGGCGTGAACCCCGACCCCAACGCTCCCCGCCCTCCCGGCGGCCGCGCCTCGCACCTCCCCCGAGCGTAGGTCCTTCCGCGCTACCCCTTCGCGCCCCCCTCCGCCGGCACTTGACGCCGGGCGCGTGAATCCCGTACGCCTTGAAACGTCGTTCGATCGAAATGCGAAAGGCTCGCCGACTCTCCGCCCTCGTCCTCGCCCTCTCCCTCGGACTCGCCGCGGCGGGCTGCGGGCGCTCGTTCAAGCTCGCCATGCAGCGCGGCGACGCCTTCGCGCGCGCCGGCGACTGGGACGCGGCGGCCGCGCAGTACGAGCGCGCCACGCGTATCGATCCGGACGAGGTCGAGGCGCAGCGCAGGCTCGCGAACGCGCGGCGCAAGCAGTCCGAGGCGCGCGCGACCGCGAGCCGCGAGGCGCTCGCGCGCGGCGAGCTCGACAAGGCCCTCTTCCTCGCCCGTGACGCCGCCCTGTTCGACCCCACGAACCAGGACGCGCGCCGCGCGTACGTCGAGGCGCGCGCCGCCGTCTTCGCCAAGGCCGAGGCGCTGCTCGCGAGCGGCCACGACGACGCGGCCCTCGCCCTCGCGCGCGCGGCGCGGAAGTGCGATCCGCGCGATCAAGCGGCCGTCGCCCTCGAAGGCCGCATCCTCGACCGCATGGCGACACGCGCCTACGACCGCGCCCTCGCGCACCTCGCCAAGGGCAAACGCGGCAACGCTCTGCTCGCGCTGCGTGACGTCGAGGCCGCTCGCCCGGGCTTTCGTGACGCGAAGCAACGCGCCGAGGAGCTCCGCCGCGCGCTCGAGGACGAGCTCCGGTTCGTCCTGGTGATCGAGAAACCCGCGGAGACGAAGGCGAGCGGCGTCTCCTCTCGTGTCGAGGCCGAGCTCTTGCGATGGTCGCCCGACGCGCGCGCGCGGCTCGTCGCCACGACCGAAAACGCGCCTCCGCCGAACGCGCACGGCGTGCGGATCCAGGCTGCCTTCGACACGATCGCGCGGGGCCACGACGTCACGACGCAAGCGCGCACCTGCGATTACGTGTGCGGCCAGGATCGCCTCCCGAACCCCGCCTACGACGCGGCCTCCCGCGAGGTCGACGAGGCCGAGCGACGCGCGCGCGCCTCCGAGGGCGCCGCCCGCCGCGCGAGGAAGCTCGTCGAGACCACGCGCCGCGCGCTCTCCATGGCGACGAACGCCCGCGAGCGCGCCAAGGCGCAGAACAAGCGCACGTCCGACGAGCTCCATCAGTGCCGCCTGACGGAGAAGGACTTCGCCAAATGCAAAGCCGCGGAAGATCGCGACGACGAGGCGCGTCGTGCCCGCAGAGCCGCGGAGGAACGCGAAGACGAGGCGAAGCGGGAGCTCGACCGCAAGGAGCAGGAGCTCTCGGACGCCGAGCAGGACGTGAGGCGGCAGCGGAGCGACTGGGAGAGCGCCGTCTCGCTTCTCCGCAGGACGCCCACGACGATCCTCGTCGATCGCATCTGCGCGCACAACTACGGCGTCGAGCTGCACGCGTGGAGCGCCGCCACCTCGCTCTCGCTCCGCGCCCACGTGCTCGGCGACGCCGACGCCGTGACGCTCCCGCCGGATCCCATCCGCACGAGCACGACGGACGAGACCTTCCGCGCCGAGTCCGGGCGTTGCCTGGAGATCGCCGCGGGTGATCCCTTGCGGATCCCCTCCGACGCGGACATCGAGGCCGCGCTCGCCACGCGCGCGGTCGAGAAGATCCGCGCGCAGGTCTTCGTCTGGTACGAAGGGTACGTCCAGAGCTACGCGGACGACCACGCGCGGGAGAAGGCGGCCGGCCGGCTCGAAGAGGCGAACGAGGCCTGGGTCCGCCACAAGCTCACGGGCTCGGGTCTGCCTCCGCTCCCTCGCTGACGAGCGCGCGCCGCGCCGCGAGCACCCGCTCTGCGGCCTCCTCCGCCGTCTCCGCCATCGCCACGAGGTGCCCCATCTTTCGCCCCGGGCGCGCCTCGGTCTTTCCGTACAGGTGAATCTTCACGTCGGGGAACGCCGCGGCCCGCTCCCAGCGCGGCTCGCCGTGCTCCCACAGATCGCCGAGCAGGTTCGCCATCGCCGCGGGCCGCAGCAGCGTCGGCTCGCCGAGGGGCAGACCGCAGACGGCGCGCAACTGTTGCTCGAACTGGCTCGTCACGCAGGCGTCGAACGTGTAATGCCCCGAGTTGTGCGGCCGCGGGGCGAGCTCGTTGACCACGATGTCGCCGTTTGGCAGGTAAAACATCTCCACGCCGAGCACGCCCACGAGCTCGATCGCCTCCGCGATCTCGCGCGCGAGCTCCGTGGCGCGGGCCCGCGCCTTCGCGGAGACGGTCGCGGGGGCGAGCGAGACGTCGAGGATGTGCCGCGCGTGCCGGTTCTCGGCGACCTCGAAGGGCACGATGTCTCCCGCCTGCGAGCGCGCGACGACCACGGAGAGCTCGCACGCGAACGGGACAAACGCCTCGAGCACGCCGAGCTTGCCGGAGAGCGCCGCGAACGCGCGGCCCGCGGCCTCGGGCGCGTCGATCCGGACCTGGCCCTTGCCGTCGTATCCAAACTCCGCCGTCTTCAGGATCGCCGGTGTGCCGAGACGAACGAGCGCATCGCGCAGATCATCCTCCGTCCGTATCTCGGCGAAGCCCGCGACCGGAAAACCCCCCTTCGCGAGGAAACGTTTTTCGTGGAGCCTGTGCCGGCACGTATCGAGGACGGCGGGCGAAGGGTGCACGGGCCGGAGCTCCGCCACGGCGGCGAGCGTCTCGGAGGGGACGTTTTCGAACTCGAACGTCACGACGTCGACCGCCTCGGCGAAGCGCCGCGCGGCGTCCACGTCCTCGTACGGCGCGACGACCTCGACGTCCGCGACCTGCCCCGCGGGTCCGTCCTGCGAGGGATCGAGCGCGTGCACGCGATACCCCATGCGCCGGGCGGCGATCGCGAACATACGGCCGAGCTGGCCGCCGCCCAGGATACCCACCGTGCGTCCGGGGAGAATGGGCCCGCGTGAGGTCACGGCGTCAAACCTCGCTCTCGAGCGCGGCCCGGGTCTGCTCCGCGCGGAACGCCTTGATTCGATCCCGGAGCGCCGGCTCGCGCAGCGCGAGGATGGAAGCGGCGAGCAGCGCGGCGTTTTTGGCGCCCGCGTCGCCGATCGCCAGGGTCCCGACGGGAATGCCGCCGGGCATCTGCACGATGGAGAGCAGCGAGTCGAGCCCGTGCAGGGCGTGCGACAGGATCGGCACCCCGAGCACGGGCAGGACGGTCTTCGACGCCACCATGCCGGGCAGGTGCGCGGCGCCGCCGGCGCCTGCGATGATCACCTCGAGGCCCCGCGCCTCGGCCTCCTCCGCGTAGCGGAACAGGAGGTCCGGCGTGCGGTGGGCGCTGACCACCCGCATCTCGTACGGCACCTCCAGGCGATCGAGCATCTCGGCCGCCTTGCGCATGGTCGGCGCGTCGCTCGTGCTGCCCATGATGATCCCCACGCGGGGGGCGCGCTGCGTCATGGCGGGTGTTCTAGTCGGTTTTGACGCGCACGTCACCGGACTCGAGGCTCGGGCACGACCGCCCGGTGAAACGAGCGGACGAACCCGGGCCTCGAGCGCTACCCTGGGACCCCGAGCCCGGCGTGAGCTCGGGGTCCCCGCGGTTCGCCCTGGATCAGTCGCAGGGGCCGATGTCGTTGAACGCGAACTCGCGGCCGGCGATGTAGAGCCTCATGCGGGTGAAATCGAGGCCGCCCGCGTAGGCGCCGCCGCCATCGCAGAAATCGCCGTAGTAGTCGCCGAGCCCGATCTGGCCCTGCCAGATGTTGCCGTTCAGCGGCTGCGCGTAATAGGCATCGGTGACGACGTCGCTGAACGGCGCGTACCCGCCGTACCAGCCGCCGCCCCCGCCGCCGCAGGTCGCGCCGCCCGTGAGGAACGCGTACATCTCGAGCTGGTTCACGCTGCAATCGTCGACCGCGAACGTGCAGTAGATCGTGCCGCCGTCGAGGCAGACGTCGACGTCGCCGAACACGAGATCGTCGTCGTAGCCGTAGCCGGGGCCGTAGCCGTAGCCGGGGCCGTAGCCGGGGCCGTAGCCCGGGCCGTAGCCGCCGCCGTAGCCCGGGCCGTAGCCGCCGCCGTAGTAGCCGCCGCCGGGGCCGCCGTAGCCGCCGCCGTAATAACCGCCGCCCCAGCCGCCGCCGTAGTCACCGAACCGGCCCTTGCCGTAACCGCCGCGGTACCCGTGGCCGTATCCGCCGCTGAATCCAATGCCGCCCTTTCCAAACCCGCCGCGGTATCCGTGCCCGCCGTAGTATCCCTGCCCGAACAGGTCATCGTCGCCCCAATCACCAGCGACCGCCTGACCGGAGGCGGCGAGGAGCATGGCAGAAGCGAACGCAGCGGAAAGGACGCGGAGCGACTTCTTCATGAAAACCCCCTTTTCGGTTCTCTGCCTCTTCTCGCTACAAACATCGACGCGAGAAGGGCCGGCGTCTCATTACAACCAAGCTGCGGCTCGCCGGCCGTGCCGCGCGCCACACCGCATTGCAAGGTCGTGGCCGCGACGGCAGCGCGCCATGGTCGTTCAGGAGCGTGCGATATGGGCTCGCACGCCGGCTACGCAGCGGGTCCGCGAACGTATTTCGGTCCGCGGACGTACGTGGGCCGTGCAATGAAAAACCATACCGCCCGCGATGCGCGTCGCCCCGGGATCGAGGACGGAGCCTCGCGCCCCGCGCGAACCTCCGGGGCGGCCGGGACGCCGCGGGCGGCGCGCCCGATCGTCACGAACGTCCGCTCGATCGGCCGAGCGCCTACCCGAACCTTTCGAGCGCCTCTCCGACCGTGGGGAGGCGCGGCGCGCGCAGCAGGCCACCTTCGAGGGCCTCGGCGCGGACCGGATCGAGCAGGTGCGTGTCCGTCGGCCGGCCTTCGAGGTCGACGCAGAGCACGTCGAGCAGGACGCCGTCGGTCTCGGCCACGTGCCAGTGCACGTTGTCCCGCTCGTCGGAGATACTCGTCGCCTCGCCCGGGCCGAGGATCCTGTCGATCGTGGGCCGCAGGACGATACCGCCGGGCTCGTCGCGCACGCGATCGTAATGGCGCACGCGGAATCGACCCCGGAGCACGTAATGCATCGAGACCATGTTGTCGTGCGCGTGCGGCGGGTTCGCCCGCCCGGCGCGCAGGACGAAGAGCTTCGTCACGATCCGCGGCCCCTCGCCGCCGGGGAACGAGAGCGCGAAGGGGACCACCGCGGCGCCGCGGGCCGCCGCGCGCGCGCGGGTGAGGAGGGATTCGACGTCGATGGCCCGGGCGATTTCCTCGACGGAGGCGCCGCGGAAGGCCCGCTCCACGAGCTCCTGCCACGTCGTGGGCGAAAGTCGCCCCTCGGCGAGGGCCCGAGACGCCTCGCGGGCCGCCTGAAAGACGTTCTCCGCGGCGCGGCGCTCGGCGGGCGCGGCCGAACCCGCGGAGAGCGTGTATCTGGCCAGCGCGCCGAGGGCCGCGGTCAGGCAAGCCCCCATCACGACGCGGCGCCCGACGTGGCCCTCGGCGCGCGGAGCCCCCGCGGCCGTGGGTCGGTCCCGGAGCACGAACGTGCGTGGTTCGCTGGGCATCTCCGCGCGCATTACGAGATTCCGGGGCGAGAGTCAAGAAACCCCACGATCACGGCGCTGCTTTCCGTCTCAATGCGGGAAAGTTCCAGCCGGGAGGTCCCTCCGGCGGACGAACGCAACAAGGACGGCCCGCAAAGCCCCGGCGGCCCCGCGGCGCGCGAGGCCCGTTGGACACGCGAGTTACCACCCGCGGGCCTTTCCAGGTTGACCCGCCCTCCCGGGTGAAAGCGCCCGCGTTCCTCGCAAGGCCATTGCCAGCGCCGCAGCGCCGTGGCAAGAGCGCGGTATCGTGACAAACGCTCCCCTCATTTTCGGCGATTATCGCGGCCTCGTGCAGTACGAGATCGGCTCGGCGGAGGATCTCGCGCGGATGCAAGCGGTCCCGCCCGCCCGCTGGTCCTCGACGAGCGTGCCCGTCGAGCAGCTCCTCTGCGACGAGGCGCTGCTCCGTTACATCGACACCGACGAAAACGGGCGCATTCGCGTGCAGGAGCTGCTCGACGCATACGACTGGCTGAAGGCGCGCCTCCGGAACACCAGCCGCATCGCCGCGCGGACCGATACGGTCCACCTCGACGACCTCGACGCCTCGCAGCCCGACGCGGCGCGCCTCCGCTCCCTCGCGCGCAAACGTATCAAAGCGACGACCGGGCAAGCGGCCGGAGCCGGCGCGACGATCTCCCTCGCCGACATCCGCGCCTTCCGCGACGGATACGCGAAAAAAGCGCCAAACGGCGACGGTATCGTGGCCCCCGCGCAGATCGGGGACGCGGCCCTCTCGCGCCTCGCGGCCCTGATCGTCGAGGTGACGGGCGGGGTGGCGGATCTCTCGGGTGACCTCGGGGTGGACGAGGCGAAGCTCGACGCGTTCCTCGCGCTCGGCCGCGCGCGCCTCGCGTGGGAGGCGGAGGGCGCGCTCTCCGCGGGCGCCGAGACGAGCGACGTCTTGCCGTTCGGCGCCGGGACCGCGGCGGCGTCCGAGGTCGTCGACAAGCTCGCCGGCAAGCTCGATCAATTCTTCGCGCAATGTGATCTCCTCGGGCAAGGCCCGGTCGCGGAGGAGCGGCTCGCCGTCAAGCCGGAGAGCCTCGCGGCGCTCGACGTGAACGATCCCGCGGCGATCCAGAAGTTTCTGCGAGAGGCCCCGCTCGCGCGGCCGAGCCGGGCGGGCGTGCTCGATCTCGACGCGTGGATCAATCCACTCTTCGTGGACGAGGCGCGGCGGCTGTCGGTCGAGGTATTGCCACGCGCGCTCGGCGAGGCGGGCCCCGTGCGGAAGCTCGACCCCAAGGGCTGGGAGAAGGTCCGCGCGCTCTTCGGGCCCTACCGGGCGTGGCAATCGAAGAAGCCGGCGGCGATGCCCGGGGATCTCGCGGGCGCCGAGCTCTGCGCCCTGATCGAGGGCCCCGCGCCCGAGGCGCTGCGGGCGCTGGTGCAGGAAGATCAGCAGGCCTCGGCCGAGCTCGTGGGGCTCTCGGATCTGGAGAAGCTCGCGCTCCTGCAGCGGTGGATCCTCGACCTCGCGAACAACATGGTCAGCTTCCCCGCGCTCTTCTCGGCGAAGGAGCGGTGCTTGTTCGAGGTCGGCACGCTCGTGCTCGACGGCCGCGAGATCAACCTCTGCCTCCGCGTCGTCGACAAGGCCGAGCACAAGCCGATCGCCGAGACGAGCAACGTGTTCGTCGCGTACGTGGATCTGGAGCGCAAGGAGGGCGACGCGACGCGGAAGATGCACGTCGCGGCGGGCGTGACGTCGGGCACGCGGCGCGGCATCGGCGTGGGCAAACGCGGCGTATTTTACGACCGCGAGGGCAAGGAATGGGACGCGAAGGTCACGGACGTGATCGTCAAGCCCATTTCCATCCTGGAGGCGGCGCTCGCGCCCTTCGTGAAGCTGCGCGAGCTCGTCGTCGACAAGATGACGAAGCTCTTCGGCTCGAAGCTCGAGGCCGCCGAAAAGACCATGACCGACGACGTGAACAAGACCCTCGTCGCCGCGCCCGCCGCGCCCGCCGCGCCTGCCGCGCCTGCCCCGGCGCCGCCCGCGGGTGGCCTCGGAGGCACGCTCGTCGGCGGCGGCATTGCGTTCGCGGCGATCGGCTCCGCGGCGGCGTTCGCGCTCCAGACGCTCGCGAGCATCAACCCGCTGGACGCGATGCTCGCCGTCGGCGGCGTCGCGCTCGTGGTGATGACATTCTCGGGTTTCCTCGGCTGGCTCAAGCTCCGCAAGCGCGACGTCTCCACGCTGCTCGAGGCCTCGGGCTGGGCGTTCAACGTCCGCATTTACCTCCGGCGCAACCTGAGCCTCCGGTTCACGCGCGTGCCGCCGCTGCCGCGCGGCAGCATCCGCAAGCCCCGCGTCACCCCGCTCTTCGTCTCGGGCGAGGAGCCCGCGCCCGTGGGCCGTATCGTCCTCGCCGCAGCGCTGCTCTCGCTCGGCGCCGCGGCCGGGTGGTATTACCGCGAGGTGATCGTGACCTGGGTCCGGCAACTCTTCGGCTGACGGACCCCCCTCTCAGTTCTTCGCCGCCGCGATCACCGTCGAGGCGTGCTCCTTCGGATCCACCTCGAGCCATACCTGCTTGATCTTGCCGTCCTTGCCGATCAGGAACGATTGCCGCGCGGCGAACGAGAGGCGCATCGGCACGCGGAACGCCTTGGCCACGGCGCCGTCCTCGTCCACGACGAGCGGGAACGGCAGCTTGTGTTTCTCGATGAACGCCTTGTGGCTCTCCGCGTCCTGCGTCGAGACGCCATAAACCTCGAGCCCGGCGGCCTGGATATCGGTCCAGCCATCTCGCAGGCCCTGCGCCTGGGCGGTGCAGCCGGGCGTGTCGTCCTTCGGATAAAAATAGACGAGCACCTGCTTGCCCGCGAGGCTCGACAGCTTGACCTCTTTGCCGTCCGTGAGCTTGAACGTGATGTCGGGCGCGGGATCTCCCGACTCGAGCGGCTTCGTCTCGTCGACGGCGTGGGGATTCGCCGGATCGGGTTTCGCCGACGCGGGCTTGTCGTCCTTGCAGGCGGCGAGGCCGAGCGCGGCGATCACGAGGAGCGGGAGGAGGCGGGGCAAACCGTTCATGGCCGGGAGGATGGCGTAGGAGCGCCGGGTGATCAAGGCTTCTTCTTGCGAGGCCGCGGGGGCGGCAGCGTGGTGAGCGGCCGCGTCGTCGGCATGTAGCCGCCGAACGGCTTGTCGAAGCGCCAGAGGATCTCGATCGGCCGCGGCGTCTCCTCGTCGGCATACTCGAGGGGCACGCCGCGCATGCCGAACCAATCCAGTTTGTCCGAATGGATCTCGTAGACTTTTTCCCAGCGGCTGACGCCCGTCTCCGCGTTGAAGGGATACGAAATCGACCCGTCCTCGGCCACGGCGATGACCAACCACCCTGCCTCGAAGCCCGGCGGCCGCTCGTTCATCTGCGCGTAGCTGAAGACGTGGATTTGCTTGTTTCGTTCGACGCTGCCCATCAGCTCGTCCTCGAGGTCGACGAGCTCCAGGAGCTTGCCCGCCTTGAAGACGGCGAGGGCGGGCACACCGAAGAACGTATAACCAACCTCGACGTCGCCGAGCCTCCGCTCGGGCACGTAAAGGGGGCGCTCCGAGGTCGCGACGGCGGCGCCGTCCTTGCCCAGGTGACCGGTGATCTCGATGTGGCCGGGGTCCGCAGGCGAATACGAGATGCCGAGCGGTCGAAGCAAGGTGAGGTTCTGCCGGTAGACCTCGGCGCGGAGCTCGGCGTGGGGCTCGAAATGGACGGGCTCGGGGACGCCGATACGAATCCAGCTCTCGCGGGCGAGCTTCGGGGGCGCGGCGGCCTCCGCGGCGACGGCGTGGACGAGGACCTCGGTGATCGGGGCCGCCGCGGCGCGGGGATACGCCGCGACAGGGATGCGGGCCTCGAGGGTCGTGCCTCGCTCCGTGAATCGCATGTCCACGACCGAGCCCACGACCGGGACGAGCGCGCCGCTCTCGCTCACCTGGGAGAGGCCCCGTTTGTCGAGCCGGAACACCCTTTCGAATCGTGTATCGTCGGCCCGCGCCCCTCCAGTCCCTCCAAGACCAAACACGAGCCAGATCCCGTCCTTCGCGCGCTCGACGAGCTCCGCCGCGACGAACGCGCCGTCCTTCGTGAGCGCGAAGCTGAGGCGCGAGGGCGCGTCGGGCTGCTTCGGATCGGGCGGCGGCGCGAGCGAGCCCCACTCGGAGACGTCGCCGTCGATCGAGAGGTTCGCCGGGAGCTTCTCCGGCGCCGTCACGCGGACGAGCGGCGAGGGCTCGCGCGGCGTCGCGAGCGTGGGCGCGGACGCGGATGCGACCTGGAGCGCCGGTTTCACGGGTTTTCCCGCGTCCTCGGGGGCCTTCGTGGGCGCGCAGGAGGCCACGAGCATGGCGAACGAGGAGGCGAGCGCGGCGAGACGAGCGCGGTCCATGTCTTCCGCGTCTAGCATACCTCTTGACGTCTTCGCCGTCGTGATCTCCCCTCCGCGAGTGCAACCGGAGGATCGACGTTGAAGATCACGTGTATCGGCGGCGGACCCAGCGGCCTCTACCTCGCCATCCTGGCCAAGAAGCGTGATCCCTCGCGCGAGGTCGTGGTGCTCGAGCGCAACCGGCCCGACGACACGTTCGGCTTCGGCGTCGTCTTCTCCGACGCGACGCTCGACGGCCTGGAGAGCGTCGATCGGCCCGTGTACGACGCGATCCGGAGGAGCCTCGCGCACTGGGACGACATCCACACGTTCGTCCGCGGCGAGCGCCTCGTGTCGACCGGGCACGGCTTCAGCGGGCTCTCGCGCCAGCGCATGCTGACGATCTTGCAGGCGCGCGCGGAGGAGCTCGGCGTGGTCTTGCGCTTCGAGCACGAGGCCACGGACTTCGAGGCGATCCGGCGCGAGAGTGACCTCGTCGTCGCGGCCGACGGCGTGAACAGCGCGGCGCGCAGCCGCTACCAGCCGCACTTCGGCACGCGTATCGACGGGCGGCCGAACCGGTTCGTCTGGCTCGGCACGACGTTCCCGTTCGACGCGTTCACGTTCTACTTCGACGAGAACGAGCACGGCCTCTTCCGCGTACACGCCTACCGTTACGAGCCCGAACGATCGACGTTCATCGTCGAGTGCCGCGAGGAGACGTGGCGCCGCGCCGGGCTCGATCGGGCGAGCGAGGACGAGACACTCGTGTACTGCGAGGAGCTCTTCGCGCCGCGCCTCGCGGGCCACCGCCTGCTCAAGAACAGGAGCGTCTGGCGGAGCTTTCCCACGGTGACGAACGAGCGCTTCTCCTTCGAGAACGTGGTCCTCTTGGGGGACGCCGTGCACACGGCGCATTTCTCCATCGGCTCGGGGACGAAGCTCGCGCTGGAGGACGCGATCAGCCTGGCGGACGCGCTGGACGCGCACCCGCGCTTGCAAGACGCGCTCGCCGCATACGAGGTCGACCGGCGGCCGAAGGTCGAGGCGCTCCAGCGCGCGGCGCAGGTGAGCCTCGAATGGTTCGAGAACACCGAGAGGTACATGCAGCTCGAGCCGCTCCAGTTCGAGTTCAGCATGCTCACGCGTAGCCTGCGCGTGACCCACGAGAACCTGAAGGTGCGGGATCCGGCGCTCGTGCGAAGCGTGGACGCGTGGGTCGCCGAGAAGGCCGAGGCGCAATCGGGCGCGCGTATCGAGGGCAAGAGCAAGGAGCCACCTCCGCCGATGTTCACGCCGTACCGGCTCGGCAACTTGCTGCTCGACAATCGCGTCGTGGTCTCGCCGATGTGCCAGTATTCGGCGGAGGACGGCGAGCCGAATGACTGGCACCTCGTGCACCTCGGCAGCCGCGCGATCGGCGGCGCGGGCCTCGTGATCGCCGAGATGACGGACGTGAGCCCCGAGGGCCGCATCACGCCCGGATGCACGGGCCTCTACCGGCCGAGCCACGCGCCGGCCTGGCGCCGGGTGACCGATTTCGTGCACCAGCATTCGACGGCGAAGATCGGCGTGCAGATCGCCCACGCGGGCCGGAAGGGTTCCACGAAGCGATTGTGGGAGGGCATGGATCAGCCACTCGAAGAGGGCGGCTGGCCGCTCGTCGCCGCGTCCGCGATCCCCTACCTGCCGCACAGCCCCGTGCCTCGCGAGATGGATCGGGAGGACATGGACCGGGTGAAGGCCGATTTCGTGACGGCCACGAAGATGGCCGACGAGGCGGGGTTCGACCTCGTCGAGGTGCACATGGCCCACGGGTATCTGCTCGCGAGTTTCCTCTCGCCGATCACGAACCGCAGGACCGACGAATACGGCGGCTCGATCGAGGACCGGATGCGATTCCCGCTCGAGGTCTTCGACGCGGTGCGGGCGGCCTGGCCAAAGGACAAACCGACGAGCGTGCGTATCTCGGCGACGGACTGGGCGCCGGGCGGGATCACGCCGGAGGACGTGATCAGGCTCGCCGTGGCGCTGCGGGAGCACGGGGTCGATATCGTCGATGTATCGGCGGGGCAAACCGATCCGTCGTCGCGGCCGGTGTACGGGCGGCTCTTCCAGACGCCGTTCAGCGAGCTCGTGCGGCTCGAGGCGAAGGTGCCGACGATGACGGTGGGCAACATCCAGAGTTACGCCGACGTGAACAGCATCATCGCCGCGGGCAGGGCCGATCTCTGCGTGCTGGCGCGCGCGCACCTCTTCGATCCGTACTGGACGCGGCACGCGGCGGCGGAGCAGGGATACGTGATGAAATGGCCGAACCAGTACGTGTCGGTGGAGCGTTACGTGCCGCGCATGAAATGACGGTCAGCCGCGGCGGCGCACGAGCGCGAAATAACTCGGCAGCGCTTCGATCTCGTCGCGTGTCCGGAGCGGCAGCGTGTACATGACCGTGGGTCCGCTCGAGAGGATCTCCCACGCGGCGCCGGGGAAGTATTCACGCACCTCGGCGTCGCCGAAGCGGGAGGGCGGCCGGACCCCGGCGGCGATGACCTTGCGCACCGGCTCGGGCAGGTAGGTCGGCGTCGCGCCCTGCAGGACCATGTGATCGAGCGGATCGCCGTGGATGCTGCTCTCCGAGAGATAAAACACGCCACGCGGCCCGAGCGCGGCGCGGATGTTCTCGATCGCGACGGCGCGGCGCTTCGGGTCGAGGACGTGCAAGACGCCACGCATGAAGACGTTCGCCTCGCCGAGCTCGTCCGTGAGCCAGCGCAGCGCGTAGGGCACGCTGACGTCGGCGACGTGAAACGATACCTTCGTGACCCCGCGCGACTCCTGCCGCGCCTTCTCGACGGCGTGGCTCGAGACGTCGACGCCGACGACCCTCGGGAACAACGCGGCGAGCCTCCGCGTGAATCGCCCATTGCCGCAGCCGACGTCGATCACGGGGAGGTCGGGCGCAAAAAAAGCCGACACGCGCGCGTCGACCTCCCCGAACTCACGCGGCTCCTCCGGGTCCCAGAGCACCTCGCCGCCTCGACCCGTGCGGCGGACGCCGTTCCAGAAGCGGTCCCACGCCTTCGCGGGTTCACGGGGCGCGCGGACGGCATAAGCGAAGAGCTGCGGGAGGAGGAGGTATTTCTGGAAGGACATGGCTCGATTCAGACGTCGCTCGCGCTGCGGAAGCGCTGGACCACGTAATCGACGAAGGCGCGCACCTTCGTGGGCATGTGGCGCCGGTACGGGTGCACGACGAAGACGTTCGTCTCGCCGAGCGCGTGCTCGGGCAGGACGCGGCGGAGCCGGCCCGCCTCGATGTCGGCCGCGACGAAGGAGCGCGGCAGCCGCGCGACGCCGATCCCGTCGAGCGTCGCCTGGCGGAGCACGGCGATGTTGTCGGCGATCAGGCTGCCGGAGACGGGGACGAGCTGCGTGCGGCGGCCACATCGAAAGGCCCACTCGCGCCGGACCGGCGAGAGGCGCAGGCAATTGTGGTGCACGAGATCCTGCGGCGTCTCCGGCGTCCCGCGGCGCGTGAGGTAATCGGGCGACGCGCAGACGATCATCCGCACGGCCCCGATGCGGCGCGCGACCAGGGCCGAGTCTTCCAGCGTATCGGCGACACGAACGGCGACGTCGAAGCCCTCCGCGACGATGTCGACGCGGCGCTCGGACAAGGAGAGGTCGACGACGAGCCGCGGGTATCGCTCGTGGAGCTCGCGCAGGATGCTGGGGAATTGCAGGATCCCAATGCCCACCGGCACGGTGACGCGCACGACGCCCTCGGGCTCCGCCGAGGCGCTCGCGAGCACGCCCTCGGCCTCGTCGGCCGCAGAGACGAGCCGCGCGCACGTCTCGTAGAGCCGCGCGCCCTCCTCGGTGAGCGAGAGCCGCCGCGTCGTGCGATGCAAGAGCCTGACGCCGAGCCGCTCTTCCAGCGCCGAGATCCGCGCGCTCACGACCGACTTCGAGAGGCCGAGCAGGGCCGCCGCGCCCGTGAAGGAGCGCGCCTCCACGACCCGCGCGAAGACCGCCATCGAGACCACATCGTCGAGCGCCGCCGTCATCGATTGTTCGACCTGCCGAACAGTGTGGACCGAGCCGCCCCCCTAATCAAGCAGGCGCTCCGGGCGCATGCTGCGCGCTCGAAACCACCCCGAAGGGACGCTCCGACATGCAAACGATTCGTACGGTCCTCCTCGCCGCCGCTGCCGTCTCCCTCCTGTCGCTGACGGCTTGCGAGGACCCGGCCAAGGACAAACCCAAGGCGACGGTCGCGCCGGCCTCGTCGGCGCAGCCGGCCGCAGACAAACCCGCGAGCGCGGCGGCCACGGAGGCGCTCGACGTCGACGCGGCGGGCTCGACGATCGGCTTCATCGGCTCGAAGGTGACGGGCAAACACGAGGGCAAGTTCGAGAAGCTCTCCGGCAAGATCACGCTCGCGGACGGCAAGGCCGAGGGCGGCAAGGTCACGTTCGAGGTCGAGACGGCTTCGGTGAAGACCGACGCGGCGGACCTCGACAAACACCTGAAGAACGCCGATTTCTTCGACGTCGAGAAGTTCCCCAAGGCGACGTTCACGTCGACGGAGATCAAGGCCGGCGGCACGAACGGCGCGACACACACGATCACGGGCGACCTCGATCTGCACGGCGTGAAGAAGTCGATCACGTTCCCCGTGACGATCACGATCACGCCCGAAGCCGCCACGGGCACCGCGGAGTTCTCCATCAACCGGAAGGACTTCGGGATCGTGATCGCCGGCAAGCCCGACGACCTCATCCGCGACGACGTGCTGCTCAAGCTCTCGCTGAAGGCGCCACGCAAGAAGGGCTGATTGCCCGCGCGCCTCGTGCGCTTGCCGCCGAGCCGCCCGCGCTTGCCTTCACGGCAGCGACGTTTGCAGCTTCACTCCCCGCCTCTGCACACACGCCGCCCGCGCTTGCCTTCAAGCCGCCAACGTTTGCAGCTTCACCCCCCGCCTCTGCAAACACGCCGCCCGCGCTTGCCTTTGCGGCGCCGACGTTTGCCGTCTCACCCCCCGCCTCTGCAAACACGCCGCCCGCGCTTGCCTTTGCGGCGCCAACGTTTGCCGTCTCACGCCATGCCCTTGCATTTGTGTCGCCCGCGCTTGCCGTGACGCGCGCGTGTCCTGCCGTCACAGCAGGTGGCGTGCCTTGATCTCGAGGTACCGATTGATCAGCGCCGGGGTGAGCTCCCCCGGCGCGACGTCGAGGACGAGGGCGCCGTGTTGCTTCAAACGGCGCACGAGCTTGTCGCGAAACGAGAGGATCTCGGCCGCCGCGCCGCGCAGGTAGGGGCCGACGCCGGAGAGCGCGCGGGTTTCGCCCGCGTGGCCGAGCGCGAGGGCGTCGACGTCGACGTCACGCAGGAGCACGAGGAGCGGCAAATGGCGCGGCAAGAGGCCACGCATGAGCTTCTCGAGCTCGGCGGCGGCGACCTCGTCGACGACCTGCGTGAAGAGCACGACGAGCGTCCGCTTCTTCACGCGCACGGCGAGCGCCTCGAAGGCGGCCCGGTAATTCGTGGGGGCGAGGTCGGGCTCGATGTCATAACCGGCCTGCACGATCTTGCGCGTCGCGCGGGCGCCGCCCGTGAGCGGGGCATACGCGAGGACCTCCTCGGCGAAGGCCATCATGGAGACCTTGTCGCCGCCGCGCGACGCGACGTGCGAGAGCATGAGCGTCGCATTCAGGGCATGATCGAAGAGGGATAGATTCGCGAACTCGGCCGTCATGAGGCGGCCGGCGTCGATGAGGAAGACGACGTTCTGATCACTCTCGAGCTGGTATTCGCGGGCGATGAGCTTCTTGCGGCGCGCCGTGGCCCGCCAGTCGATGCTGCGGTATTCGTCCTCGCGTCGATACTCGCGGAGGCGCGCGAACTCGCTCTCGCCGCCGAGCCTGCGCGAGGCGCGCACGCCGGCCGGGTCGCGGTCCTGCCGCGCGAGGAGCTCGTAGCCGCGGACGGCCTCGAGGTCGGGATACACCTTCACCGGGGAGCGCGCGGCGATGGTGTATTGCCGGATCCAGAGGCCGAGGGGCGAAGGATAACGGACGTGATGGTCGCCGAGGACGTGCGCGCCGCGGCGGGAGGGCGTGACGCGGTATTTGAGGGTGGCGTGGCCACGCGGCGGGAGGTCGACCTCGAGGGGAAGCTCGTCGCTCTCGGCCGAGGGGAAGAGATCCTCCTGCACGCGGACCTCGAGCTTGCGGCGGGCGAGGGAGCGGACGTCGAGGGAGACGACGTTTGGCCGGCCAATCGAGAGGACGGCCGGCGCGCGGCGGACGACGGTGACGAGGCGGCGGCGCGCGAGCAGGGCGTCCGTGAGCGCGAGCAGGGCGATCGCGGCGTCCGTGAGGAGCATGGGGACGAGCAATCCCCGGTCGAGCAGCGTAAAAAAGGAGAGGACGAGCGGACCCGCGAACAGGAGGACGAGCGCGCGCGAGGGGACCATGATCGAAATCAGGCCGCGGTGCGCGGGACCTTCGCCTCGCGCAGGATGTCCTCGACGCAGTCGTCGGCGCTCGTGCCTTCGATCTCGGCGTCGGGGTGGAGGATCAACCGGTGGCGCAGGACGGCGGGGGCGAGCGCCTTGACGTCGTCGGGCGTGACGAAATCGCGGCCCTCGCTGGCGGCGCGCGCGCGGGAGGAGCCGAGCAGGCCAATCGATCCACGCGGGGAGGAGCCGAGGTAGACGGCGCGGTGCGCGCGGGTGCGCGAGACGATATCGGTGATGTATTCGATGATGCCCTCGTCGACGCGGACCTCCCCGAGGGCGCGGCGCATGGCGAGGATGTCGTCGGCCGAGGCGATCGGCTCGAGGCCGGCGCGGTCGAGCCGGGCGGCGGAGAAGCCCTCGACGTGGTGGCGGAGGATCTGCTTCTCGACGGCGGGGCCGGGGTAACGGACGTGCAATTTGACGAGGAACCTGTCGAGCTGGGCCTCGGGCAAGGGATAGGTGCCCTGCGATTCGACGGGGTTTTGCGTGGCGATGACGAGGAAGGGCTCGGGCAGGGGGCGCGTGACGCCGTCGGTGGTGACGGCGAGGTCCTGCATCGCCTCGAGCAGCGCGGATTGCGTCTTCGCGGGGGCGCGGTTGATCTCGTCGGCGAGAAGGAGCTGCGTGAAGACCGGGCCCTCGTGGAAGACGAAGCGGTCCTCTTTCTGGTCGAAGACGTTGCCGCCGGTGACGTCGCTCGGCATGAGGTCGGGGGTGAATTGAATGCGGCGGAAGCTCGCGCCGAAGACGTGGGCGAGGGTGCGGACGAGCAGGGTCTTGCCGAGGCCGGGGACGCCCTCGATGAGGACGTGGCCGCCGCTCAGGATCGCGAGGAGCGTGGCCTCGATGATGTCGTCCTGGCCGAGGAGGACCTTGCCCGCCTCGCGGCGGATGCGATCGAAGGTTTCGCGGAAGAGGGACAGGTTCATGCTTTTCGGGTCTTCTTGCGGGAGCGCTCGCGGGAGGTCTGGGCGAGGAAATGGTCGAGGGCGCGCATGACGGCGAAATCGGCCGCGGCCTGGGCTCGGTCCTTGCCCCGCGCGCGTCCGGGGGGCGCGGCGCCGCCGGAGCGGAGGGACGCGGGGGCCGCCTCTTTTTGCGCCTCGGTGGCCTCGACGAGCACGGTCATGACCTCGCCGGTGCTCTTGCCGGCGCGGACGGCCACGGCCTCCGCGAGCCCGGACAACCCATGGCGGCCCTCGCGCGGGACACGCTCGCGGAGGCGCTCGATGGCCCACGCGGCATAAAGGCCGAGGGCATGGCGCGAGGCGCCGGCGCGAGCAAACGCGAGGCCGAGGGCGCGGACGTGGTCGGAGAACGCGCGCCTCCGATTCGCGGGCGGATCCCGCAAGACGCCGAAGGCGCGGCCCTGCCAGAGGAAATAGAGGCCGAGGAGCAAGAAGAGCTGGAGCAGAATGGGCAAGAGGCGCGCGCGGCCGAGGGTGTCGAGCGGCGTGTCGGCGCCGAGGGAGGTCCAGCCGTCGCAGAGCTCGACCTCACGGTGGAGCGGGCGGAAGAGGGAGATCAAGAAGGCCGCGTTGTCGCCGGCCGTCAAGGCGACGTTCGTGAAGAGTTTGTCGTCGGCGAGGACGATGACGCGGCCGTCGCCGAGCTGCTTGAAGGAGGCATACGCGCCCTCCCCGCGGACGAGCATGCGCTGGGCGTCCGTCAGCGTGAGCGTGGGCCCGGGCGGGAGGGAGAGGAGAATCGCGCCGAACTGGTATTCGTACCGCGTCGTCGGGGCGATGTCGTCGGCGACGACGGGATCTGGTTCGAGGGACGCGCCGGTCCAGGCAGGGAGGTCGGCCGCGCCCGCGATGACGAGGTCGCCGCCCGCCTCGACCCAGCTTTGTAAGCGGCGGAGATCGGAGGCCGAGAGGTCGAGGTCGGGCAAGAGGACAAGCGTCGCGTCGTCCTCGTCGGGCAGTTTGTCGAGGGGATCGCGGCGGTGGCGGAGGTCGATGCCATACGCCCCGAGCACGGCGCCGAGGGCGTGCGTGCCCGAGGGGGATGTGTCGCCGCGGAAGGCGCCGTCGGATTCGTCGAGCGCGGCGACGCGGCCGCAGGAGAGGGTCGCGGAGAGGCCGAGGAGCACGGCGAGCGCAGAGAGGGCGCGCGAGACGAGCGGGACGACGCGGTCGTGGATACGAGCGAAGGCCTCGGCCGAGGGCGCGCGGGATCCGAACTGGACACTCTCCACGTCGGCGACGATCGTGCGCACGTCGGAGGCGATCTCGGGCCGATCGCGGCGGAGGGTCCGCACGTAATCACCATTCGTGCGCGACGCGTGGATCTCGATGAGGCCGTCGCCGTCGAGGCGCCGGAGGAGCGCGGCATACACGTCGTCGATGGCGGGCCCGAACGCGCCACGCTGGGCCGCCACGCGGGCGCGGGCGAGCAGGCGCGCGACGTCGGTCTCGACAGGCCCGCGTGGCCCCGGGCGGCGTGCGCCCGAGGCATTTTCGGGCAAATCCTCGGGCGGCGCCTCGTCCTCGGGCGCGTCACGCTCGGAGAGGACGTTTTTCAGGACCATCCACGCGATAAAAGCCCCGAAGCCGCCGAGCAGGATAAAAAAGAGGACCCGGGCGAAGCCACTCGCGGCGCTGGCCACGGCAGGATCCGCAGGCGCGGGCGGCGGCGGCTTCGCGGCTCCGGGTTCGGCCTGCCCCTTCCCTTCCCCCGCGCCGGGGTCCTTGCCGGGCCCGTCACCACTTTTGCCCGAGCCCGCCTCGCCGCCGCCGGGTTTGCCCGGGCCAGACGCGTCTCCGCTCCCGTTCGGGCCCGCCTCGCCGCCGGATTTGTCCTGCCCGGGTTCCCCGGTGCCGGGGCTCTTTCCCTCGCCGCCGGGGCCCGCCTGGCCTTTCCCGTCCCCGCCCGGCGCTCCGTCCCCCGGGGCGCCGCCGCCCGCAGCATTCTCGAATCGACGCACGGCGACGCGGTCGTCGCGGCCGGACGATCGTCCCGCCAAACAGCGGGAGCCGGCCTTGCATTGCGGGGCGATGCCGGACGGCGGGCCGCCCTTCTCGATGGGCGCGGGCTCCTTGCGGCAGGCGGCAGGCAACGAGGGACATACCTCGCTCGTCTCCCCGACCAGCGAGCAAAAGGCGCGCTCGTCGCCGCCGAGGGGATAATCGTCCTCGTGGCAGAAGCGGTATCGATCGTCGGCGAGGACCTCGCGGACGCGCTCGTCGGCGTTGTAAACCGGGCTCGCGCCGAGGGCCGAGAGGAGCAGGACGAACTTGATCACGCAGCCCTCCTGCGCTCCTGCTCGGCCCGAGCGCGGATCGAGGTGAAGCGGAGCTGGATGTCCCAGCCGTCCTCACGGGTGCGGGTGTCGATGTAATAGAGGAACCGCGCCGTGGAGACGAAAGGAACGGCGAGGAAAAACCCTACGAGGGCCGCAGGAGAGCCGCCGTCCTCGAAGAGCCAGCCGAAGGGACGGCCGAACTGGAGGAGGTCGTTCACGAGCCCGTCGAAGAGCAGCTCGGCCGTGAGGACCCCGCCGAAACGCGCGCCGAGGAGCATGAGGAGGACGAGGAACGCGTCGCCCGTGCGCAAGGAGACGAGCCGCTTGGCCCGCTCGTGCGCGCGCGTGCCGGAGAGGCCCTCGAGCAAACAAGCCTCGTCGAGGAGCAGGAGGCGAATGCCAACGAATGGCAGGAGGAGGAAAAACGTGAGCGCGGCGATCACGAGGCCCACGCCCCGGATGACGAACGAGCCGAGGAGCGCGCCGAGGCGCTTGCGAAAGAGGGAAAAAACCGCGCGCGGGGTGATGGTCGGCGAGAAGATGATCTGGCTGATGGCAATCGTGAAGAGGGCCTCGACGAAGGGCACGGTGAGGAGAGCCGCGAGCCAGACGAGGAGCCAGGAGGCGTCGAACGCATACCGGAGGGCGAGGATGCCCGCGAGCAGCGGGGCGACGACGTAAAGGGTGAGGCGCGTGTAGAGGGAAAACGCGAGGGAGAAGCAGAGGCGGAACGCGAGGTCCATGACCTCGGTGAGGCTCCGGGGGCGCAGGACGATCGCGGAGTCGCCGAGGTTCAAGTCGAGGCCCTCCGCTCGCGGCCGGCGAAGAGCAAATAAGCCGCGACGAGCACGGTGAGGAGGGCGGAGGTGGCCCATTTGACGGGCGCCGGCGCGGCCGAGGGGGACCAGAAACCCTCGATGGCCGCGGCGATGAGGAGCATGACGGCGGCGCCGACGACGAGGCGGACGATGTCGGGCGCGCTCTCGCGCAGGGAGCCGAGGCGGGTGCGGCCGCGGGTGACGACGAGGGAATGGCCCATGCGGAGGCCCGCGGCGCCCGCGATGACGATGGCCGTGAGCTCGAAGGGCCCGTGGCCACACATGAACGTGCCGATATTCCGGCCAAACCCGGCCGCCGTGACCCAGCCGGTCACCATGCCGATGTTGAGGCCGTTGTAGACGAGGAAAAAGACGCTGCCGAGGCCGAAGAAGATGCCGGTGGCGAAGCAACGAAACGCGATGCCGACGTTGTTGTTCACGTAAAACCCGGCCATCGCGGAGTCGGCCCCCTCGCCGCGGCCCGCGTCGAAGCCCTTCGAATACATGTCGGCCATGCCGTCGAGCATGCTGCGCGGAAGGACCTGGGAGGCGGCGTCGGGGACGAAGAGGGCGAGGACGATGCCGATGGCGCAGGGGACGAGGAAGAGCGCGGAGGAGAGCGCGAAAAACGAGGCGTTCTTGCGGAGGGCGCGGGGGAAGTCGCGGGCGAGCAGGGCCCCGAAGGCCGGGACGCGGAAAGGCTCGGCGCCATAAAGCGCGCTGTGCGCGCGGCCGGCGAGGTTGTCGAGGTACGCGACGAGATCGGGGGTGCAGCGGGCGCGGCAGAGGACGAGGTCGCCGGAGAGGGCACGATAAAGCGCGGCCGCGCGGGAGATCGAAGCGCCGTCGAGGTGATGGAGGGCCTCGGCGCGCGAGACGAGGTTCTCGAGCTCGCGCCAATCGGCCGAGCGGGCCGCGAGGATCTCGTCCTGGCTCCTCAAGCCGGCCTCCTGCGCTCACGGGAGCGCGCGTGGATCAAGGCGAGGAGGCGCGCCGCGTCCTTGTTCCGGATGCCCATGCGGCTCGCGAAGAGGGGCGCGACCATGGCCGCGAGCTCCTCTTCCCGCGCGGGGCCGAGGCCATCCTTGCGGCGGAGAAAGAGCTCGATGGCCTCGAGCTCGTCGCCCGAGAGCGGGAGGCGCTGCGGGAGGTTCGCGAGCTCCTTCGGGGTGGGCGGAGGGTCGATGCGGATCGCAGAGGCCACGGCGCGGCGCTCCTCGACGATGACCATGGTGCCCGCGACCATGTCGCCGAGGCGCCGAAAGCGGCCGTCTCGCGCCATGGCGACGAGGCCGAAGGCATAACCGAAGGGGAGGAAGTCCGCGGCGCGGAGGAGGTTGCGGAGGAAGCTGTCGCCGATCCGCAAGGGATGGCCAAAGGCGGTGACGACACGGAGATCGAGCGCGCGTTTGCCCGGGGTGCGGCCATTCCAGGCGACCTCCCAGAGCGTGTAATAGACCCACTCGAGGAGGAAATGAATGACGAGCAGGAAGCCGGTGGAGAGGCCGGAGACGGCGTCCCCGACCGCGAGGCCGCCCAGGAGGGCGAGGATGGCGAAGACGACGAGGATGGCGCCCCGGATGAGGAGGTCGATCAGATAAGCGACGACGCGGCGCGCAGGGCCAGCGACGGGGTAATGAAACCGCACGTGCTCGGGGGTCTCGATCTCCGCGGTGGTGTCGATCGGCTGGAGGCGTCGGGCAGGCTCCGCCATGGGGCGGAGGGCATCACATCACGAGGGAGGGGTGGGGGTCAAAGGAGAACGCCGGGGGATCAGCCCCCCGCGGCGTACAGCACGAGCGCGATCAACACGACGAGGACGAGCGCGCCGAGCCCGGCCGCGACGTACAAGAGAATGGCGCGTGACCCCGCCGGCATGGCGCCCGGGGCGACGACGGCGCCGGGCACCGGGGCCCCGAGGGGCGCCCGCGGCGGGGCGGGAACACCACGCTTCTGGAGCCAGGCGAGCAGCACGTCGTGCATCTCGCCGGCGGTCTGGAAGCGCGCCGCGGGGTCACGCGCCATCGCGCGGCGGATGATCATCGAGAGCTCGGGATCGAGCGTGGGCACGTGCGTCTCGGGAGGGGGCGGGTCCTGCGAGACGACGCGGAACGCGAGCTCGACCGCGTTTTTCACGGCGAACGGGACGTTGCCGGTGACGCATTCGTAGAGGATGACGCCCGCGGCATACACGTCGGCCCGCGCGTCGACCTTGTCGGAGCTCCTGATCTGCTCGGGCGACATGTACATCGGCGTGCCGACCATGGCCCCGGTGCGGGTGAGGCCCTGGCCCATGTTCGTGAGCTTCGAGGCGCCGAAATCGAGGATCTTCAAGAAATCGCCGCCGCCCGCGCCACGCACGAGGAAGAGGTTCGCCGGCTTCAAATCGCGGTGCACGATGCCGAGCGCGTGCGCCATGGAGAGGCCCGCGAGGAGCTGGAGGAGCAGCGACGCAGCCTCCTCGGGCGGGAGCGGGCGGCGGCCCCGCAGGCGATCGGCGAGCGTCGCGCCGTCGAGGTATTCGAGGACGATGAATCGTCCCTCGGGGGCGCTGCCGGCGCCATGGACGAGGACGATGTGCTCGGAGCCGATGCGGCTCGCCGCCTCCGCCTCGCGCTCGAACCGCTGGACGATCTCATTGTTCTGGGAGAGCTCGCGGTGGAGGAGCTTCACCGCGACGCGATGGCCCCGCACGTCGTCGGTGGCCTCGTACACGGCGCTGACCGCGCCCTCGCCGAGGAACCGTACGACCCGGAAGCGCCCCGCGATGAGATGGCCAGGCTGGAGCTCCATCGTCCATCAAGCCTCGAGCACGACGGCGCTCTTGGGCTCCCAGCCGACGACGACCTGCGTGCCCGTCTCGATATGGCCATGCGAGGCGGGAGGCTCGGTCGCGACGACACGCTCGCCGCTCGAGAGGCGCACGACGGTCTTCCAGACGGAGCCGATGAAGACGGTCTCCTCGACCGTCCCGGGGAGCGATACGCCGAGCGATTCGCCGCCCTCCGCCTTGCGAACCGTGACCATTTCGGGCCGCACGCTCAAGGAGACGCCGCGGCCGGCCTCGAGGACGGCGTCGGGCTCGATCGGGATCCGCGCATCGCCGAGGGAAAACACGTGGGCGGCGCCGTCGCGCCGGACCTCGCCCGCGAGCAGGTTGGTCTCGCCGATGAAATCGGCGACGAACCGGGTCTTCGGGCGGTTGTAAATGGCGACGGGCGCGTCGATCTGCTCGATCCTCCCGCCGTTCATGACCGCGACGCGATCACTCATCGTGAGCGCCTCCTCCTGGTCGTGCGTGACGTAGACGAACGTCATGCCGAGCTTGCGCTGGAGGCTCTTCAGCTCGAATTGCATCTCCTTGCGGAGCTTGAGGTCGAGGGCGCCGAGGGGCTCGTCGAGCAAGAGCACGGAGGGGCCGTTCACGATGGCGCGGGCCACGGCGACGCGCTGCTGCTGGCCGCCGGAGAGCTCGCGTGGCTTGCGCGCGGCGAGGCCGTCCATGCGCACCATGGCGAGCACGTCCGAGACCTTGCGCTCGATCTCGGCCTTGGGCAGGCGCTTCTGCTCGAGGCCATACGCGACGTTCTCGCGCACGGTCATGTGGGGGAAGAGGGCGTAGCTCTGGAAGACCGTGTTGACGTCGCGCTTGTAGGGCGGGAGCGCGCTGACCTCACGGCCGCTCAGGAAAATCTCGCCCGAGGTGGGCATCTCGAAGCCGCCGATCATGCGGAGCGTGGTGGTCTTGCCGCAGCCGCTCGGGCCGAGGAAGGTGAGGAACTCCCCTTTCTCGATGGATAAATCGAGCGATTTGACGACCTCGACGTCGCCGAAGCGCTTCACGACCTTGCGTAGCTCGACGATCCTCAATGTAATGACTCCTTGTCGCGGCCGCCGAGCGCGGTGCCGAGCAGGATGAGGGCGATGGATCCGGCGAAGACGAGGGTCGAGATGGCGTTGACCTCGGGAGAAATGCCCCGGCGCATCATGGCCCAGATCTGGATGGGCAACGTGTTGTCGCCCGCGATGAGGAAAAACGTGACCGGAATCTCGTCGAGCGAGAGGGTGAACGAGAGGAGCGCCGAGCCGATGATCGCCGTCTTGATGTTTGGCAGGACGACCCGCCGGAACGTGGTGAGCGGCGGCGCGCCGAGGTCCGCCGAGGCCTCCTCGAGCGAAGGATCGAGGCGCTTCAACCGGGCATAGACCTGCGTGAGGGTGATGGCGATGAGGAAGGTGCCGTGGCCGATGAGCACGGCGAGCAGCGAGACGGGGACGCCGATGAGCGGGAAGAAGCTCAACATGGCGACGCCCGTGACGATGCCGGGCAAGGTGAGCGGCAGGAGGACGACGCGCTCGAGGACACGTTTGCCCGGAAAATCGTGGCGCGCGAGCGCGATGGCGCCGGGGACGCCGAGCAAGAGGCCGATCGCCGTGCCGCCGAGCGCGATGAGGACGCTGATCCGTAATGCCGCGAGGAGCTCGTCGTTCTCGAAGAGCTGCTGGTACCAGCGCAGGGAGAAGCCGCGCATCGGGAAGACGTTCACCGACTCGGGGTTGAACGAATACACGACGACGACCACCATCGGCAGGTAGATGAACGCGAGGACGGCCGCCGCCGCGCTGCCGACGAGGAAGGTGGGCAGGTCAAAGCGGCGCACTAGCGCGCTCCTCCGAACCGGCCGCGGCCCGTCTCGAGGCTCGCGAACGCTCTCTCGGCGCGGGACGTGCTCTCGAGGAGCAGCACGACGACGACGAGCAGGACGATCCCCACGACGGAGCCGAGCGGGCGATCGTTCGAGGTGCCGAACAGGTTCTGCACGACGTTCGAGATCATGAGGTTGTTGGTGCCGCCGAGCAGGACGGGCGCGAGGAAATCACCGAGCGTCAAGACGAACGCGAAGGTGCCGCCGGCGATGAGGCCGGGTAACGAGAGCGGCAGGACGATCCGGAAGAACGTGGTCAGGCGGCCGGCGCCGAGGTCCTTCGAGGCCTCGACGAGCGGGCGGGGGATCTGCTCGAAGGCGGTGTACACCGGCATGAGCACGAAGGGCGTGTAGATGTGGACGAGGCCGAGGATGATGGCCCATTCACTGTAGAGAAAGGCCTCGACGGGCGCGTCCGTGATCTTCGCCCATTGCAATGCCGAGTTCAGGATCCCCTCGCGGCCGAGGATGATCTTCCACGCATACGCGCGGACGATGTAGCTGACCCAGAGCGGGACGATGATGAGGCTGTAGAGCAGCTCCTTGTAGCGGCGCACCTTGAACGCGATGAAATACGCGAGCGGCACGCTGCAGAGCACGGCGAGGGCCGTGACCATCGCCGCGATCTTGAAGGTGTAGAGCAACGTGTCGCGGTAGAGGTCCTTCGTGAAGAAGGATTTCCACGGGTCGAGCGTGGGCTCGAGGACGACGTCGCCGATGTCGTTCGTGCTGAGGAAGCTCTGGAAAAACAGCGACAGGTAGGGGATGACCAGGAAACAGACGAGCCAGAGCGCGGGGGGGAGGACGAGGAACAGGAGCGCCCGCCTCTTCGGCGGGGTGATCGCTTGATCCGATGCCTTCGCGGCGGGCGCCGTATCCATCGCCGAGGACCTACTTCGCGCTCTTCACCTCGTTCCAGAGCTCGTTGTACTTCTTGCGGTCCTTGACCTGCTGCCAGAAATTGAGGCGCTTGAAGTAGTTGTCCGCCTCGGTCACGCAGGGGCTCTTCTTGAGGTCGTCGGACATGTGCTCCTTGGCCTTCGCGTTCGCCACGCAATACCCGCCCGTCGCCTCGAAGACGAGCGCCTGGGCCTTCGGCGTGGTGACGTAATCGAGGTACGCGAGCGCGAGGTCCTTGTTCTTCGAGGAGGAGGTGATCATGAGCCGATCGATCCAGCCCGTCGCGCCCTCCTCGGGGATCACGGCCTTGAGGTTGCCGCCCTCCGCGTTGACGTCCTTGACCGTGAGCGGCCAGCCGACGGCCAGGGCGATCTCCTTGTTCTTGAAGAGATCCTTGAGCTCACCCGCGGTCGCCCAGTACTTGCGGACCTGGGGCTTGAGCGCGACGAGCTGCTTCTTCGCCTCGGCGAGCTGCTCGTCCGTCATGTTGTAGAGCGCCGCCTGATCCGTCTTGTCGAGCCCCATCATCTGGCCGACGAGGTAGATGTTGGAGACGTCGTCCCAGAGGCTGACCTTGCCCTTGTATTGCGGGTCGTTGAAGACCTTCCAGCTCTTCGGCTCCTCCTTCACGACGTTCGCGTCGTAAATGAGGAAATCGGGGCCCCACGTGAAAGGCACGCCGTAGACCTTGCCGTCCTTCTTGACGTCGTCGCGGTTCCGGAGCGCCTCGGCGAGCTCGCCGTAGCTCGCGATCTTCGTGGTGTCGATCGGATCGACGAGGCCGCCCTGCACGAGGGTCGTCGCGACGTCCGAGGAGGGCGAGATGACGTCGTACACGCCCGGGCTCGACTTGAGCTTCGCCACGAGCTCGTCGCTCGTGCCGAAATACGTGTACTTGACGGTGACCTTGTACTTCTCCTCGAACCCCTTCGTGAACTTGGGATCGGCATACCCCTCCCACGTGAGCAGGTTCAGGGTCTGACCCTTCCACTTCTCGGCCGGGTCGGCCGGCTTCTGCGCGGGCGCCGCGCTGCCGGTCGGAGCCGCGCCCTCCGGCTTCTTTTCGCTCTGGCAGCCGAGCGACACGATCCCGAGCAGGGCGAGGCCCGCCGCCGATACCCACGAAGACAATCGAATCATCGCGAATCCTCCAATCCCGCAGACGGGTTCAACCCCGATACGAAATAACGGTCTTCCGCTCGCTGTACTCTTCCATCGCGTAGCGGACGCCCTCACGGCCGAGACCGGACTCCTTCACGCCGCCATAAGGCATGTGATCGGCGCGATAGGTGGGGACCTCGTTGATCATGACGCCGCCGACCTCGAGATCCTCGGCAGCGCGACGCGCGACGCGCAGGCTGTCGGTGAAGACGCCCGCCTGGAGGCCATACTTCGAGCGGTTCACCGCCTCGATGGCCTCCCCCACGTCGCGATACGTGAGCAGGTTGAGCACGGGGCCGAAGACCTCCTCGCGCACGATCGCGAGCGCCTCGCCCGGTTTGTCGAGGACCGTCGGCGGAAGGACGTTGCCCTCGCGCTTGCCGCCACAAAGCACGGCCACGCCCGATTTCTGGGCCTCGTCGATCCACGTCGTGATGCGATCGGCCGCCTTGCCGTCGATCACCGGGCCCACGAGCACGCCCTCGGCGCGCGGATCCCCCGTCTTGATGCGCGAGACCTCGTCCAGCAGAAAGCCGCGGAACGCCTCCTCGACGCTCTCCTCGACCCAGACGTTTTGCACGGAAATGCAGACCTGCCCCGCGTACGCGAAGGCGCCATACGCCACGCGCGAGGCCGCGCGGACGAGGTCGGCACCGCCGTGCACGATGACGGCCGCATTGCCGCCGAGCTCGAGCACGACGCGCTTGCCACGCGCCATGCTTTGGATCGTCCAGCCGACGGAGGCGCTGCCCGTGAAGCTGACGATCGCGACACGTGGATCACGGATCGCCCGCCCCGTGACCTCGTTCGGCGCGGTGATCGTCTGGAGCGCGCCGAGCGGGATGGTCTCGCGGCTCTCCGAGACCTCGTTCGCCGCCGCCTCGAAGACCTCGGCGAGCAGGCGCACCGCGCCCGGCGCCTGCGGCGCAGGCTTGACGAGCACGGGCGCGCCAATCGCGAGCGCAGGCGCGACCTTGTGCGCGACGAGGTTCAACGGGAAGTTGAAGGGCGTGATCGCGAGGACGGGCCCACGCGGGACGAAGAGGCTCGTGCCAGGCTCGTACGCGCGGCCGGCCGCGTCGATGTCGATCGGGAAGACCTCGCCGCCATACCGCTTCGTCTCCTCGGCGGCGACGGTGAAGGTCGTGATCGCGCGGGAGACCTCGGCGTCCGCGAGCGCCGCGGGCTTGCCGGCCTCGTCGACGATCGACGCCACGAACTTCGCCCGGTCCTCATCGATCCGCCGCGCCATCGCGGCGAGCAAGCAGCTACGGAGGTACCGGCTCGTCTTGCGGAAGCGCGTCTGCGCCGCCTTCGCCGCGGCGAGCGCGCGCTCCATGAGCGCGTCGTCGGCCTCCTCGGCGACGGCGACGATGCGGCCGCTGTAGGGCGATTTGATGGTATGCGTCCGGGTCGACTCCCGCCACGCGCCGTCAATGAAGAGCAGGTGTCGACTCATGTGTTCCTCCCGTCAACAATCGGGGCTCCGGGTCGCCTCTCGGCGCCCTGCGCCCCGAACCCGAGTTCCACGAGCCCCGCTTCCAGGACCGCGAGCCCCTCGTCGAGCTCGTCGTCTTCCAGGGTGAGCGGCGGGGCCAGGCGAATGACGTTGCCGTAGGTCCCGGCGCCGAGGACGACCAGGCCGTGCTGATAACAGTACTTCGCGAGCGCCCCGGCCGCGGCCTTGTCGGGCTCGCGTGTTTCCCTGTCCCGCACGAGCTCGATGCACCGCATGGGGCCGATGCCGCGCACGTCGCCGACGACCGGGAAGCGCTCTTTCCAGGCCGCGAGGCGCGCGCCGATGCGCTCGCCCACGGCGCGGATCCGCGCGAGGATCGCGCCGCCGCCTTCCTCGAAGCGGTCGAGCACGGCGAGCGCCGCCGCGCAGGCGAGGGGGTTTCCGCCGAAGGTGCCGCCGATCCCGCCCTCGACGGGCGCATCCATGATCTCGGCGCGCCCGACGACCGCGGAGATGGGCAGACCCGAGCCGAGCCCCTTCGCGAGCGTGACGAGGTCGGGCTCGATGCCGTAGTGCTCACACGCGAAGAGCGCGCCGGTGCGGCCGAAGCCCGTCTGGATCTCGTCGACGACGAGGACGATGCCGTGCTCCTTGCAGAAGCCCGCGAGCTCCTGCACGAACGCCGCGGGCGCGTCGACGAAGCCGCCCTCGCCGAGCACGAGCTCGATCACCACGGCGGCGACGTTGTTCGCGCCGACGTGGTGCAGGACGAGCTCACGCAGCTCGCGCATGGCCCACGCGGAGGCGTCGGGCTCGGGCGAGCGGTACGTGTACGGGAACGGCGTGCGGTAGACCTCGGGGCAAAACGGGGCGAAGCCCTGCCGATAGCCGACCTTGCTGGTCATGCTCATCGCGAGGTACGTGCGGCCGTGGAAGGCGTGGTCGAAGACGACGACGGCCTGCCGCTTCGTGTGCGCGCGGGCGATCTTGATGGCGTTCTCGACGGCCTCGGCGCCGCTGTTCGCGAGGAACGCCTTCTTCGCGAAGGCGCCCGGCGTGACGCGGCAGAGGCGCTCGCAGAGCGCGACGTAGCCCTCGTAAGGGACGACGTTGAAGCTCGTATGCAAGAACAGCTCGGCCTGCGTTTGCACGGCCCGGACGACGTCGGCCGGCGTGTGGCCGAGGTTCGTGACGGCGATGCCGGAGGCGAAATCGAGCAGCTTGTTGCCGTCGACGTCCTCGATCACGGCGCCGTGCGCCTTCGCGACGAAGATGGGCGTGCCGTGGAACGGCCCCCGGGCGACCGCCGCGCGGCGCTGCTCCATGAGCGCCCGGCTCCGAGGCCCCGGGATCTCGGTCTTCAATTCGATCCGCATGCGGGTCTCTCCCGAAAAACGCCGGCTAGTACCAGCCGAGCGGGGCCTCGTCCAGGTTGATGTTGACCTGCTTGGTCTCGAGATACGCCTCGATCCCGTAGAGCCCGAGCTCGCGCCCGGTGCCGCTCTGCTTGTAGCCGCCCCAGGGCATCTCGTTGAACGTCGGGTGATAGGTGTTCACCCAGGTGATGCCGGCGCGCAGCTCGCGGATCACGCGGTGCGCGCGCGTGAGGCTCTTCGTCCAGACCGCGGCGGCGAGGCCGTACTCGGTGTCGTTCGCGAGCGCGATGGCCTCCTCCTCGGTGTCGAACGGCGTCACCGTGAGCACGGGCCCGAAGATCTCCTCGCGCGCGATGCGCATGGTGGGCTTGACGTCGACGAAGATCGTGGGCTCGAGGAAGTGCCCGTTCGCGAAGGCCGGATCCGAGGGCCTCTTGCCGCCGCAGACGAGCCGCGCGCCCTCCTCGAGGCCGATGCGGATGTACGACTCGACCTTGTCGCGGTGCGCCGCCGAGACGAGCGGGCCCATCTTCGTCGCGGGATCGAGGCCATGGCCGACCTTCACGCGCGGGATCTTCTCGACCATCGCGGCGACGAGTTTGTCGTGCAGCGAGCGCTCGACGAGCAAGCGTGATCCGGCGGAGCAGACCTCGCCCTGGTTGGCGAAGGCGCCGAAGAGGGCGCCGTCGACGGCGGCCTCGAAATCGGCGTCGGCGAAGACGATGTTCGGGTTCTTGCCGCCGAGCTCGAGCGTGACCTTCTTGAGGTTGCCCGCGGAGGCCTGGAGGATCTTGCGCCCCGTGACGGTGCCGCCGGTGAAGGCGACCTTGTCGACGCGCGCGCTCTCGGCGAGCTCCTCGCCCGCGCCGGCGCCGGGGCCCGTGAGGATGTTGACGACGCCGGGCGGAAAGCCGACCTCGCTCATGATGCGGCCAAGCTCGAGGGCGGTGAGGGGCGTGAGCTCGGAGGGCTTGAGCACGCACGTGTTGCCCGCGGCGAGGGCGGGGGCGAGCTTCCAGGCGGCCATGAGGAGCGGGTAGTTCCAGGGGATGATCTGGCCGCAGACGCCGAGGGGCTCACGGACGACGAAGCTGACGCTGTTGGCGGGGACGTTCATGGTCTCGCCGGCGATCTTGGTGGCGAGCCCGCCGTAGAACTCGAAGCAGTTGGCGGCGTCGGCGACGTCGAACTGGGCCTCGGCGAGGGGCTTGCCGCAGCTCTGGACCTCGAGGCGCGCGAGGGCGTCGGCCTCCTTGTTGACGGCGTCGGCGAGCTTGAAGAGGAGCTTGGCCCGATCGAGGGCGGTGGTCTTGCGCCAGGGCCCACGATCGAAGGCCTCGCGAGCGGCGTCGATGGCGCGGCGCGCGTCGTCGCGGCCGGCCTCGGGGACGGTGGCGACGAGCTCACCATTGGCCGGGTCGCGAAGCTCACGCGTCTGCCCGGACAGGCTGTCCACCCAATTCCCACCGATGAGCATCTGATAGCGTTTCATTTCGCGGCCTCCTCCTCCCCTCGGAAGGCGGGGAGTCTACCCGGGAAGCCGGCAGCGGCGGGAGAAAAAAGGGGGCAGGGGCGGAGGAGGGGGCGAGGGGGACGGGAGGGGGAGCGGGGGCGGGGGTGGCTGGAGGGCCAAACCGGGGGGGCGGGACAGAGCCTCCGCTCGGCAGGAGCACGATTGAGCGCCGGAATGGCGAGCTCGCCAGGTTCGATCACCTGGCGAATCGGCTCAGCCTTCCGCCGTCTCCTCCTCCACCGCCTCCGGCCGGCTCACCTTCCGGAAGAACTGACCCGCCCAATCACGCGGCAATCCTCGCTCCCGCGCGCGGGCCGTCAATGCGTCGTGCAGCTCGTCACGCTCGCGCGTGAGGTCCGCCGCGAGCTCCTCCCGCCCGATCCGAACCTCGCCGCGCACGGTAGACACGGCCGCCGTCTGTGCGATCGCGGCGTCCGCGGCCTTCGCCCAGGGCTCGAGGTCGGCGCGGTGCTTGTCGAGCACCGGATCCTTCGAATCGAGCCAGCCGATCACCCGCGTGACCTGCTTTGGTAATGCCTGGCGGACGAACTTGCTCACCGTACGCGTGCTCGAAAAGAACTGGGTCCACCGCGCCGACGAGCGATTCTTCTTCACGGCGAGGTAAAGATCGTCGCCGAACCGCTCGCACGCCGCGTCGAGCCGACCGTTGGCGACGATCCGCGCGGCGTCGGCGTCGGCCTGCGCCTCGCGCGCCGCGCGCTCCTTCATTCGCACGACGTCGACCTTGGCGAGCCAGCCGTCCGTGAGGGGAAGGAGATCGTACGCGTCAGGGTCGGCCTTGAGGCCGGAGCGGGTGAAAAAGACCTCGCCGTCGACCTCGTCGAGGGGCTGGGTGGGCTGAATCTTGCGGGGATGAGACATGGAAACCTCCAGAATGGGGAGACGTCGGAGACGCCGTGGGGCTCATCACGAACTGCCCCATTAGACGATCCGACCCAGGCGCCCATGCCCGGAGAGCACACTCCCGACGGAAACTTCCCGAGCAAGCGTCACGAGACCCGTTTGCACCGCGTGCAAGGGGGTTTCGAAGCGTCACGAGACCCGTCTGCACCGCGTGCAAAGGGGTCTCGGACCGTCACGAGACCCGTCTGCACCGCGTGCAAAGGGGTTTCGAAGCATCACGAGACCCGTCTGCACCGCGTGCAAAGGGGTCTCGAAGCATCACGAGACCCGTCTGCACCGCGTGCAAAGGGGTTTCGAAGCGTCACGAGACCCGTTTGCACGCGGTGCACGCGGCAGTCTGCTCGATCGAAGTTACTCCGCGAGCACTTCGGCCATCGACCCGACCGTCGCGGCCCGGACGAGCCAGCGCTGGAGCGTCTCGGGTTCGGTGCAGGACCGGACGCGCTCGCGGTCACCCGCCGAGCAGGAGATCCCCCGGGCCGCGACGATGGCGAGCAGGCTGTCGTGCAGGCTCGTGAGGGCTTGCTCCGCCTCCGTCCGCGCTTGCTCCGCCTCCGTCCGCGCTTGCTCCGCCTCCGTCCGCGCTTGCTCCGCCTCCGTCCGCGCTTGCTCCGCCTTCGTTTCCAGGCTCTGCATCATGCCCTGGAGCCGCCCGATGAGGTCCTCGGTCCCGAAGATCGCGGCCATCCCATAAAAAAACTCGAGCCTGCCGTCCACGATCGCCAGGTCGAGACCGAGCACGCCCGACGCATGACGGCCGCCCTGCGGCACGATGCGCTGATAACGACGCGCGTCCGGTGACGGGAGGCGATACCCGCGGAGGTCTTGCCTCTTGCGATCGTAGACGAAATACTCGGGGATCCCGAGGCGCGCATATCGCTCCACGTTGTCCACGAGATCCTTCTTCCGGTTGCCCTCGTAGACGACCTCGATCGCGAGGTCGATCCCCCGCCCTTCATCGACGACCACCCACGCCATGCGCTCGTCGTCCTCGGGCTCAGGCACGTCTAGGACGGCAAGGATGTCCGGGCAAAAGGCTCGCTCGCCGGGGTAGAGGACGTTCATCTCCTCCGCCAGGTAGATGACGCGATGAAGGGCGTCGAAGTGCCTGCGCAGGCGGTCGGTCGCCCGGCGCTTGGCGTTGAAGTGCGGCCGGCCGTCGCCCATCGTGAGCCGAGGATCGGAGAGCGCGTCGATCACCTCGACGAGGAACTTGTGCCGCGCCTCGGGCGTCATCCCGCGCCACGCCTCCTCCGACGGCGTCACGGGCGGTTCGGGCAGGACGTCTTCGGGCTTCTCGGCCGGAGGTGCCATGCGCGAGGGTATACCACGTCCCTCCCCTCGCCGTCGCGAATCACTGCCGCGTCGCGTCCCACCGCCCGCCGTCGGCTTCACTCTGGAGATTGCCCCAGGTCCCGGCGAGGTTCGGGTCCGACGTGGAGGCGCGCCGGAGCGAGGCGCGGCCGGCGCCGGGGCGCGGGACGAACGTCATCCAGGTGCAGGAGAGCGCGACGCTCCCCGCGTCCTTCACGCAATCGAGGCGGCCCTGCGCGCCCCCGTCCTGGAAGCTGCAAGCCACCATCGAGGTGTTCTCCGCGCATTGCATCGGCCCGCGCGTGCTCGAATAGGTGCCCGTGAACGATACCGGCGCGGCCGGGACCGGCGGCGGCGCAGGCGCAGGCGCGGGCGTGGTCGTGGTGGGCAGCGGGAACGAGGTGGGGAAGGGCAGGCTCGGCAGAGGAAACCCCGCCATCGGGAACGGGAACGAGGTGCCGGGGAAAGGCAGGGTCGGCTGCGGCACGGGCAACGCCGGCCCCCCGCCGTCGCCGTAGAGCGCCCCGATCGCAGCCCGATCGAGCTGGGAGAGGCCCTCGCGCTGGCCGATCTTCGCATTCGGGTCGCGAGGGACGATCGTCGGCCGGCCGGTCCGGCTGAAGGCGCGGGCCGAGTAATGCATGATGCTCTGGTAATCGTAGGACCCGATGTCCTGCCCCGCCCCGCCCTTCTTCTCGAAGTTCCACCGATACGAAGGGTCGATGTCGTCCCACATGACGGTGATGAACTGGTCGCGGTCATTGCGCGATTGCTCGTGATAGAAGCCAGCCGCGTGCAGGACCTCGTGGACGACGCTGCCGCGCCCGCAGTCGGCGACCTCGATCTCCTGGGGGCCCCCGATGCGGCCGACGTACGAGCTGCACCCGCTGCCCGCGCCGCTGCTGCGGAAAACCACGTAATCAGCGTCGCCCGCGTGGGGGCGGAGGCGGAGCTGGGTGGTGTTCAAGTGCGCGACGGCCCAGTGGATCGATTCGACCGTGGAGGGGTGCACGGAGCCGTCGATCACATAAGGGATCTCACCCCGCGGCCAGAGGTCGGCGCGGCTCGCGACGCCCATCGCGCCCTTGACGTCCCCGGCGGGGCGCTGCGGCATCCCATGACGGAAGGGCACGAGCGTCGCCGGGCCGAGCATCATGTCGCCCTCCATGACGGCCAGGCCGTCGACGACGTCAAAACCCACGAGCTGCCTGGACACGTTGTTGGCGAGGTAGATAAAAGCGCTGCCAATATGCCGCGGCGCGGCAGGACGGTATACCTCGGCCTGCTGGGGAGACGCCTGGGAGGCGCCCGTCCATGTGCCGGAAGGCTGGCCTGCCGTTCGAGCCGGCGCGTACGAAGGAGAGCTCTTGCCGCACCCCGCGAGGGAGACGAGCACCACGAGCGCACCACAAACGGAACGGAGACCCTCGCCCATGCTCGAACTATTCCAGGCGTGGCCCGAAGATTCCAGGAAATCCGCGCGGGAGATCGAAGAATGAGGTACGCTCCACGCGCCATGGCCTCCGCATTGCGTCAAGCGCTCCTGAGCGCCGCCCTCTTCACCGCCGCCTGCGAGCCGAGCGCGACGCAGAGCAGCGCCACCGTCCCCGTCGGCGCGACCACGGAGGAGGCGAACCCCGACGCGCCACCCGTCCCGACGAGCGAGGCGAAAGAATCACCCGCGAAACCCGGGCAGAAGACGCTGTTCGTGCGCGAGCAGCGGGTCGACTGCGAGGGCGAAGGCCCGATGCGGTGCATGCAAGTCCGCGCGTCGGCGGACGCGGAATGGGAGCTCTTTTATGGGAAGATCGAGGGGTTTTCCTACGAGGAGGGCTACACCTACGAGCTCAGGGTGGCGCCTCTGGCGGCGACGGGGCCGAGGGCGGATGGGCCGTCGGGCAGGCTCGAGCTCGTCGAGATCGTGTCGAAGGAGAAGGTCGAGCCGTAAGCGACGAATCTACCGTCGTCCGCGACGGCCTCCGCCCCCACCCCGACGAGCCCCGCCGCCCCCCTTCCCCGCCGGCTTCTTCTGCGGCGGCGCGGGCGGAGGCTCCTTCGTATACGCGATCAGCACGGCCCGCCCGCCCCGGTATTCAGGCGTGATCTGCGTGTAACCGTTCTGCTTGCCAAACCCCGCCATGTCCCCCTTGTGCTCGCCCATCCATTCGCTGAAGCGCTTCCAGAGGTCGCGCGCCTGGTCGTCGGGGAGGGCCACGCCGTCCACGAATGCGGCGAGGTTGCCGGGCTGCTCCTGGGTCGTCATTGGATTCCGTACTCCTTCAGGCGTCTATAAAACGTGCGGCGCGGCAATCCCACGAGGCGCGCGGCCTTCACGCGGTTCCAGTTCGATGCCTGGAGCGCCGCGAGGATCCGCTCGCGCTCGTCGGCCTTGTGCGCCTCGAGCGAGCTGAGCTTGCGCGAGGCCTCGGCAGAAGCGCGCGCAGGGCCGTCACGCAGGCCCTCCGGCGCAGGCGGCGGCGGGCGCTGGCCGAGGCGCGCCTCCGGGAGCTCGAAGTCCTCGGGCTCGAGCTCCGCTCGATCGGAGAGCACCCACGCATTCAAGAGGACGTTCTCGAGCTGGCGCACGTTGCCCGGCCAGCCATGCGCCATCAGCCGGCGAAGCGCGGGCCGCGAGACGCTCCGGCGCTCCCGACCATACCGCGCCGCGAAGATGCCGAGGAAATGGTCGATCAAGATCGGGATGTCCTCGATGCGCTCGCGCAGAGGCGGGACGCGGACCTCGACGACGTGCAGGCGGTAGAGGAGGTCTTCGCGGAAGGTGCCCGCCGCGGTCATCGCCACGAGGTCGCGGTGCGTCGCGGCGATCACGCGGGTGTTCACGGGCTCCTCACGCGCGCCGCCGACGGGTCGGACGACCTTCTCCTGAAGGACGCGGAGGAGCCCGGCCTGCATCTTCGGCGGCATCTCGCCGATCTCGTCGAGCAAGATCGTGCCGCCCTCGGCCTCGCGGAAGAGGCCGCGGCGATCGCGGTCGGCGCCGGTGAAGGCGCCACGCACGTGGCCGAAGAGCTCACTCTCGAGGAGGTGCTCCGGGATCGCGCCGACGTTGATGCCCACGAAGGGCTTCTTGGCGCGAGGGCCCGCGTTGTGAATGGCGCGGGCCACGACCTCTTTGCCCGTGCCACTCTCGCCGATGACGAGGACGGGGATGTCCGTGTCCTTCACGCGATCGATGAGCGCGTAGACGCGGCGCATGGCCTCGCTGCGTCCGACGAGGCCCTCGTAGCCGAAGTGGCCCTTGATGACGGCGCGCGCCGAGCGGAGGTCACGCTTCGTGGCCTTGAGCTCCTCGGTGCGCTGGCCGAGCAGCTCTTCGAGCTCGGCGCGGGCCGCTTCGAGGTCGCGGTTCGCGCGCTCGAGCTCCTCGCTCTTTTTCTCGAGCTCCCGCGCGCGCCGCGCGTTCTCGCCGACGAGGCGCGCGGTCTCGATCGCGATGGCCACCTGATCGGCGAGCGCGACGAGCGTGGGCAGCTCGTCGGTGAAGCCCATCGCCGGGCGCAGGCGCGTCTCCAGGTAGAGCGCGCCGATCACCTCGCCGCCACGCGCGCGGATGGGCACACACGCGATCGACTGGAGCATGAGCTGGTGGACCGAGACGTACCCGGCCATGCGGGCGTCCTCGCGCGCGCTCACCGTGACGATGGGCTCGCCGATGTGCACGACACGCTCGGCGATCGACTGGGAGAAGCGCGCGTGCGGGTCTTCCCCCTCGCGGCCGCGGAAGGCGTGGACCGAGAGCGCGAAGGGGAGCGCAGCGGAAGGCTCCGCCTCGTCCTTCGGGGCCTGCGCGCTCTTCAAGATGACGAAGCCACGCTCGGCGCCGAGCAGGGCGATCGCATGATCGGTGACCTTCTCGAGGAGGCGCGCGAGGTCGACCTCGCCCGCGATCGCGCGGTTGATCTCGAGGATACGCGCGAGGCGCTCCTCGGTCGGCGCCTTGCGGACCGCGAGCGTGCTCGAAGGTGAGGCGTTCGCCGGGACCACGAGCGGCGCCGAGGTCTGCGGCGTGTGCACGGAGGGCATGCAGAAGGCGCGCAAGGCGCGGCGGCGGGGGTCGTCCCAGAAGACCTCGCGCAGGTCACGCGGCAAGACCGAGGCGATCTCCTCGAGCACGGCGAGCGCAGCCTCGCGGTCGCGGCGCGCGAGCATGGGCTTGCCGCCGTCCTCGTGCAGGGCCGCGCGCGCCTCGAGGGCACGGGCGATGAAGTCCTTCTGGCCGGAGGCGCGCGCCGCCTCGAGCGCCTCCTCGCAGTGCGCCGCGGCTTGCCGTTCGTCGCCGCGCAGCGTCGCCACGCGGGCGCGCGCGAGCGAGAGCAGCGGGCGATGCGCCGAGCCACCCCCGAGCGCGGCGACCGCACGTTCGATCTCTTCTTCGAGCTCGCCCGCGTCGTCGCCCGGAGACGCAGGCGCCACGAGCACACGCTCGAGCCGCGCCTCGGCCGCGTCGACGCCTCGGCCGAGGCTCTCCCAGCTCTCGGCGCAGGCGCGGCAGAGGCGCTCGGCCGCGGCGGGATCACCCGAGCGCGCGGCGTGTTCGGCTTCGAGCGAGAGGAGCTGCGCGCGCTGGCTCGGGCCGAGCTCGCTGCGCTGGAGCGCGAGCTGATCGATGGAGACGCGCGCCCGCGCGAGCCTGCCGAGGTAGAGCTCGAGGTTCGCGAGGTTCAGGAGCGCCTGGCGAAGCGTGGGGACGCGGCCCGAGCGGTGGCCCATGTCGACCGCGGCTTCGAGGTGCATGAGCGCAGCGGCGAGGTCACCACGCGCCTTGGCGATGCCCGCGAGGTTCAGGCGCGTGGTCGCCACGCTGCCCGCGTCGCCCGCTTGTTCGGCCGCAGCGAGCGCCTCCTCGTAGGCGGCCTTCGCCGGGTCGAGCTGGTCGTCGCGCTGGAGCGCGAACGCGAGCGAGCCGAGCGCGACCGAGAGGATACGCGGCTCGGCCACGGCACGAGCGAGGCGCACGGCGCGCGCGAGTGTCCTCTTCGCGTCGTCGTGCCGCGAGGAGAAGCTCTGCGCGAGGCCCGAGACGGCGAGCGCGTCGGCGGCGATGGCGAGCATGGCGAGCGCGCGGCGACCTTCCGCGCGGGGCAAGGGTGCTGCGTCATCGGCGGCCGCCGAGAGGCCCGTGCGCTCGGCGGCGGAGCTCGCCTGGGTCTCGGCGCCCGCGTAGTCGCCGGCGCGGAGCAGCGCGCGCGCGGCGTGCAGGCAATACGAGGCGGCGATCTCGGCGTCGGCCGCGAGGGCCTCGTCGTGCACGCGCTCGAGCTCGGCGATCGCGCGCATGGCGTCGCCGCGGCTCGTGAAGAGGCGGGCGCGGGCGATCGCCACGGCCGGCGAGGGGTCGTCTTCGAGGCGCGCGAGCACCTCGGCGGCCTCGTCGACGTGGCCCTTGTCGAGCAGCTCGACGACGCGCTCGCGATCGGAGCCGCGCTCGTCCTCCTCGGCGAGCAGGCGATCGACGTCCGCGGCGCTCGCGACGGGGGCACGCGCGATCGCCTCGACGATCGCGCGGATCTTGCCAGGCAAATGCCCCGCGCGCCGCGCGACGTGATCCGCGACGACGTCGCCGAGCGAGGGGATCGCCGAGCGCACGAGATCACGCGCGCGTGACTCTTCGAGCGGCGGGACGGCGAAGAGCTCGAGCGTCGGACCCGGCAAGCTGGGCAGCCGCTCGGGATCGAAGGTCACGACGAGGCGAGCGCCGGCCTCACGCAGCGCGGCGAGGCGCTCGAGGTCGGGCTTGGCCAGGCGATCGGCGTCGTCGACGAGGACGATCGGATCGTCCGGGTCCTCCGTGCCCGCGAGCTCGAGGTCCATCGCTTGCCCCGGATCGGGCGCGACCGCGGCCTCGACCCAGGCGACCGCGCGCCCTTTCACCCCGAGCCACCACGCCACGCGCCGGAGGAGCGTGCTCTTGCCGGCGCCGGGCAAACCCGTGACCACGATGCCGCCGCCCGCGCGCAGGCCCTCGACCTGCGCGTCGAGCGCGGCGGCGTGCTCGTCGAGGCCGACGATCGGCCAGACGAGCGCGTCACGCGGGGCGAAGGCCTCGGGCATCGGCAAGGAGGCGGCGCGGCGGATGGCGCTCGCGAGCTCGTCCGCGCTGGGGAAGCGGCTCGTCGGATCGGTCGCGGTGGCGCGACGGCAGACGTCTTCGAGGGCCACGACGACGGCCGGATCGAGCGAAGGTCCCACGGCGGCGAGGGCCTCGCGCAGGGTGACGCCGAGGGCGTAGATCTCCGCGCGAACGCCGAGCGGCGCGCCCGAGAGCAGCTCCGGAGCGGCGTACCGGGGCGTCAGGCCCGAGGGCCGCTCGCCGACGTCGCGGAGGTTCGCCGCGAGCCCGAGGTCGACGAGCGTCGCCTTGCCGCCGGCCCCGACGATGATGTTCGCGGGCTTGAGGTCGCCGTGGAGCAGGAGCGCGCGATGCAGCCGCGTGAGCTGATCGGCGGCCTGCGCGATGGCGCCGAGGATGTCGAGCGGCGCCTCCGGCTCGACGAACCGATCGGCCAGGCTCTCGCCGACGACGAGCTCACGCACGAGGTACGCGCGGCGGCTCTTCGGCAGGCGACCGAAGCCGAGGATACGCGGCACGCCGAGGCCTTCGAGGCCAGAGAGCGCGACGGCCTCGCGCACGAGGGCGAGCATCTCCGGCTCGCTCGCTCCCTCGGCGAGGACCTTCACGGCGACGGTCACGCCGGTGATGCGGTCCTTGGCCGACCACACCTCTCCGCCGCCGCCTTTTCCGAGGGGCGCGATGGGCTCGTATCGGGGCGGGAGCTGCAACGTTCCCGGGCCTCTTTCCTCAGAGAATGTAGTCGATGCTGGCGCCGAAGTAGACGCCCGAGCTAATGGCGAAGCCCAGGTCGGCGCGCGCTTGCAGCATCTTCATGGGCTTGTAGCGGAAGCTCACCTGCGGGATCGCGATCCACGGGAAGACCAGCGGCAAAGACCCGCCGCTCGCCCAGCTCGGCTCGCTGTAGTCGCCGAAGTGGCCGTTGTCGACCTCGCAATAGGCGCCGTTCGGGACGCCGAACGACGTGCAGTCGTTCCACTGCGACGGGACCGCGGGATCGTTGCCCGAGCCCGGGTAGACCTGCGTCCGATAGAGGTTACCGATCACGCCGCCGATGCCCACGCCGCCGCCGAAGAGCAAGGAGAAGCGGCTGCGGTCGTCGAGCGGCACCTCGTAGAGGATCTCGACCTTCCCGAAAATCACGGCGAGGTCGCTCCGCACACGCTCGTACGAAATGTCGGGCTGGCCCTTGCCTTTGAAGAGCATCTCGCCCGACGAGTAATCCGCGTACGAGAGCGAGAAGATGTACTCGAGCCGGTCGCGCCGCGTGCCGAACTCGAGGCCCCCCATCGGCACGTGCACCGTGGCGCCGCCGTCGGTGAAGATGTTCAGGATCGCCTTCGGGACGATGGCGTGGCGGTAGCGGACGCCGACGTACCGGTACGCCTTCGTGGGGTCCTCTTTCGTGTCCCAGATCCCGGACGCGCCGCCGTCCTCCGCTTTTTTCTCCTTCTCGCCGGGCATCTCGTCGCCGGCCTTCGCCTCCTCCTTGTCGTTCGCCTTTGCGGCCATCGTATCTTCGGGGTCCTTGTCGAACCCATCCTCGGAGGGCTGGGCGAACGTGGATCCGGCCACGAAGAGGGACGCGCCGAGTGTCAGGAGGGCGACGGGGGAAAGCAGGGCCTTGCGGGACATGGGCGCTCTTTCGTCCTGTGTTCGAGGAAGGAGAACGCCGAGACAGTACACGAGCCCGCCCGTCTTGAAAGGCCATTCGACGCCCCCACATCACCCAGAACCCCGCAGAGACGGCCCGGAGCGTAATACAACCAACACGACAAGAGGCCCGCGCCGGCCATTACGGGCCATCCCTCGCGGGGCTTCCCGGTTTTCCCGAGAAACGCGCGGCTCGCGCGGGGCAACGAGGGACCGAGGCGTGCTCGGCCCGTTGCATGCTCGGCACATTCTTGTAGGTAATCGGAGGGCACCGATGATCCTGCACCAGATCCGGGTCGAACAGGCGATCGATCGCGACGCGCGCGGGCGTTTCGTCAAAGAGCTGTGCATCGTGCGGGGCGGAGACTCCGGAGACGGGGTCCCGCTGGCGATGGTACGAAAGCGCTCGGCGGAGCTCGGCGGCACGCGGGGGAGCGTGCTCCTCATTCACGGCTACGGGCAGAATCGGTACGCCTGGCATCTGCCCGCCCGCAGCCTCTCGAACTACCTCGCCCGCGAGGGCTTCGACGTCTTCAACCTGGATTTGCGGGGACACGGGCGTTCCCGGCACCTCGGCGCGCGGCGGCCCACGGACGTGAGCGAGTTCGTCGAGCAGGACGTCCCCTGGGCGCTCGAGGAGGTGCAGAAGCTCGCAGGACCGAGGCCCGTTTTCCTCGTGGGACACTCGCTCGGCGGGCTCGTGAGTTACGCGGCGGCGTCGATCGCCGAGGGCGCGGTGGGCGGGGTGGTGACGCTCGGGAGCCCGTACCATTTCACGCGCGGCTCGCTCCCACTCACGCTGGCCGGCCACGTCCTCCTGGCCGTGGACCGGCGGATGTCGTTCGGGCACGGCGCCCTCGGCCTGCGCGCCGTCGGCGAGGTCGTCAGGCTCGCCCGCGTGCTCGTCGAGAGCCCCGTCTTCCCGCTGCCGATCCGCGGCTTCCGGCCCGGATCGATGGAGCCCGTGGTGCTCGCGCAGCACATGTCGCTGGCGATGGATAGCGGCAGCATCACGGTGCTCCGGAACATGTTCCTCGCGGCGGCCGAGGCGCGGCAGAGCGGGCACCGGCTCGGAGGTTTGTCCGGATTCGTGGAGGGGTTCGAGGCGGCGGACGTGCCGCTGCTGGTGATCGCCGGCGAGAGCGACGACCTCGCGCCGCCCGCGTCGGTCGAGCCGGCGTATCGATCGAGCCGCTCGCGGGACAAGACGTACCGCGTATTCCCGCAAGGTCACATCGATCTGATCATGGGGAGCCGCTCGACGCAGACCGTCTGGCCGCTGCTCACGCGGTGGCTCGGCGCACGCGCCGCCCATTGAAAGAAAATGCAATCACCAGCCGACGGTGATCGCCAGCGGATCGGTGGAGGAAGGGGGCGCCGAATCCGGCGCGGGCTCCTCCGGCTGGCGGAGGACGACGCGGATCGGGCGCGGCGGCGGCGGCAGCGATTGCGCCTTTCGCCCGAGGGCCACGGCCACGGTGATGTCGGTGACCGGCATGATGACCTCGGCCCACGGGACGTACCCCGGCGCGACGGCGCGGAGGATCCGCCAGCGGAGCTCGCAGGGGATACGCCCGCGATGTGGCCCGACGGAGATCAGCATGTCGTCGAGGTATATCCGGGCGTCCGGGGGCGTGACCTGGACACAAAGCAGGACCGTGGAATCGGACGGCGCCCCGACGGAACGCGCGGTCGTGGGCTGCGTCGACGGCGGATCGTCCTCGGAATCACGGCCGCCCGGTGCACGGCCGTTGGCGAGGCCCTTCGATTGCATTCGCTCCCCTCCCCCAGCAGGCGCGCCGTAAATATCCGGCGCGAATGGCTCTGCAGACTCTGACAAACGTAACCACAAACGCAAATCGAACCAACGATTTATGGGAGGACGGGGGAGCGGCGCCGCCTCGGCTGCACCCCGGGGGCTCGCCCCGCAACGTTTGATGCTCTAGGCTCCGTCCATGTCCATCAAGGATCGGATCGTCTCCGAAGGGATGAAGCTCGCGGGGAGCCCGCAAGTCGCGAAGCTCATGCAGGACGAGCGCTTCATGAAGCTCGTGATGACGGCGATGAGCATGCCCGGACGGGTCTCGACGTTCACGACGGAGCAAAAAGAAGCGTTCGCCAAGTCGATGGGCCTGGCGACGTCGGACGAGGTGCGGGACCTCAAGCGGATCGTCTCGTCGCTCGAGCAAAACGTGGCGCGGCTGCGCGCCAGGATCGAAAAAGACGCGGAGTAGCCCCGCTCAGGGCTCGGTCTGGCGGACGTTCTGCAGGAGCGTCCCGTCCTCGGCGGGCTCCTCGCTCGCCTTTGCCTTGTCCTCGGCCTCGACGCTGGCGAGCCGCACCCGCGCCACCTCGAGCTCGCGCTTCTCGTCGGGCCGCAAGGTGCCGGGCTGCCTGGCCTCGATCTCCTCGGCGAACGCGAGCCAGCGCTCGGCGCCGTCCCGATCCCCGAGCATCAAGAGCGACAGCCCGAGATACAGCCCGTAGCTCACCTGCTTGCGCGGCGAGAGCCTGGCGACCTCGCCCTCGTGCTCGCCGAGCTCCTCGGCCACTTCGAGGTAACGGCCGTCCTGATATGCGCGCTGCGCGCTGCCGAGGTATCCCCCGCAGCCGGCCGCGACGAAGAGAAGCAAGGACGAAACAAGGAGCGCGCCGAGGCGTCGCATGCCCGATCTATAACAGGGGAGCGCGGAGGACCCAATGGGAAGATCCGCGACGATAGGCGCGAAAATGGTTTTGCGCAGCGCGAAGGGGGCTGCGCAGCGCCGTGTTTTGCGGCGTTTCGCGCGTATTCGAGGGCGGAGGGGCGCTCGCGGCGCAGCGCGGCATGAATAAAAAAGGCCCCCCGCTCGGGAGAGCGAGGAGCCTTCGGGGACACGCGGGCGCGCCGGCTACTTGGTGTCGCCGCGGGCGTAGATGCTCGCGACGTAGTCGAGGACGTCGCGCGCGGAGACCTCGTTGTAGCCGAAGTACTTGATCATCCGCGTCTTGATGATGTCGATCTTCTCCTGGGTCTCCTTGTCGATGACGCTGGAGACGAGGGTCTGGAGCTTGATCGCGTCCTTCTGATCCTCGAACAGCTTGAGCTCGAGCGCGCGGCGCAGGCGGTCGTTCGTGTGCCACTCGAACTTCTTGCCGTCGACCGCGAGCGCGCCGATGTAATTCATGATCTCGCGGCGGAAGTCGTCCTTGCGGTTCTCGGGGATGTCGATCTTCTCCTCGATCGAGCGCATGAGCCGCTCGTCGGGCTCGACGTCCTCGCGGGTGAAGCGATCCTTGACCTTCTCCTTGAGGGTGTAGGCTTTGATCGAGTCGATGTAGTTCGCCGCGAGCTTCTGGATCGCGTCCTCGTCGGCGCTGATGGCGCGCTGGACCTCGTTCTTGACGATCTCCTCGTACTCGCGCTTCACCATGCCGATGCACTCGCCGAAGCGCTTGCGCTGCTCGTCGCTCGAGATGAGCGAGTGGTGGCGCAGGCCCTTCTCGAGCTCGGAGAGGACCATGAACGGGTTGATCGTGCCCTCGCCGATGTCGTTGACGAGCGCGTTCGAGATCTTGTCCTGCACGTAGCGCGGGCTGATGCCCTCCATGCCCTCGCGCGGCGCCTCCTTGCGCAGCTCCTTGACGGTGTCCTGCGTGTAGCCCGGCAGGACCTTGCCGTCGTAGAGCTTCATCTTCTGCACGAGCGAGAGGTTGTGCTTCTTCGGATCCTCGAGCCGCGTGAGCACGGCCCACATCGCCGCGACCTCGAGCGTGTGCGGGGCGATGTGCTTGCCGCGGATCTTCTCCTTGTTGAAGTCCTTCTCGTAGATCCGGATCTCCTCCGACACCTTCGTGATGTACGGGATGTCGATCTTGATCGTGCGGTCGCGGAGCGCCTCCATGAACTCGTTGGAGAGGAGCTTCTTGTACTCGGCCTCGTTCGTGTGGCCGAGGATGACCTCGTCGATGTCCGTCTGCGCGAACTTCTTCGGCTTGATCTTGTGCTCCTGCGACGCGCCGAGCAGGTCGTAGAGGAACGCGACGTCGAGCTTCAAGACCTCGATGAACTCGACGATGCCGCGGTTCGAGATGTTGAACTCGCCGTCGAAGTTGAAGGCGCGCGGATCCGAGTCCGAGCCGTACTCGGCGATCTTGCGGTAGTTGATGTCGCCCGTGAGCTCGGTCGAGTCCTGGTTCTTCTCGTCCTTCGGCTGGAAGGTGCCGATGCCGATGCGGTCCTTCTCGGTGAGCACGAGGCGCCGCACGCGGATGTGCTGCATGACCTTGCCCCAGTCGCCGCCGTAACGCTCCATCAGCTTGTTGAAGATGAAGCGGCAGGCCGGATCGAGGTCGCCGTCGACGCGCACGTTGAACGTCGGGTTGCTGAGCTCGAGCTCCTTGATCGCGCGCTCGCGCCACGAGGGCGGGATGAGGCGCAGAGGCTCCTCGTGCATCGGGCACTTGAAGCGGCCGCTCTCCGGGCCCGCCATGCCCACACCGTCGAGGTTCACCCAGTCGAACGTGTAGAGCGCGCCGTCCGACGACATCGAATATTGCTCGATGCCCTTCTTCATCAGGCGCGCGATCGTCGACTTCGACGAACCCACCGGGCCGTGAAGGAGGATGACGCGTTTCTCCGGGCCGTACCCCTCCGACGCCGCCTTGAGCACGTGCACGAGGCGCATGAGCGGGATGTCGAGGCCGTAGATCGCGTCCTGACCGCCGTTCAGCTCGTCCTTGAAGAAGTTGTAACGGACGAGCTTCTTCTTGTTGTCGGTGTACTCCTCCGTGCCGTACCGGATGATCATGTCGTACGCACGCTGGAACGCGTTGCGCGTGACTTGCGGCTGCTTGCGAACGAGAGACAGGTACTCCTCGAAGCTCCCTTCCCAAGACAGGTCGCGATACAGGGCGTAGTCCTGCATCGCCGCGATCTTCCCCACGAGACTTTGCGCGTCGCCCATGGGGATACCTTACAACACGGATCACGGTGACGCGAACGCCGCCGCACCGTTCAGGAACGCCTTCCATGAGGCCTTTTCCTGACCCTGCTCGGTGTAGAGACCGAGCGAGCATGCGTAAGCTGCGTACGCGCCGTCCACAGGCTCGCCTAGGACGGCCGCGCGCTCTCCGCACCGGACGGGACCGAGGTCGTGCAGCGCCTCGACGTTCACGAACACGAACCGATCACGCCGAGGCGCGAGCGCGCCGAAGAAGGTCTCGAGGAAAAGCGCCTGCTTGTCCTGCGATCCCCCGACGACGGACGAGCTCGGATACCCGACCGACTCGAGCACGAGAGGCTTGTCCGCGGCGCGCTCGAGGAGCGCGTCGGCATGCGCGGAGAAGTCACTCGCAGGACCGACCTCGACGCCCCCGAGCCGAGGCAAGTACGAAGCGACCGCGACGTCGCTCGCATCGAGGAGCTGCACGAACGAGGGATCCGGAGCATGCACGCCCTCGAACGAGAAGCCCACGCCCACGCGGACAGAAGGCGCCGCGAGCGGATGCGCGCGGACGTAGCCGAGCACGTCACTCGCGAAGAGCTCGAAGGCCACGCGCTCGTCAGGGCGCTCGGCGAGGCGGACGTCGACGTCACGGCCGAGCACGACGAACCGCGCCGCGCCGCCGAGCGCCGAGAACGCCACGTCGATCGCCGCGCGCGTGTACGCGAGGACCTCGGGCGCGTTCCACGGGAGCTCCACGAGCTCGGGCGGGAGGAACACGACCGAACGATCCACGACGACGAGCGAGAAGCCAACGACGACGCCACGCTGGGTGAAGAAGCCCGTCTCCTCCACGAGCTTCGCGACGCCACCCTCCGCGGCGAGCTCGAGCGGCGTGCGCCGCACCATGGTGGCCCGCGCGCCGAGGGCGAGCGCTCCGAGGCGCGCCGCGATGACGTCACCAGGCTTCGGAGGACCATCACCCACGGGGGTCGGCGTGAGGCCAATCAAGACGGGCGAAGAGGCCGCGTCCGTCGCGTCCGCGTCCCCGCCGTCGACGTCGAGCAGCGCGTCGGGCCCGGCGGCGTCGAACGAAGGACCACCGTCGCCCGAGTTGCCCGGACCCACGATGATCTCGGGGTAGCCGGTGTCGTCACACGCGAGCGGCGCGAGGGCGACGCCGAGGGGCACGCCGCCGAGGAGGAGCCAACGAAGCAAAGCGCGCACGAGGTGGATCGTAACGAATTCTTCGCGCCGTGGCTCGCTCGCGGCTCGTCAAGGCGGGCCGCCGTACCGCGGCGGCGCAGGCATGCTCGCCCCGGACGGCAGGCGTGAGGACCACTCCACGACACCCGGCGTGGCCTGCGCAGGCGCCCAGGCCATGCCGCCTTTCTCGATCACGCCGGGCCAGGAGTCGACGTACTTCGGAGGCTCGGACGGCCCGGAGGCGTCGATCCAGAGCGCGTGCCCCGTGCCGGGCCGGCGCACGTCGACATGGACGAATTTGCTGTTCGGATAGAAGCCGCAGCCGACGTCGTCGAGCTTGCGGCAGATCTGGAAGACGGTCGCGTTCGGGATGCCGTGGATCTGGATGTCCGCCGCGCGCGCCGCCGCGTGCATGCTCTGGTGGCCGGTGCCGGCGACCTTCGCGCCGGGGCGATAGCCGCTGTAGATGTAGATCGGCCGCCAGGGGAAGGCGTCGGCGATCTTCTGCAGGGCCCAGAGCAGCCGCGGGTGCACGAGGCGCACGTCGGTGATCCACTCACCCTTGCGCGTGGCCTCGGGATCGGGCTCGTCAGGGAGGAGATCCCCAGGACGCGCGACGTCGGCCGGGCGCATCATGATCGAGAGGCGATCGAGGGCCTCGGGCGCGACGGACCCGTCACAACGCACGAGCGGAAAGACGTCACGCTCGCCGGTGCCGCGCACGAAGATCACGGGGCGACGACGGCAACGCCAGTCGCGGACGGGCTTCGGCGGAGGCGCCCAGAGCGAGTCGAAGCCGTTCGAAACGAAGCTCGGCCCGGTCGAGGCGAGCAGCAGCGGCGCGCGCGCCGGATCGAGGCCGCTGAAGGTCCAGGCAGGCACGACGTCGGGCTCGATGCGAAGGAGCTCTCCGTTCCCGGAGGCCGCGCGAAAGACGGGCAACGTGCCGGACCCTGGCTCGACGTCGAGGAGGCGGACGCGGCCCGCGCCGAACGCGTGGAGGTCGTCCTCCTCGTCGTGGGGTTCGTCCGCGGCGTCTCCGGCGGTGTGCACGGGGCGCCACGCGAGCTGCCACCAGGGCTCGTTGCGCCACTGGCCGAAGGGCCCCCAGATGTAGCGGCGCAGCGGGCCAGGGCGCTCGATCTCGGCGTTCTGGTACGAACGAAGCAAGCCGAGGCGCGGCGCGGACGGGTCGTCGAGCTTGAAGGTGTAGAGCTTGGGCGGCAGATCGAGGAGCCGGCCCGCGTGGGCCTCGGCCGCGGCGACGGTCGCGAGCGCCGCGAGGCCGAGCGCGGGGAAGAGGGACCGCGTCGAGCCGCGCCTCGTGTGCGCGGGACGGTGCGAGGTCTTTTCCGAACGAACTACGAGCTTCGTCATCCCAGAGAGCCGCTCCCCGTTTTGCCACAACCCGCGAGGGGGCGTCAGCAATTCCCGCGCTCAAGCCGCAGAGGCGCGGCGGAGGCGGTCGTGGACGGCCGCCCACGCAGGCCCCGCCGGAGGCGCTTCGACCACGACGCTGTCGCAGCCCGCGTCGTCGAGGCGATGGAGCGCCGCATAAAGCGCGGACGCGTACCCCTCGGGGTCCGCGGGCAAGATCTCGACGGGAGGCTCGAGCAAAGCGCCAGGCGCGCGCAAGACCGCGCCCGTGACGAGGCGACGCGCGCGGCGGCTCGCGATCTCGGCGAGCGCGTCGTCCGGAGGCACGACGACGAGCGCGGCGCGGGGCGCGTAGTGCCGCGCGGAGGTGCCCGGCGAAGGCGCGCGTTCGTCGAGAGGCACGGTGATCGCGCCGGGATCGACGATGTCGACGTGCCGGCGGAGCTCGTCGAGCGAGACGGCGCCCGGGCGCAAGAGGACGAGGGGGCTCCGCGAGACGTCGACGATCGTGGACTCGATGCCGTGCCGGCAAGGGCCGCCGTCGAGCACGAGAGGGATGCGGCCGCCGAGCGATTTCAGGACGTGCTCGGCCGTCGTGGGAGAGAGCGAGGTCGTGCGGTTGGCGCTCGGCGCGGCGACGGGCACGCGGCACGCTTCGAGGAGCGCGCGCGCGACGGGAGCCGCTGGCACGCGAAGGGCGACCGTGGGTCCGCCGGCCGCGACCTCGTCGGCGACGGCGCCCGGGCGGCGCGTGACCACGAGCGTGAGCGGGCCCGGCCAGAAGAGCTCGGCGAGGCGCTCGGCGGCAGGCGGGAAATCGAGGGCGAGCGCGCGCGCCTCGGCGACACCGGCGACGTGGACGATGAGGGGGTTCGTCGCGGGGCGACCCTTCGCCTCGAAGATGCGACGCACGGCCTCGCTCTCGTCGGCGCGCGCGCCGAGGCCGTAGACGGTCTCGGTCGGGAACGCGACGAGGCGCTTGCCGCGGAGGAGCGCGGCCGCGCGCGCGACGGCCGGCGGGTCGAAGGGCAGGAGCTCGGTGCGGATCACGGCGGGCGCGATCATGGAGCAAGGCGGGCGCGCATCAAGCGCGGAGGTAACGCGGCTCGAACGGCGCGAGGGCGGCGAGGGTGACGAGCGTGACCTGCTCGGCGACCGCGCTCATGCCCGCCTGGCAGTCGGGCGGGATCGTCACGACGTACCCACGCTCGAGCGCGTCCTTCGCGGTGGCGAACATGCCGATCTCGGTGGCGCAGCCCGTGAGGATGAGCTGATCGGCGTGGAGCTCGTCGAGCAGGGGCCCGAAGGAGCTGCCGGTGAAGGCGCTGTAGGTCCGCTTGTGCACGACGTGATCGCCGGGCGAAGGCGCGATCTCGGGCCACACGTCGGCGCCCTCGGTGCCGAGGACGGCGTGGCGCGGCCAGTCGCGGAAGTCTTCGTCGTCGGGCTCGTGCGCGTCGCACACGTAGATCACGGGCACGTGTCTGTCGCGCGCCCACGTGATGCGTTCCTTCACCGCCGGGACCACCTCTCGCGCACGCGGGACCTCGAGGGGGCGGCCGGGCGTGAGGTAGTCGTTGATCATGTCGAGCACCACGAGCACCGGCCGCCGGGGGCCGCGCGGACGCGGGCGCGTGGCGAGCAGGCGTTCGCGCAGCCGCTTGGGCGGCTCGACGGCGGGCGCGGCGAGCGCGAGCGTCGCGAGCTCTTCGCGCAGCAGGGCGAGATCGGCCTGGTCCTCGGGCGAAGCGGCCGTGAGCGACGCGAGGGCCCTGTCGGGCGTGCCCGCGAGCGCGAGTTCGAGGAGCCGTTCTCTGCCGAGCCGATCCACCATGGAACGTGCTCTTTTTCCGTAGCACGTCCGCGCGGACGAACCCACGGCGGAGGCGGGCGCGCCGCCAGTTCCTTTCGTCGGGCGTGATCGCCGCCGCGCTCAGGGCGCGGGCGTAGCTCCCTCGGGATCAGCCGCAGCGGGCGCGGGCGAGGCCTCGGGGCCCACGGTGATCGTCGCCTGCGTCACCTCGCCCGAGCGCACCTCGATGGGGACCCGAGCGAGCGAGCGCAGGCCTTTGCCGCGTAGATCGAGCTCGTACGCGCCCGGAGGCGCCTCGGCCGCGACGCTCGGTTCCGGAACGGAAGGCCCGATCCGGAGGAAGGGCACGAGCGTATCCCGCGGGGAAAGGAGATGTACGCGCGCCTCGGGCGGCGGAAGCGGCTTGCCCGCTTCGTCCACAAAACGCAGCTCGATCGCGCCCGGGAGACGCTCCTCGCGGACGAGGGCGAGCTCGGTGAACACGCCGAGCGTGTCGCTCCGCGGCGCCACCACGAAGAGCCGCTCGTACCGCGCCGAGCCGCCGGGCGGGAGCGTGACGTCACGGCCAAAGCGGAGGCTCGTGGCCTCGGCCGTGGCTTCGATCCCGAGCGAGGGTCGATCGTCGGCGGGCGCGATCGCATACGCGACGGCGCTGCCGAGCGCGGCGACGAACGGTGCCTCGGCGACGGCGTTCGCAGGAGGCGCGGGCTCCGTGCCGGCGGCGGACAGCGGCTCGGCCAGTCCCCAGCGGACCGCGTCGCCGAGGCTCGGGATCACGATCGGCGCGTCGGCCTTCGACGAGACGATCGTCGAGACGAGGAGCACGCGCGCGCCCGGGACGAGCATGTAACGCGTGGCGATCGTCACGCGTGGATCTCCCTCGGCGTGGCCACGCGCGACGACCGAAGCCGATCCGTCGCGCCCTTGCTCGGCGCGGATCGTCACGCCCGTCATGCAGCCGAGCGGCGCGCCGAGGCACGTGGACACGCGCCCGAGCGCGTCCTCGCGGACGAGGGCGTCGGCCGCGTCGACGAGCGCGCCGTCGGCGCCGATCACGGCCGCGATCGCGCCGTTGTCGAGGAGGACGTCGCCCTCCTTCGCCTCGACGAGCGCGCCCGTGAACGGTCTCTTGTTCCCGTCGATGCGCGTGATCACCACCGCCGCGGGCGCTTCCGTCTCCGGCGCGCAGAAGCCCGCCTTGCCCTCGGCGCCGCGACGGAAGCGGCACATCGCGGCCACGCGCGCGCCTTCGCCGCCGTACATGACGACGCCGCCGTTCTGCAGGGGCTCGACGCATCCGGCGAGCGCTGCCGCGAGGGCGAGGAGGGTGGGGAGCGGGAGGCGCCTCTGCGTGGTGCCGGGCGGCATGATGGACCAGAGACGCGCGAAGGCGCCGGATCTTGGGAGGTTATTCGTCGTCGACCATCTCGGGGTAGTCGCCGGGCGCGAGGTTGTCGAAGCGCGTGTACGACGAGGCGAAGCGCACGAGCACCTTGCCCGTGGGGCCGTTACGCTGCTTCGCGATGATGATCTCGGCGATGCCCTTCGCGTTCGTGGTCTCCGGGTTGTAGTACTCGTCGCGGTAGATGAACATGATGGTGTCCGCGTCCTGCTCGATGGCGCCGGACTCGCGCAGATCGCTGAGCTGAGGGCGCTTGCCGTTGTCCTTGCTCGTGCGGGTCTCGACGGAGCGGTTGAGCTGCGAGAGCGCGATGACGGGGACACGGAGCTCCTTGGCGAGCTGCTTCAAGCCTCGGGAGATCTCGCTGATCTCCTGCTCGCGGCTGTTCACGCCGTCGCGGCCCTTCATGAGCTGGAGGTAGTCGATGATGACGAGCCCCACGCGCCGCTCGGGCTGCCCCGGCGCCGCCGCGCGGTTGTACTCGGCCTGGATGCGGCGGACCTTGGCGCGGACCTCGAGCAGCGTGAGCGCGGAGGTGTCGTCGACCCAGATCGGGAGCGTCGAGAGGTACGAGGCGCTCTCGGTGAGCCTGCGCCAGTCGTCCGGCTGCAAGAAGCCCTGGCGCAGCTTGCCGAGATCGACGCGGCCCTCGGTGCAGACCATACGACTCGCGAGCTGCTCGCGGGGCATCTCGAGCGAGAAGACGCAGACGCCGTAGCCGGGCTCCTGCCGCTCGTAGCCATGATCCGGCTCGTTCGGGCCGGCCGTGACCGTGCGCGGCGAGGCGACGTTGACGGCGATGTTGAGGACGAACGACGTCTTGCCCATGCCGGGGCGCGCCGCGACGATCATCAGATCACCGTCGTGCAGGCCCGCGGTCTTCGAATCGAGCCGCTCGTAGCCCGTAGAGATGCCCGTGATGCGATCACCACGCTCGGCGGCGGCCGTGATCTGCTCGAAGGCCGCCTTCAAGACCTGCGCGATCGGCTGCACGGTCGTCGACTGCGCGGTGCGCGCGAGCGCGTAGATCGACTGCTCGGCGTTGTCGATGAACTCCTGCACGGTGCCGACGTCGCCGTACCCCTCGGCCGCGACGCGCTGGCAGGTCGCGATGAGCTGGCGCAACCGCGACTTCTCGTAGACGACCTTGGCGTGCGCTCCGACGTGCGCGACGGCGGGCGTCGCGTCGGCGAGCTGCGCGAGATAACTGGCGCCGCCGATCTGGGCCAGCCACTCGCGATCCCGTAGCCAGGAGGCTATGGACACGATGTCGATGGGCGTACCGGAGAGGGCGAGCGCGGTCGCCGCCTCGAAAATGCGGCGGTTCGCGTCGCTGTAGAAATGTTCCGGCTTCAGGATTTCGAGCACTCGATCGAGCGCGTCACGCTCGAGGAGCACCGCCGAGAGCACCGCCGCCTCGGCGTCGAGGTCATGCGGGGGAACACGACCCGCGACGGGAGCCGGTTCAGTCGGTTGGGAACGTCCACGACGCTGCTGAGCGATCTGCATGGCACTTCTTCACCAGATGGCCCCAAGCAATCCCGAAGATATCCACATGGTGAGGCCCCAAATGGGAGACGCCCCGGAGGGAGGGCCCTCCGAGGCGTCGGGATTGACCAGCGATCTACCAGGAAACACCCACGCGCGGTACCCCGATCGGCAGGACGACCGCGAGGAAACGGCGACATCCACCGACGTGGTGTGTGTGGGTGAGGCGCTCTGGGATCTCTCCACCCCAACAGGGATGTCGCTCGACGACGCGACCGCGCTCTCCCTCTCGCCAGGCGGCGGCGCGGTGAACGTGGCGCTCACGCTCGCAGAGCTCGGCCTGCGCGCGGGGCTCGTGGCGGCGGTAGGCGACGATCCGGTGGGGCGCGCGCTCATCGCGCATGTGACGAGGCGCGGGGTCGACGTCTCGCGGGTGCGCACGACGAGCGCGATCCGCACGGGGCTCGTCTTCCTCACGCACGCGCCGCTGCGCGCCGTTTCGTACCGCGCCGTGCTGAAAGAGGCGCTCGCGCTGCGTGACGCCTTGCCGCGCTCCTTCGACACGAAGGTCGTCCACATCTCCGGGCTCCTCCCCTCCCGCGCAGGCCTGCTCGCGCTGGAACGAGCGGCGCGGCAGGCGCGGAGCGAGGGGGCGCGGGTCACGCTGGACGCGAACCTTCGACCACGCCTGTGGGCAGGCGACGCGATCAAACGCGCGGACCCACGGAGGCTCTTCACGGTGGTCGACGTCCTCAAGGTGAGCGAGGACGATCTGCGCCTGCTCGGCCTCTCCGATCCGCGTGATCTCACGCCCGTGCTCCGCCCCGAGGCGGTCGTGGTCGCGACGTTCGGCGCGGCGAAGACGCGCGCGCTCGGGCCCTTCGGCGAGGTGCGCGCGGGCGGCCCGGCGCTCGCGGTGGAGAGCACGATCGGCGCGGGGGACGCCTTCGTCGCGGGGCTGCTCTCGGTCCTCGCCCGCGAGGAGCGCGGAGAGCACCTGGATCGCGCGACGATCGAGCGCGCGATCCAGCGCGGCAACGAGGTCGCCCGACAATCGCTGTCGGGGCAATCGTTGGTGGTCAAATGAACGCGGCCCGGACCCAGCGGCTCTTCGCCGCGAGGACCGGGCCGACGCCCTTTGCTTGTCCGATCAGGACTTCGCCGCGACCGTGACGTCGATCGTCGCGGTGACGCTCGTCGCGAGGCGGATCGGGACCTGGTAGGTGCCGAGCGCCTTGATCGTGTCGAGCTCGATGCGACGACGATCCACGACGAAGCCCTGCGCCGCGAGCGCCTCTTCGACGTCGCGCGAGGTGACCGAGCCGTAGAGCCGGTCGCCCTCGCCGACGGGCTTCGTGATCGTGAGCTTCACGCTCGCGAGCTTCTGCGCGAGCTCCTCGGCCGCCTTCTTGCTCTTGGCGGCGCGCGTCTCGGCGACGCGCTTCTCGTGCTCGATGCGCTTGACGTTCTCCGCCGTCGCGCCGACCGCGAGGCCGCGGGGGACGAGGAAGTTGCGCGCGAAGCCCGGGCGAACACGGACGAGCTCGCCGCTCTTGCCGACGTTGGGGAGGTCCTCGGTCAGGACCACGTGGATGTAGTTGGCCATGACGTCCTCCTGGTTACGCCGTCACGGTGAACGGCAAGAGCGCGATGTTGCGCGCCCGCTTGATGGCGAGCGTGACCTTGCGCTGATGCCGCGCGCAGTTGCCGCTGATGCGGCGCGGAACGACCTTGCCGCGCTCGGAGATGAAGTACTTGAGCGCCTGCGGGTCCTTGTAGTCGATGAAGAGCGCCTTGTCGGCGCAGTAACGGCAGACCCGCTTGCGACCGGTACGGCGGCGTCCGGGGGCGTCGGCGTTCAGATCCGGCGTCCGACCGAAATCGCGGTCGTCCATGTCCATGTTGCGGCTGCCCGAATCCATTCCTCGTTGGTTCATGGCTCAGGCTCCCTCTTCCTCGGTGCCGGTCATGTCCGCCTCGCCTTCCATGTCGTCGAACTCGCCCGAGGCCGGCGCCTCGCTGGTCCGCTCCTGACGACGCTCCGGCTCGATCAGGCCGAGCTGACGCTCCCTCGACTCGTCGCGCTCCTCCTCGATCGGCGGCAGCTCGACGCGCTCGAACTTCACGTCCTCCTCGGCGATCGCGATCCCCGCGACCTCCACGTCGTTGCGGACGAGGACGGTCTGGTACTTGATCACGGTGTCCATCAGGCGGAGGTTGCGCTCGATCTCGGAGACCACGCGACCCGTGCCGAGGTACTTGAGGTAGATGTACACGCCGCGGCGGTGCTTGCGGATGTCGTAGGCGAGCCGGCGGCGGCCCCAGTTCTCGACCTTGGTCAGCCGCCCTTGCTCACGGCCGATCACGTCGGACAGACGCGAGCCGACACGCTCGGCGGCGTCCGCGTCGATGTCGGGCTTCAGGATGTAGATCGTTTCGTATTCTCTGGCGCGGTTCGGCGCCGTCACGAGTCGACTCATGCTTCTCCTCTTGGACGATGGCCCCGGAGACGTCGTGCCCCGGAGCGAGGACGGCGAAGCGCGCTCAGGGCTACGACCCCTCGCGCTCTTCGCCAGGCGAAGGAGGTTTGTCCTCCGTCACCTTCACTTTCGCGGGCTCGGGCGACGTGCGCGCCTCGCTCCGCTCTTTCGCTTGCTTCTTGCCGGCTTTGGGCCGGCTGTTTCGAACGTTCATCGCGGCGTCGAGGCCGCGGGTCGCGACTTCTAGCACAGTTTCCGTCACGAGCTTCAAGATGTCGGGCAGGCGCGCTCGTTCGACCGCGTCGAACGGCGACAGCACGTAGTCCGCGACGTCCCCGCGATGCTCCGCCGGGGGCCGCCCGATGCCCACCCGGACCCGCGCGAAATCGCCCGTGCCGACGTGGGACATGATGGAGCGCAGCCCGTTGTGCCCGGCGTGTCCGCCGCCGAACTTGAGCCGCACGTCCCCGAACGGGAGGTCGAGCTCGTCGTGCACCACGACGAGCTCCCTGGGCGCGATCTTGAAGAACGCGAGCGCGGGCTGAACGCTGCGGCCCGACTCGTTCATGTACGTCCTCGGCTCGAGCAACACGCACGGCTCGTCGCCGAGGGTCGCGCGCGACCAGACGCCCGAGAACTTCTCGCGGAAGGCATCCGCCCGCGCGCGCGCCGCGATCTCCTCGACGGCCATGAAGCCGACGTTGTGCCGGTGCGACGCGTATTTCTCGCCCGGGTTGCCCAGGCCGACGACGAGCAGCATGACCAGGAAATCGAAGCCCCGAGACGAACCTGCCCCGCGGGGCACCTCGCTCGGAGGCGCGCGCCGCGGGGCGGATCCCTCGGATCGTTCGAGCTGAAACTACTTCTTCTTGGCGTCCTTGGCGGGAGCCGCAGCCTTCGCCGCGGGAGCCGCGCCCTTCGCAGCAGCCGCACCCTTCGCCGCGGGCGCCGCGCCCTTCGCGCCGGCAGCAGCCGCAGGAGCGCCCGGAGCGCCAGGCGCCGCAGCCGCCTCCTCAGCCTTCTCGGGCACGGCCACGACGACGACCGTCTGCTCCTCGGGAAGGCGCGTCTTCACGCCCTCGGGGAGCGGGACCGCGCCCGCCTTCACCGTCTCGCCGAGGTCGAGCTCGGTGATGTCGATCTCGACGAGCGCCGGGATCTTCTCGGGCAGGCAGCGGATGGGCAGCGTGCGGAAGATCTGCTGGAGGATGCCGCCGCCCGCGACGCCCTTCGACTTGCCCACGCAACGAACGGGCACCTCGACGTCGACCGGCTGGTCGAGCTTGACCTGCAGGAAGTCCGCGTGGACGAGGTCGCGCGAGATCGGGTGGTAGCCGTAGTCGCGCACCATCACCGTGAGCTTCTCGCCGTCCTCGACGGCCAGCTCGATGACCGAGTTCTTGCCGTGCGCCGACTTGAGCACCTCGAGGAGGGCCTTCGGAGAGACGGCGACCGGGAAGGCCTCGAGGCCCTTGCCGTAGCAGATGGCAGGGATGTTCCCCGTGCGGCGGAGCCTGTTCGACGGGCCTTTTCCGCTTTCCTGACGACGGGTGGCGCTGAGCTTGATGATTTCCATCATGGGACGACTCTCCGGTTCCGATCCGAGACGCGGCGCTATAGCAGAGATCGATCGGGTTGTGCGCCTCTTCCGACGATCCTCCGAGGCGAAGCCTCGAACCTTGGAGGAAACTGCACGGTTGTCCAGGCGCTGGGGGACGAATAGACGAACGAGAAGGCGAACGAGAAGACGGGCCTAGACGAAGAGCGAGCTCACCGAGTCCGAGTGGTGGATCCGGCGGATGGCCTCCGCGAGCAGGCGCGCCACGGTGACGACCTTGAACTTCCCGCACGCCCGGGCTTCCTCGGAGAGCGGGATCGAGTTGGAGACGATGACCTCGTGGAGCGGCGACTCCATGATCCGCGACAGCGCCGGGCCCGAGAGCACGGCGTGCGTGGCGCAGGCGGCGACGCTCTTCGCGCCCGCCTTCATGAGGGCGTTCGCCGCGTTCACGAGCGTGCCCGCCGTGTCGATGATGTCGTCGAGGATGAGGCAACGCTTGCCCTCGACCTCGCCGATGATGTTCATCACCTCGCTCTCGTTCGCGCGCTCGCGGCGCTTGTCGATGATGGCAAGGTTGCCGTCGAGCCGCTTCGCATAAGCGCGCGCGCGCTCCACGCCGCCCGCGTCGGGCGAGACGATCACGCAGTCGCGGCCGTAATGCTCACGAAGGTGCTGATCGAGGAACGCCGGCATCGCGTGGAGATGATCGAAGGGGATGTTGAAGAACCCCTGGATCTGACCCGCGTGCAGATCGAGCGCGACGATGCGGTGAACGCCCGCGGCGACGAGCAGGTCGGCCACGAGCTTCGCCGTGATCGGCGTGCGCGGCGCGGCCTTCCGGTCCTGCCGGGCGTAGCCGTAGTACGGGATCACCGCGGTGATGGAGCCCGCGGAGGCGCGCCGGAGCGCGTCCACCATGATGAGCAGCTCCATCACGCTGTCGTTCACGGGAGAGCACGTCGGCTGCACGACGTACGTGTCCACGCCGCGGACGTTCTCCTGGATCACGCAGAACGTCTCCCCGTCGGAGAACCGCGAGACGCGGCACTTCCCGAGCGGGAATTCGAGGCACTGGCAAATCTCCTGCGTGAGCGTGGGGTTCGCGTTCCCCGAGAAGATGCTCACTCTCTTGAACATCGGCCAGCCTCCCTGCCTGCTGAGGGTTCGTCCGTTGCTCGGCCTGTCCGAGCGACGAAGACAACCCCGAACGCCGAAGGGTTAACGGCGGCGCGGCTCTACCAGCCACCCCTACCTACGTCAAGGATCTTCTGGCCGATGCGTCACGGCACGACCTCGGCTTTGCGCTCGGCCTCGGGTTTGGCTAGGTAGCGCGATCGTGGATCGGCAGACGAGCGGACGATCAGGCAGCCTCGTGGTCATCGGTAACTTCGACGGCCTGCACCGCGGCCACCGCGCCGTCCTGGATGGAGCCGCCCGGATCGCCCGGGAGCGCGAGCTGCGGCCGATCGTGCTGACGTTCGATCCCCACCCGGCCGAGGTCCTCGGCCGGAGAGCGCCGCCCTTGCTCACGCCGCTCGCGCGCAAGATCGCGCTCTGCGAGCGAGCCGTGCCGGGGCTCGTCGTCTCGGTCGCGCCCTTCGACCGCGCCTTCGCCGCGCAGAGCCCGCGCGCGTTCGCCGAACGCGTGCTCGGCGGCCTCGACGCGCGCGTGGTGATGGTCGGGCAAAACTTCCGCTTCGGCGCGCAGCGGGCCGGCGACTTCGCGGAGCTCACCCGGCTCGGCGCGGAGCTCGGCTTCGAGACGCGCTCCCACGAGCTCGTCGGCGACACGAGCGGGCCGTGGTCGAGCACGCGCGCAAGAGAGGCGATCGCGCGGGGAGACCTCGACGAGGCGCGGCGCATCCTCGGGCGATGGCACGCGCTCTCGGGCGCCGTCGTGGCCGGGGATCAGCGCGGCCGGACGATCGGCTTCCCCACGGCGAACATCCTCGACGCGCCCGAGGCGCTGCCCCCGTTCGGCGTGTACGCCGTGCTGATCGATCGTTTGCCCGCGGAGGGCGAGCGCGGCGCGACGATGCTGGGCAAAGGCGTCGCGAACCTCGGCGTCCGGCCGACGGTGGATCCCGCCGCGGCGCGCCCGCGCCTCGAGGTCCACGTCTTCGATCGGGACGAGGATCTCTACGGCGCGCGGCTACGCGTACACCTCGTTCGCGCCATCCGCCCGGAGCAACGCTTCGCGGGGCTCGACGCGCTCAAGGCGCAGATCGCGCGTGACGCGGAGGAGGCGCGGCGCGCGCTCGAGGGGATCACGCCGGATCCCGAGGCCGGCGCGGCCTGGGCCTGAGGCGCGCTTCATCGCACGCAACGCACGCGCGCCTTCACCGTCGTGGGCTGGTGCTCGATGTGGCCCGTGAGGCCGTCGAGGAACCACGCCTCGTCCGGCGCGGCCGCGACGGGCGTGGACGACCAGAAGAGGGCGTCGCCGTCCTCGAAGGGCGGGGCCGGCGACGCAGGTTCCTCGCCGTGGCCGAGGCTCGCGAGCTCCTTGATGCTCGGCAACCGGAAGCCCGACGCGCCGCCGATCGAGAGCGACGCGCAGAACACGAGCGCGCCTTGCCACGTGGTGAGCTCGGACGTGCTCGACCGTTGCCAGACGAGGCCCGTGCGCCGGTCGATCATCGTCTCGCCGTCCGCGCCCTCGTGCAGACACGAGCCCCGCGCGGCGCCGACGACGCAGCGGACGCGCGCCGCGAGCGTGGGATCGAGCGAGGTCGACCCGCCGTCGACGAAGCCGATCCCCCACACGCCGTCCAGCGACGTCGTCGTGGTCCAGTAGAGATCCGTGGACGACGAGGGAACGGAGACCTGCGAGGGGTTGATCGCGGGGCCCTCGCGCCCGTAATCGACGAGCGAGACGAGCTCCACGCGCGTCGGGAGCCTCGCGCCTCCGCCGAGCTTCTCGCAACGCGCGCGCGCATCGTCCCACGACATCGGCGCGGGCGCGGCGTCACGCTCCCACACGAGATCCAGGATCTCGTCGCGCACCCCCTCGCCCTCGTCCTCGCCGAACGGCACCTCCGCGTAGCTCGGCAGGGCGCCGACCACGTGGCCATCCTGGCCCGCCGCGAGGGACGCGTCCTCGCAGGCGACCACGAACGTTCCATCCGAGCAGAGCCGCGTCGCCGAGTCGGGGAAGCCCGTCCCTTCGGCCTCGGCGCACGCGCCGTCGGTGACGGGCGGCGCGGGCGGCGCGAGCGTGCGTGGCTCGATCCCCGCCACGACCTCGCAGCCGAGCGGGCCCGCGACGAGCAAGGGCCACGCGGCGGCGTACCTGACGAAGGGATGGACGAGCTCGCGTTTGGTGCTCAAAAGGTTCCTCCGAGGAGCAACGTCGCGCCCGACCCCGCCGCAGGCGCGACCGCGATCGACGTGCCTGCATCCGCCGGGCTCTTCGCGCGCGAGATCCAGTAGAGCGTCGCGGACGAGAGCAGGCACGCGGCGCCCAGGCCGAGCGACACGTCGGCGATCTTCGCGGCCCTCCGCCCGTCCTCGGCCACGTCGAGCGACGTCGCGTCGGGACAAACCGTACCCTCGCACCGCGCGCTCGCCTCGTCCTCCTTCACGAGCGCGCGGATCCCGAAGATCGCCCCCGTGCCGAGCGCGACCACCGAGAGGCCCGCGGTCACGTGCGCCGCGATGCGCGTGCCCGAAGGACCGCGGGACGGCGCGAGCGGAGGCACGACCACGGTCACTCGCTTGCCGGGCGAGACACGCACCGTGGTCAGGAAGGGCTCCTTGCCGTCGGCCGTCGCGGTGACCACGTGCTCGCCGGGATCCACCGGCACGGGCGCGCCGAGCGACGCGTCCGCGATCGTGGTCCCGTCGCGCTCGACCACCATCCCCGCGGCGCGCGCGCCGGGGCCGAGCACGATCACGAGCCGCGCGAGCTTGCCTTCGAGGGCGTCGAGCTCGGCGTGTGCGATCTCCGCGCGATCGGGCCGCGCGTCCGTGCGAGCCCACGCGAGGGCCTCGCCGAACTCGCGGTAGGCCGTGGCCGTCTTGCCCTCCGCCTCGTGGCAGAAGGCGAGGTTCAGGATCGTCCCGCCGCCCGGGTCGAGCCGGTGGCTCTCCGCGAGCTTCGGGCAAGCCTCGGCGAAGCGCTTGTCGGCCATGAGCTGCCTGGCCTCGCGAAAGAGGGCCTCCGCCTCCTCGGCGGCGCTCCCCTCGGCGCGCGCGGTCCCGCTCCCGAGGACGAGGGCGGCCCACCCCATCCAGGGCAGGAGAAATCGTTTGTCGCGCCAAGTGTATCTCTTCTCATTTGCGGCTGCCCAGCGGATCAAGGAAGTTCCCTCCTTTGCGGCGCCCCGAGGGGACGCCAGAGGTTTGATAAGGTGAAGCTGTCTGCGGCTTTGGCTCCTTCGCCTGCGGGCTCGGCGCGGGGGCCGCGGGCGCGGCGGCGGGCGGGTCGCTCCGAGGGTCGGGCGCCACCACGACCGAGGGCTCTTCGCGCGGCGCGGCGGCCGTCCGAGCTTGTGCGTTCGTGTTCGGCAGATCCTCGGGCGCGCCTCCCTGGGCGACGACGAGCGCCCCGACCACGAGCAGCGCGACGCCGAGCAGGCCGAGCCCCGCGCGGAGGCGCGTGGAGCGCCGGAGGGCCGCGGGCAAGAGGGCCGTGGAGAGCGCGCCGCGCGGGCCGTCGTCGTCACGGCACGGGCCGCCATGGGTCGGTAACTTCTCGGGAGGAACCCCCATCACCCGGATGACCCGCCGCACGCTGGTCTCGCTGCGCTCGGGCGCGAAAGGCCGGAGCGAAGCGGCGAGCTCGGCCACGTCGGGCGTGCGTTTGTCCGGGTCTTTCTGCAAACACTGGAGGATCGCCTTCTCGAGCCCCTCGGGTACGTCGGGACGAACATCCCGGATCCGCGCGGGCGGGTCGGCGGCGATGCGGAAATAGAGCGAGGAGATGGTCTTCGCCTCGAAGGGGCTCTGGCCGCTGAGGAGCTCGTGGAGGACGATACCGAGCGACCAGATGTCGGTGCGAGGATCGACGTTCGTCGGGTCCCGCAGCCGCTCGGGTGAGGTGTACCGGGGCGAACCCACCACGAATCCATTGCCCGTGAGCGTGACGCAATCCTCGGGCTGGCTCGCGCCGCCCTGGCGGAGGAGCTTGGCGATGCCGAAATCGAGGACCTTGATGAGCGGCGAGCCGTCGGCGCGGCTCGTGAGGAAGAGGTTCGAGGGCTTGATGTCGCGGTGGACGATGCCGAGGGAATGCGCCTCGGCGAGCGCCTCGCAGGCCTGGAGGATGTAATCGACCGCGTCCTCGACGGGCAGCGGGCCGCGGCGGCCGAGCACGCCCCGGAGATCGACGCCGGTCAGGTATTCCATCACGACGAACGGCGAGCCGCCCGGAAGGGTGCCCATGTCGAGCACGCGCGCCACGTGTTCGCTCTTGATCGCGCTCGCGGCCCGCGCCTCGCGGAGGAGCCGGGTGACGGAGACCTCGCTCCCCGCCACCTTGGGGTGCAGGAACTTGAGCGCGACCCGCTGCCTGAGGCTCGCGTGCTCCGCCTCCACCACGACGCCCATTCCCCCGGCGCCGAGGACCCGCAGGGCACGATATTTCCCCGCGATCATGTCGCCCGGGCGCGGCAGCGAGTCTGCGCCGAGATCGACGGAGACGTCGATCTCACATTCCGCGTTGTTCATACCCCCCATGATCCCCGTGTTTCACGATAGCGCGCGGGGGCGGAATGACAATCGATCCCGGGGCGATCCGGCACGTCTCCGCGCCGCGCGCCGTTCGGGCTGGATCCGGTGAAATGGGGACATCCACGGATTGGTTTGTCTCTCTCGCAGAATCCACTCGCTGCCCCGGACGGGGAATTCGCCTCCCCTGCCCTCCCGCGAGCGGACCGGGCCGCCCGGGGCGGCCGCTCGGGTGACGTTTCCGTGCGCCCCGACTGCCGCGTCTGACAAACATCCCCTCGGCCCTCGGCTTCTGCTAGAGCCTGCCCGTGACCGACCTCGTCGTCTTTCCATCCGAACGCCCTCTCACAGGCAGCGTCCCGATCCCGGGCGACAAGAGCATCGCGCACCGGGCCCTCCTCTTCGCCGGCCTCGCCGAAGGACAGAGCCGCATCGTCGGCGGCGCGCTCGGCGCGGACAACATGTCGACGCTCGCCGCGCTCCGCGCGATGGGCATCACCACCGAGGAGCAGACCGACGCGCTGCTCGTCGGCGGCAAAGGGCTCTACGGCCTCCGCGCCCCGAGCGCGCCCATCGACTGCGGCAACTCGGGCACCACGATGCGCCTGCTCGCCGGCGTGCTGGTCGCGCAGCGCTTCGCCGCCGTGCTCGTCGGCGACGAGTCGCTCTCGCGCCGCCCGATGGAGCGCGTCGCCAGGCCCTTGCGCCTGCGCGGCGGTCGCATCGAGGGCAAGCTCGATCCGAAGCGCGTCGGAGAGATCACGGCGCCGCTCCAGATCGGACCTCTGCCCGAGCCCAACGTGCTCGGGCCGCTCGAGTACGAGATGCCCGTCGCGAGCGCGCAGGTGAAGAGCGCGATCCTGCTCTCGGGCCTCTACGCCAACGGGCCCACGTACGTGCGCGAGCCGCTCGTGTCGCGGGATCACACCGAGCGGCTCATGCTCGCGCTCGGCGTGCCGCTGCGCTCGGTCGGCTCGATCATCGAGCTCGACGGCCCCTCGTTCTCGGGCAAACTCCCACCCTTCGAGATCACGGTCCCCGGGGATCCCTCGTCCGCTTCGTTCCTGGTCACGGCCGCGCAGCTCGTCCCGGGCAGCCGCGTGACCGTGCGGCGCGTGGGCCTGAATCCCACGCGCACCGGGCTCTTCGAGGTCCTGCGCGACATGGGCGGCGCGCTCGTCCTCGAGCCGAAGGGCGAGGAGATGGGCGAGCCGATCGGCGACCTGCACGCCGGCGCGGCGGACCTGCGTCCCGGGCGGCTCGGCGGCGAGCTCGTGGCGCGCACGATCGACGAGGTGCCGATCCTCTGCGCGCTCGCGGCCCGCGCGCACGGCACGACGCTCATCGAGGACGCCGCCGAGCTCCGCGTGAAGGAGAGCGATCGTATCGCCATGATGGCGCGCGTGCTCCGCGCGTTTGGCCTCGACTGCGAGGAGCGGCCGGACGGGCTCGCGATCGAGGGAAAGCCGGAAGGCAAGCTGAAGGCCGCGGACATCGAGAGCGGCGGTGATCACCGCATCGCCATGGCATCGTGTGTGCTCGGCCTCCTCGCGGATGGCCCCACGCGCGTGCGCGACGCCGACAACATCGCCACGAGCTTTCCGCGGTTCGTCGGTACGATGCGCGCGCTCGGGGCACGAATCGAGGTAGAACCGGGCGCCGGAGGGACGCCATGACGAGCGGTCGGAGGGCAGTACGCGTCGCGATCGATGGGCCGGCAGGCGCGGGCAAGAGCACGGTCGCGCGGAGGCTCGCGGAGCGGCTCGGCTACCTGCTCCTCGACACGGGCGCGCTCTACAGGACGGTCGCCCTGGCAGCCGTGCGCGAAAAGCTCCGCTGGGACGAGGCGGAGGCGCTCGGCGCGCTCGCGGAGGACCTCGTCACGCGGAGGCGCATGGTGATCGAGCGCGTCGAGGGCGCGACCGGCGGCGGCAGCGGCATGCGGGTCGTGCTCGACGGCGAGGACGTCTCGGCGGCGATCCGCGCCCCCGAGGTGAGCCTCGGCGCGAGCCGCGTCTCGGCCGTGCCCGCGGTGCGCGCGGCGCTGCTCGACATGCAACGCGGGCAAGGCGCCGTGGGCGGCGTGGTGCTCGAAGGGCGCGACATCGGCACCGTGGTCTTCCCCGACGCAGAGGTGAAGTTCTTCCTCACCGCGTCGCCCGAGGTCCGCGCGCGGAGGCGCTACGAAGAGCTCGTCGCGCAAGGCAAGGACGCCACCTACGAGGCGACGTTCAACGACGTGGAGCGCCGCGACAAGGCCGACACCGAGCGCCCCGTGGCGCCGCTCCGTCAGGCCGAGGACGCGATCGTCGTCGACTCGAGCCACAGGGACGTCGCCGAGCTCGTCGAGGAGATGGCGCTTGTCGTCGAAGCGCGAGAGCGAGCGGGCTGAGCCTCGTCCGCGCCGCGCGCTCTTGCTCGGCCTCTTCGCGCTCGGCTCCGCCGCGGCGTGTGGCGGCGAGGTGCCGGCCCCGAAGAGCCCCCGCAAGCGCAAGGGCAAGCGGGAGAGCCTCGATCCGGCCGAGCTCTTCCCGGCCGATCTGGATCTCGTGGTCCGCGTGGATCTCGGCCGCATGCGCGCGCAGCTCGGGCCGCTGGCGGAGGTCCTCTCCGCGCGTGTCGAGGACGAGAGCGGCGGCGAGGAGGCGATCGTCTCGTTGGCGATCACGCGCGCCAAGGTCGTGTGGATCGGCCTGCGCGCCGCGGACGCCGAGGCCGGGGATCGGGTGCTCGTCGTCGAGGGCGACGTCGAGGATGTGCGCCCCGATCCCGGGATCTTCCGCCTCGTGGATCCTCCGATCGCGGACGACGTCCGGACGTGGGAGCGAAGAGGGCCCCTCGGGCGCGCAACCACCGCGCGTATCCACGCCTTCGGGACCCGCATGATCATGTTCGTCACGCCCGTCGAGGCGGACAGCGTCGCTCGTGTGCTCGAGGAGGGCCCGGACGATCGCCGCCGTGATCCCGCGGCCGAGGGCCTGGTCAGCGTGGACCTCCGCGCCCGGCGCCTGCCGCCCTCGCTCGAGCGACGTTTCCCCTCCATCGCCTCGATCATCGGCGGCCTCGACCGCGCCCGCGCGAGCGCGGTGATGGTCGGCGACGCCTTGCGGATCGACGCCGAGATCACGGCCGGCACGGGGCAAGCCGCCGGCAAGGCCGAGAATTTGCTCCGCGCGCTCCGCGAAGGTGGGCAGGGCAGCCGGTATGCCGCGCTCTTCGAGGACGTGCGGATCGAGCGAATCGATCGCTCCGTGCGCGTGCGCTGGGACTTCTCGTCGGAGGTGCTGCGGGCGATGCTCGAAGGCAAGCTCGCGGCGCCGGAGGAGATGCAAGGCGAGCGCTGAGCGTTTTATGCTCGGCGGCGATGGCCGACACGCTCGTCGATCCCGTTGACGCTCAGGGGCTCGGCTCGGACGCGCCGAGTGACGCCCCCGATCCCCCCATCGAGCCCGTCCCGCCCACGCAACGTGATCCCGAGGCGGTCGGGGCCACGCCTCTGGCTGCGCCCAAGCCCGACGTGTTGCCGGAGCCTCCGCCCGAGCCTCGCGCCGAGTCGCCACGACCGAAGCCGCCGCCCACGCGTGTCTTGCTCGTGATCGCTGCGACGGTCTTCGTGCTCGTCACGCTCGCGGGCCTCGCGTTCTGGAGCTTCTTCCTGCGGTACCGGCCCACGGCGCGCGCGCACGTCCCCGCGGGGACGAACATCGCGGTCCGGCTCGAAGCCGCGGACATCGTGCTCTTCAAGCCCGTGCGCGAGCACCTCTTGAAGCTCGCGCTCGATGAAGGCAGCGGGCCCGAGGCCGCCGCGCCCCAGCGGCCCTCGCGCGCGGAGCGCATCCACGATCACACGGGCGTGCGTTTGCCCGCGGACGTGCGCGAGGTCGTCGTCGCGTCGATGGACGGCCGGAGCTGGGTCGCGCTCTTCGGCGGTCGCATCGAGCGCGGCCGCTTCGTCGCGGGCCTCGCCGAGGTCGCGAAGGAGGAGGGCTGGGCCGGGTTTCGCCGGGAAGGCGAGCTCCTCGTGGGCCCTTCGATCGTGATCGGACAGGCGGACGACGGGACGATCCTCGTCGGCACGGATCGATCGATCGTGGAGGCCGCGCTGCCGGCCACGGAGGAAGGTGAGAAGCTCGGTTTGCCCGAGAAGGGCGCGGTCACGTTCGCGATCGCGCGGCAGGCGTTCGAGGTCGCGTCGGGGGCGAACACGCTCCTGCCGCGCGCGTCGGTCCTCGGCACGATCGAGCGGGCCACGGGCTCGCTCGCGCTGAGCGGTTCGCCGGAGCTCGTGGTTCGCCTCGAACCGACGAAGGCCGCGGACGCGCCCAAGCTCGAAGAGGGCGCGCGCTCTCTCCTGTCGGATCTCGGCCTCGTGCTGCTGCTCGCGCAGGACGTCGCGGGCGAGAAGGAGGCGCTCCGGGCGACCACCGTGAAGCGTGAGGGTGATGTCGTCGTGCTCCGCGCGCCCTGGCCGTACGAGGGACTGGATCGCGCCGCCGCCGGGCTCGCGGGCAAGCTGCGCGGCGCGGAGATCCCTGGCAAAAAGCCCTGATTTTGCTCGCCCTGGCCGGAGTTTGTCTCGCCGGTGAGGGCGGACAAAACGGAGCCTTTGGGGGCATCACATTGACAAGGCGCTGGCACCGGACTAGAGGGACCGCTCTCCCGGATCCGGACCGACGCCCGACGTGTGCCCGAGGCCGGCTCAAAACGAGCCGCACGCCCGCGCGGCGCATCGCAATCCGTGCACCGGGAAATCCTAGGGAAGGACGGTTTCAAAAGACCAGATGGCTAGTAACGCGAACGTGGAGATGACGGGATCCGACATGGGATCCGGTATGGAGAGCTTCGCCGCGCTCTTCGAGCAGCGGGTCGAGTCCGATTTCGCGCGCGAGGGCGAGATCATCGCTGGGACGGTCGTTCAGGTCGGCCGTGACTCGGTGGTGGTCGACATCGGTGGCAAGAGCGAGGGCGTGATCCCGCTCCGAGAGTTCGCGGACGCCACGGGTCAGGTCGGCGTCAAGCCCGGCGACAAGGTGGACGTCTACATCGAGAGCCGCGAGAACGACGACGGCCTCGTCACCTTGTCGAAGGAAAAAGCCGACAAGATGAAGGTCTGGGATGAGATCTCGAACGCCTGCGAGGCGGACGAGCTCATCGAGGGCACCATCAGCCAGCGCGTGAAGGGCGGCCTCTCGGTCACCATCCGCGGCGGCGTGAAGGCGTTCCTCCCGGGGTCGCAGGTCGACCTCCGCCCGATCCGCAACTTGGACAAACTGATCGGCCAGACCTACAAGTTCAAGGTCATCAAGTTCAACAAGAAGCGGGGCAACATCGTCCTGTCCCGCCGCGTCCTGCTCGAGCGCGAGCGCGACGAGATGAAGCAGAAGACGCTCGAGACCCTCACCGAGGGCATGACCGTCAAGGGCACGATCAAGAACATCACCGAGTACGGTGCGTTCGTGGACCTCGGCGGCATCGACGGCCTGCTCCACATCACGGACATGAGCTGGGGCCGCGTGAACCACCCGAACGAGGTGTTCAACGTCGGCGACGAGGTCACCGTCAAGGTCCTCAAGTACAACCCCGAGACCGAGCGCGTCTCCCTGGGCCTCAAGCAGACCCAGGAGGATCCGTGGAACCACGCCGAGGAGGCCTACCCGGCGGGCAAGAAGGTCCGCGGCAAGGTCATGTCGATCACGGACTACGGCGCCTTCGTGGAGCTCGAGCCGGGCGTCGAGGGCCTGATCCACGTGAGCGAGATGAGCTGGACCAAGAAGGTCAAGCACCCGTCGAAGCTCCTCGAGGTCGGCCAGGAGATCGAGTGCCAGGTGCTCGAGGTCGACGCGCGCGCCAAGCGCATCAGCCTCGGTCTCAAGCAGCTCGAGCCCGATCCGTGGATGCTCTTCACGGACAAGTACCACCCCGGCGACAAGATCGCGGGCAAGGTCCGTTCGCTCACCGATTACGGCGTGTTCGTCGGGATCGAGGAGGGCGTCGACGGCATGGTCCACAAGAGCGACCTCTCGTGGTCGGTGCGCGTCAACAACCCGAGCGACCTGCACCACAAGGGCGACGACGTCGAGGCGATCATCCTCTCGATCAACCACGACGAGAAGAAGGTCTCCCTCGGCATCAAGCAGCTCTGGGACGACCCGTGGCCGACGATGCTCAGCGAGTTCGCGCCCGGCCGCGTGATCGACGAGTCGCAGGTCATCAGCATCGTCGAGTACGGCATCTTCGTGCGCCTGCGCGAGGGCGTCGAGGCGCTCATCCAGACGGGCGACATCCTCGAGCCCGAGGGCACGAAGATCAAGGTCGGCGACCTCGTGAAGGTCGAGATCTCGAGCGTCGACACGATCGAGCGCCGCCTCTTCGCGACGATGAAGAACATCGGCGTGGAGAAGCCGGCGCCGGCCGAGCGCCCGAAGCGCGTGAAGAGCGCGGGCGGCGGTGGTAGCGCGGCCGTCGAGGAGGAGAAGAGCGTGGCCGGAACGGTCGGCGATCTCATCCGCGAGAAGCTGGCCGGCAAGCTCGATCTCAAGAAGAAGGAGAAGGATCAGGAGTAATCCTGGCCCCTCTCGGGTGACCGTTCGCGGCGCCTTCCCCTCGCGAGCTCGTGAGGGAGAGGCGCCGCGCGCGTTTTGTCCTTACGATCGGCGCATGAAACGCTTGCTCGTCGCGCCCGCGATCGTCCTCGCCGTGATCCTCGCCGCGCTCCCCGTCCGCGCCGATCCGCCCCCGGATCCGGATCCCTTTTTCGGCCGCGACAAAGCCCTGCACTTCGGCTTCTCGGCCGCGCTCGCGGGAGGCGCATACGGCGCCTCGGCCCTCTACGGCCTCGACGGGCGGGCGAACCGCGTCGCGGTCGGCATGGCCGTCGCGATCGGCGCCGGGTACAGCAAGGAAATCCTCGACGCTTGCGGGTTCGGCACGCCGTCGTGGAGAGATTTCGCCTGGGATCTCATGGGGACGGCGGTGGGCATCGGCGTCTCGCTCGCCCTCGATTACGCACTTTCACCTTCCCCGGCCGCGAAAAGCGGCAGCATGGCGCCCGCGCGTTGATCGCCACCGGCCGGCGCCGGTGCTAGCGTGCCGCGCTCGATGGGCCATCCGCTCTGGGCGCCGTGGCGCATGGAGTACATCCTTTCAAAAAAGGGTGGATCCTGCGTGTTTTGTGGCATCGAAGCTGCACCGCCGGAGGAGCTCCGCGAGCGCCTCGTCGTGTGTGATACGCCGCGCGCGTTCGTCGTGCTGAACCGCTACCCGTTCGCCGCGGCGCACCTCCTGGTCGTGCCGCACGCGCACGTCGACGCGCTGGAGAAGCTCTCGCGCGAGGATCATCACGCCCTCTTCGATCTCGTGCGCGATGCGACGCAGCGCCTGCGCGCCGCGGTCAAGCCCGAGGGGCTCAACGTGGGCTTGAACCTGGGCGCGGCCGCGGGCGCGGGGATCGCCGAGCACCTGCACGCGCACATCGTCCCGCGCTGGAGCGGCGACACGAACTTCATGCCGGTGCTCGCCGACGTACGCGTCGTGCCCCAGGCCCTCGAGAAGACGCGCGACTACCTCGCGCCTTTTTTCGCGGATCTGCCGGGCGCGCGCCTGCCCGCGCCGAGTGATGGAGGCGAGAGCCCGTGAACGAACCGTCACCGCCCGTGTCAGCCCATCCGCCGGAGCGCAAGACCGCGCGCCGCGTCTTCCTCGCCACGAGCGCGGTGCTCGTCGTCGCGCTCTGCATCACCGCGCACGCCGTGATGCTCCCCTTCGTGCTCGCGCTCGTCGTGGCGTACGTGCTGACGCCCGCGGTCCTGCGCGTCGAGCGCAAACGCGTGCCGCGCTGGGCCGCGATCCTGCTCGTCTACGCGATGACGCTCGGCGCGATCGGCGGCTTCATCGGGATGATCGTCCCGCGCCTCGTCACCGAGGGGCAGGCCCTCGCATCCGAGTGGCCGAACCTCACGCGCAAGGTGCGGAGCGAGTGGCTGCCGGCGATCGACTCGCGCCTCGTGCGCTGGGCCGGGCAACGCCCCGCGGAGAGCGCGCCGGAGCCCACGCCGAACGCGAGCCCCGAGATCAACGCGGGTGAGGCGCAGAAGGCCGAGGCGCAGGAAGCCGAGCGCCCGCCGCTCCGGATCGTCAAGCGTGACGACGGCTCGTACGACGTCTTCGTGAGCGAGGATCTGCGCCTGCACGAGGTGCAGCACGGCACCTGGGAGGTCGTGAACGAGGAGCCGAAGAACATCTCGAGCGCGGGCCTCTTGCGCGAGGGGTTCGACAAGGCGCTGCTCTACCTGCGCCAGAACGCGACGCTCGTGCTCCAGGTCGGCCAGAAGATCGCGGGCGCGATCTCGCGCGGGATCTTCAACCTCTTCATGACGTTGATGCTCGCGGGTTACATCATCCTGACGCACGAGAAGATCCTCGCGTTCTTCCGCGACCTCTGGGATCCGACCTCGCACCACACCTTCGACAGGTTCATGCGCAGGCTCGATCGAGGCCTGTCCGGCGTCGTGCGTGGGCAGCTCCTCATCTGCCTCGTGAACGGCGTGCTCTCGGCGATCGGCTTCTGGCTCTTCCACCTGAAGTACTGGCCGATCCTCTCGATCCTCGCGGCCGTGATGTCGCTGATCCCGATCTTCGGCTCGATCCTGAGCTCGATCCCGGCCGTGCTCATCGGCCTCACGCAGTCGCCGATGACGGCGTTCGGCGTGCTCGCGTGGATCGTGGGCATCCACCAGCTCGAGGCGAACTTCCTGAACCCGAAGATCATCGGCGACGCGGCCAAGATCCACCCCGTCCTCGTCGTGTTCTCGCTGCTCGTGGGCGAGCACTTCTTCCAGATCACGGGCGCGCTCTTCGCGGTGCCGTGCATGTCCATCGCCCAGACCATCTTCCTGCACTTCCGCGAGTCGACGATGGGCCTGTCCGATCCCATGTCGACGCACCCGCCCAAGGCCAAGGTGCGTCCGGACGTGAAGGAGACGCCGTCGACGCCGGAGGCGGGCGCCGCGGGCTGACGAAGTCGCGAGGGGCCGCGCTACTGTTTCCCGTGGCACGTGGTATGAAGCGCTCGCCTTGAAGACGTCCGACAAGCCGAAGAACAACACCCCGGAGAAACCGAAGACCGCGGACAAGCCGAAGGCCGCGCGCGAGGCGCTCATCGCCGCCGCGCGCGACAAACAGGCGGCCGCGCCCGATCCGCTCCAGATGCTCGAGCCGAAGAAGCTCGCGGTCCGGATCGGCATCCCGCTCGCGCTCGTCTGGTGCATCGCGCTCTTCATCTCGGGCTGGATCTCGAAGGTCGTGGCGCTCGTCGTGACGCTCGGCGTGGCGGCCCTGGTCGTCTGGGTCTTGCGGTACGCGCAGCGCTCGCGCGCCGTGGCGAACCTCGTGCGCGGCGCGGACACGCCCGAGGCGCGCAAGGAGGCCATCGAGAAGCTCGAGAGCGAGTTCGGCAAGGACGACACCGCGGCTGTCTTCGCCCGCGCGCAGCTCGAGCTGCAGGAGGATCCGAAGAAGGCGCTGGCGACGCTGGAGAGCATCAAGCTCGAGAAGGTCATGCCGCCGGTCGCCGACGAGGCGCGGGCGCAACGCGCGATGATCCACCTCGTGCTCGGCGAGACCGAGGCGGCCAAGGGCCTCGTCGACAAGATCGACCTCGGCCGGCACAAGGACGCGAAGAGCCGGGCGACGATCGCGGCGATCGTGGGCGAGGCGTGGGCGCGGGCCGGTCAGGCGAAGAAGGCCGTGGAGCTGCTCGACACGCTCGATCCGAACGACGCGACCTACGCCGACATCAAGCCGCAGCTCCTCCGCTCGCGCGCGTTCGCGTACGCGTGGACGAACGACACGAAGCGGATGAAGCAGATCCTGCGGCAGCTCTCGGCGCTCAACCCGCAGTACCTCGCGTCGTTCATCACGAAGAAGAAGCTGCCCGGCGGCGTCTCGCCGAAGGGCGTGCATCCGCTGCTCGAAAAAGAGGCCTTCGAGATGATCTCCAAGAGCGGGATGATCCCGCGCAAGATGGAGTATCGACGGTCCTAGGACGACGGCGCCGGCGGCTTGAGGAATCGCTCGACCGCGTCGAGCAACGTGTCGATGCCGACGGGCTTGCGCAGGTATCCGTTCGCCTGGATCTTCGCGGCCTGCTGCCGGAGGTTGCCGTCGGCCGAGATCACGATGACGGGGATGTCGGCGATCGTCGGATCCTGTCGTTGCTCGGTCCGGAAGCGCCAGCCGTCCATGACCGGCATCATCAGGTCGAGCAGGATGAGCTGCGGGCGAACGCCCTCGTGGAGCAGGTCGAGCGCCTGCTTTCCGTTGCTCGCGCCACGCACCTCGTAGCCCTCTTCCTCGAGGATCTGCGCGATGGTCTCACGGATGTCCGGATCGTCCTCGACGACGAGGACGCCGCGGCTCCCCTGCTCGATCGTGCCCATGGTCCCCGCCCGCAAAGGCGCGGCCACTCTACTGACCCACCCACGGTGTCGCCAGCCCCGGCGCCTCCGTACCGGACAAATCTTGGTGCGTGAGCAAACGCGACCATCGACCTGTGACGCGAGTTTCCCCCATGGCCCAGGCATGCACCTTTTGTCGTATTGCGGCAGGTGATCTTCCTGCCCATCTCGTGCTCGACGAGCCCGAGATCCTCGCCTTCCTCGATCGCAGCCCCTTGTTCGTGGGCCACTGCCTCGTCGTTCCCCGCGCCCACGTGCCGACGCTACTCGATCTACCCGAGCCGTCGATCGGTCCCCTCTTTGCGGCCGCGCAGCGCGTGGCGCGCGCGATCGAGCCTGCGCTCTCGGCCGAGGGATCGTTCGTGGCGATGAACAACAAGATAAGCCAGAGCGTGCCGCACCTGCACGTGCACGTGGTGCCGCGGCGCAAGAAGGATGGCCTGCGGGGCTTCTTCTGGCCGCGCGCGAAGTACACGAGCGACGAGGAGATGGCGCGTGTCGCCGAGGCGCTACGCGCGGCGCTGCGATCTCCCGCATAATGTGCGGATGAGTGACTCCCCCCCGCCGTCCCGCCCGCGCACGCCCCTGCGCGAGGTGACGAGGCTCTGGTTCGGCCTCGAAGCGCCGGTCGGGCGGCGCGCCTATCTGCTCACGGGCGTGACGCTGATGGCGCTCAAGTACGGCCTCGACGCGCTGCTCGTGTACCTCGCGTCGGGCGTGCTCTGGTCGCCGCTCGCGTACCTGAGCCCGGCCCTCTCGTTGCGGATGCAGAGCATCCCCGACGCGCCGTCGTGGCTCT